>NZ_PSRR01000260.1 GCF_004296405.1 Bradyrhizobium sp. Leo170
CTCGGGGCTCGGCCTTTCGATCGTCACCGATCTCGCCGGGCTCTACGGCGGCAGCCTGTCGCTCCGCAATGCGCCGATCGGCGGCTTGCGGGCGGAGCTGGAATTGCCGGGCGTTTGAAGGCCGAGAGCCGCGGCGAGGGGCGCCCGTGCATCATTTCCTAAACGCCTTCTTAACGCGCGCCCTCCTATCATGCCGAGCCGATGCGCTTCTGCGTCGCCATCACAAGCACTCAATCACCCCAGGCCCATGAGCCAGACACCGACCGAGCGGCTGAGGGATTATCTCGCGCAGCTTCCGCCGCAATCGCAGGCGCTGTTGATGCGCGAGTTCGAGCGCGCGGTGGAGCGCGGCGAGGACGTCAACGTCGCCACCCTCGTGCTCGAGCAGTTACGCAAGATCGTGCGCCGGGCCGAGGAGGAGGCGACGCGCCCCCGCGGCGATGATCCGGCGCGCCTGCTGTTCCGTCCGCTCGAGCCGTTCCTGGCCGAAGGCAATTTCCCGATCCGGCCGGGACAGGTCCGCCGCACCTCGCTGCTGCCGATATGGCAGTGGCTCGGCCGTGAAGGCGCGCCTGATGCGACCCGCGAATTCGAGGCCGCGCTTGTGAAGGCGCATGACAGTGGCGCAACTTCGGCCGCCGAGGCCGCAGCCCGCAAATACCAGCTCGCCGCAGCGGAGGCGGTCGTCAAGGTCGCGACGCCAGTGCCGGGCGATGACAAGCAGCGGACGCTGTCGCGCGTCGGCCCGCCCAATGTGGTCGAAGACCTGGTGTCGATCGGGCTGGTGTTGCGCGCGCGCGAGGCACTGGAGACGCTCGGCAGCCGGCTTCCGAGCCAGCTCCGGATGTTCGGCGACACCCAGATCGCCTCCGTCACCGCGGCGCTCAACGTCCCCTCGCTGCAGACGCCGCAATTGCTACCCTTCGCGCTGTCGCTGGTGATGCAGCGCCTGGTCGCGCCCTGGCAGATCATCCGCCTCGCGATCAAGATGGCGGCTTCCGACGACGAGATCCGCGTCGCCGCCACGCCCTATGGCGTCGCCGTCACGATCGCCTTGCACGATCTCTCCTATCTCGCGGCCTGCTTGCGCAGCGATATCCGGCGCGGTCATCTCGACAATGTCGGGGATCAACTGAAGACGCTGCATGACGGTGTGCGCGGCCTGCGTACGGAGCTCGACCTGCGCAACGAATCCACCTGGGGCAAGCAACTGACCTCGATCCGGGCCGACATCTCCAACTCGCTGCAATCGGAGATCGACAGCGTTTCCGGCCGGGTCCGCCGCATCCTGCGCCAGCGCCCGGACAAGGATATCTCCGCCGCCGCCCGGATCGACCCGACCGAAGTCGAGGAGGTCGCCGCCCTCATCGATTTCGTCGCGGTGTGCCGCACCTATGCGAGCGAGCTTGCCATCAACGAGGTGACGCTGCGCACCTATTCCGACCTGCAGCAATATGTCGAGCAGTCCACGGAGGCGCTGGTGCAGTCCTTGCGCGCCGGTGACCACAGGGTGCGCGGCTATCGGCAGCAGCAGGCCAGCGCAGCGATCCGGTTCTGCGAGGTCCTGTTCGGCCATGACTACGCTTCGCTGATGAACCGCGCCGCGGAAAACGCCATGACCGGCGAGCGCAAGTCGTCCCGCGCCGGCTGATCCTCATTTTGACGGTTTTCCTTCTGCGAACCGATATCGGGTTCGCGCGAAAATACGGTTGCTCCCGCAATTTCTCCCTCCGGTCGGTTACGGAGGGCGGTTCCGATCCAGCAATTGTCAATTGCTCCTCTTCCCGCCGGTAGTGTAAAGCGGCACATCGGTACCAGCTTTCGGTGCCGTTCGCCCGGGAACTCGTTGATGACACTCTGGTTTGTGTTCGCGCTGATGACGGTCGCGGCGATCTTCGCCGTGCTTTGGCCGCTTGGTCGCGCGACGCCTGCGACATCCGGCGGCAGCGAGGCCAATGTCTACAAGGACCAACTCGCCGAGATCGAGCGCGATCTCGCCTCGGGCTTGATCGGGGCGTCGGAAGCCGAAGCGGCGCGGGTCGAGATCGGCCGACGCTTGCTTGCGGCCGCGGACAGTGAGGCTGCGGTGGCGCCGAAAGCCAACCTGCCGCTGCGGCGCTCGGCCGCCGTGGCCGCGCTGGTCGGACTGCCGGTGATGGCGGCGGCGTTCTATCTTGTCCTGGGCTCGCCACAGCTCGGCGATTTTCCGCTCGCCGCGCGCAGCCGCATGGCAGACGTCAATCAGCCGCTCGCCAATCTGGTGGCGCAGGTGGAAGCGCATCTTGAGAAGAATCCGACCGATGGACGCGGCTGGAACGTGCTGGCGCCGGTGCTCTCCAGGCTCGGCCGTTACGACGACGCGGTGCGCGCCTATCGCAATTCGATCACCTATAACGGCGACAGTTCGGAACGCCGCGCCGATCTTGGCGAAGCGCTGACTGGTGTGGCCGGTGGTGTCGTCACCGCGGAGGCCAAGGCCGAATTCGAGCGCGCCTTGGCGCAAAATGCCGACGATCCCAAGGCGAACTACTTCCTCGGACTCGCCGCCGAGCAGGACGGCCGCAAGGCCGACGCAGCTTCGATCTGGCGCGGGATGCTCGCCAAGGCGCCGGCGGATGCGCCGTGGCGATCGCTGGTGCAGGCCTCGCTGACGCGGGTCGGCGGCGGTGTCGTCGCGCCAGCGCTGTCAGACGAGACCATGGCCGCGGCCAAGGACATGGGCGCGGACGACCGTTCCGCGATGATCCGCGGCATGGTCGACCGGCTCGCCACGCGCCTGAAGCAGGACGGCAACGATGTCGAGGGATGGCTGCGGCTGGTGCGGGCCTATATGGTGATGGGCGAGCGCGACAAGGCGGTTGCCGCGCTCACCGATGCCCGCCAGGCGGTTGCCAATGATGCCGAACGCTTGCGCCAGCTCAATGAAGGCCTGAAGAATCTCGGGCTGGATGGATGACATGCGCACAGACAGGACCATAGGGAACCATGACGCGTAAGCAGCGGCGTTTGGTGATGATCGGCGGCTCGCTGGCGGTGCTCGCAGTGGCGGCTGCGCTGGTGCTCAGCGCCTTGCGCGATTCCATTGTGTTCTTCTCCACACCCTCGATGGTTGCCGAAAAGCACATCTCCGCCGGGAAGCGGTTCCGCCTCGGCGGCCTTGTGCAGCCCGGCTCGCTCAAGCGCGGCGACAACCTCGCGGTGACGTTTGAGGTCGCCGACGGGAGCGCCACGCTGCCGGTTGCCTACAAGGGAATTCTGCCGGACCTGTTCCGCGAAGGGCAGGGCGTCGTCGCCGAGGGCGCGCTCGATCAATCCGGCGTGTTCCGCGCCGACACCGTGCTCGCAAAGCATGACGAGACCTACATGCCCAAGGAGGTCGCCGACGCCCTGAAGAAGCAGGGCCACTGGAAGGACGATTACGGCAAGCCCAGCGCCTCGGCCGAGACGCAGCCGGTGCAGGGGGCGATGCGTTGATCGCGGAAGCCGGACATTACGCGCTGGTGCTGGCGCTCGGGCTGGCGCTGATCCAGTCGGTCGTGCCGATGCTTGGGGCCCGCTGGGGCGATGTCGCGCTGATGAACGTCGCGCGCTCCACGGCGCTCGCGCAGCTCCTGTTCGTTGGCGCCTCGTTCATCGCGCTGGTGACGCTGCACGTGACCTCGGATTTCTCCGTCGCCAACGTGTTCGAGAACTCGCACTCGATGAAGCCGCTGATCTACAAGATCACCGGCGTCTGGGGTAACCACGAGGGATCGATGCTGCTCTGGGTGTCGATCCTGGCGCTGTTCGGCGGCCTCGTCGCCGCCTTCGGCAACAACCTGCCGCTGACGCTGCGCGCGCACGTGCTCGCCGTGCAGGCCTGGATCGCGAGCGCCTTCTATCTCTTCATCCTGCTCACCTCGAATCCGTTCCTGCGCATCGCCAATCCGCCGGTCGAGGGCAGGGATCTGAACCCGGTGCTGCAGGATATCGGCCTCGCCGTGCATCCGCCGATGCTCTATCTCGGCTATGTCGGCTTCTCGATTTCGTTCTCCTTCGCGGTCGCCGCCCTGATCGAGGGCCGCATCGATGCCGCCTGGGCGCGCTGGGTGCGGCCGTGGACGCTGCTGGCCTGGATCTTCCTCACGCTCGGCATCGCGATGGGCTCGTACTGGGCCTATTACGAGCTCGGCTGGGGCGGCTGGTGGTTCTGGGATCCCGTCGAGAACGCCTCGCTGATGCCCTGGCTCGCCGGCACCGCGCTGTTGCATTCGGCGGTCGTGATGGAGAAGCGGAACGCGCTAAAGGTCTGGACCATCCTGCTGTCGATCCTGACCTTCTCGCTGTCCTTGCTCGGCACTTTCCTGGTGCGCTCCGGCGTCCTGACCTCGGTGCACGCATTTGCGACCGATCCGGCGCGCGGCGTGTTCATCCTCTTGATCCTCTGCCTTTTCATCGGCGGCAGCCTGTCGCTTTATGCGGCCCGGGCGGCGTCCTTGAAGCAGGGCGGCCTGTTCGCGCCGATCTCGCGCGAGGGTGCGCTGGTGCTCAATAACCTGTTCCTGACCACGGCCTGCGCGACCGTGTTCATCGGCACGCTCTATCCGCTGGCGCTCGAGGTCCTGACCGGCGACAAGATCTCGGTCGGCGCGCCGTTCTTCAACCTGACCTTCGGGCCGCTGTTCGTGCCGTTGATGATCGCCGTGCCGTTCGGCCCCTTGCTGGCGTGGAAGCGCGGCGACCTGCTTGGCGCCGCGCAGCGCCTGACCGCGGCCGGCATCGCCGCGCTGATTGCGATCGCGGTGCTGTGGGCCTGGACGCATGGCGGCAGCACCTTTGCGCCGCTCGCGATCGGGCTTGCGGTATTCGTCGTCGCCGGCGCGCTCACCGACCTCGCCGAGCGCATCGGACTGTTCCGGCTTCCGTTCGGCACCTCCGTGCAGCGGGCGCGCGGCCTGCCGCGCGCGGCCTGGGGCACGGCGTTCGCCCATGCCGGCGTCGGGATCGCCCTGATCGGGATCGTCTGCGAGACCACCTGGAACAGCGAATATATCGGCACCATGAAGCCGGGCGATTCCGCGAAAGTCGCCGGCTACGAATTGAAGCTCGACGATCTCGGCCAGCGCCAGGGGCCGAATTTCCGCGAAATGGTGGCGAGGTTCACGGTCGGCCTCGACGGCAAGACCCTCAGCGTCATGACCCCGTCGAAGCGCAATTTCACCACGCGTGGCGCGTCCACCACCGAGGCCGCGCTGCTGACGCGCGGGGTGAGCCAGCTCTATATCTCGCTCGGCGATATCGCCGCCGATGGCGGCATAGCCGTGCGCATCTATCACAAGCCCATGGTGCTCTTGATCTGGTTCGGCCCGGTGCTGATGGCCTTTGGCGGCTTCTTGTCGCTGTCCGACCGGCGCCTGCGCGTCGGCGCGCCGAAGCCGGCGAAGGCCGCGCGCGCATTGCAGGCGGCGGAGTGATGCGGAGGGCGCTTGCCGCTTGTGCGCTGGCGGTTGCCGTGTCGCTCGGCGCACCGGCGGCGTTTGCTGTGCAGCCCGACGAGATCATGGTCGATCCCGCCAAGGAAGCCCGGGCGCGGGAGCTGTCGCGCGAGCTGCGCTGCATGGTGTGCCAGAACCAGTCGATCGACGATTCCGAGGCGCCGCTGGCGCGCGACCTGCGCATCCTGGTCCGCGAGCGGATCGCGGCCGGCGACAGCGACCGGCAGGTGATTGATTTCCTGGTGGCGCGCTACGGCGAATTCGTCCTGCTCAAGCCGCGCTTCAATCCGCATACGCTGCTGCTTTGGTTGGTGCCGCCGCTGGTACTGGTCGGAGGCGGCGTGGCGCTTTGGCGGCTTGGCCGCCGCCGGCCAGCCGCCCCGGCGGCCGCCACAACCGGCGCCCATCTCACTCCTGAAGAGGAGAGCCGGCTGGCTGCGCTGATGTCGGAGGAAGCGCCGGAGGAAAGGCGGACCTGACCTGCGTACTGTTACGTAGGTCCATACGCTTTGGCTTCTGCCGCAGCATTCATCTAATCTTGACCTTTTGTGCGGAACTTGGCCTCGCCCCTTCGTCCAGAGCATGACCTGCGAAGATCGTGTTCACAAAGAGATAGAGCGTGATGATGCTTCGTCATAACGCTCTTGAGCAAGCCGATGTTTTCCAACAGCAATTTGACTATCCGCTTCCTCGTCGCATCCGTCGTCATTGCGCTTCTGGTGCTGCTTGGGATCGGCGGCGGCACGGGCTTCATCGCCGTGCTCTACCTCAACAACGAGATCACGGCGCTTGCCGCTGAGTTCAAATCGCTGAGCGGCCCGGGCCGCGAGCACGCCATGCAGATCTATCAGGAAGCGCAGACCGCGTTCTCCTACTTCCTGATCGCCTGCGGTGCGATCGCCATGATCGCGCTTACGGTTTGCCTGACGACCTATTTCGCGGTTCGGGACGGCGTCATGCGGCCGCTGGCTGGCATGGTGCATGCGATGCGCGAGGTGGCCGAGCAGAAGTACGAGACGCCGATTCCGGGCCTCGGCAGGAGCAATGAAATCGGACTGCTCGCGGGCGCGCTCGAAGTGTTCAAGACCAACGGGATCGAACGCCAGCGGCTAACCGACCAGGAACTGCGCGACGCCCACAACCAGCGCGAGCGTACCCGCTACCTCGACGAGAAGATCCGCGACTTCAACGGCCTCGTCGCCAATGTCGTCGGCAGCGTCGCGGCATCGGCCGTTCGCCTCAGGGGTAACGCCGAAACGCTGTCGCGTGCCGCCAACGAGACCAGCCAGAAGGCGAGCGCGGTTGCCAGCGCCGCCGGCCAGGCCAGCACCAGCGTCCAGACGGTGGCGACTTCCACGGAGCAGATGACGACCTCGATCGCGGCGATCAGCCAGCGCGTCACCGACGCCACCCAGCGCGCCGAGGGCGCGGTGGCGCAGGCGCGCCAGAGCGCCGACACCATCCACGCGCTCTCGGACGCGGCCGAGAAGATCGGGGCCGTCGTGCAGTTGATCCAGACGGTTGCCTCGCAGACCAACCTGTTGGCGCTCAACGCCACCATCGAAGCCGCGCGCGCCGGCGAGGCCGGCAAGGGATTTGCGGTGGTCGCCTCCGAGGTGAAGAACCTCGCGAGCCAGACCAGCAAGGCGACCGAAGAGATCTCGCAGCAGGTCGCGAGCATCCAGGCAATCACGGCGGAAACGCGCGGCGCCATCGACGGGATCTCGAACACGATCGCCGAAATCAGCTCGATCATGTCGGGCATCGACGTCGACACTGCACGCCAGCGCAACGCCACCCAGGACATCTCCAGGAACGTCCAGGACGCGGCGAGGGGAACCATGGACGTGACCAACCACATCGTCCAGATCACCACCACCTCGTCCGACACCGGCCGCATGGCCGGCGAGGCCAAGGATTCCGCGGTCGACCTGTCGCAGCAGGCGGATATCCTCAAGCGCGAAGTCGAGGGTTTCATTGCCAGCGTCAGGGCGGTCTGACCGCTCGCGATTTTGCGACCCCGGAACCCTCCGGGCGGAGTTAGCCGCAAGCGCTGCAGCTCGCGGCTAACTCATTGGCGAAGCTGCGATATTCTGCCGCACCCGGTCTCGTCTCTATTACAAAAGTTTAATTCCGCAGCCAGCGCGCCGTAAGGCTGACGCCCCCATGTTTAAACACGTCCGGTGCTTGCCCCCGCACCTTTCGAATTCTGGCTCTTGGAGATTTTTAGAATGACCGAACGACCCACCGATCTTTCGTCTCTGCCGTCTTACGGCGCGCCGCGGCGTTCGCTGTTCTCGGCCCGCAGATTTGCGTTGATGGCTTCGGTCGTCGCCGGCCTCGGCGTCGCCGCCTATGGCTTGAGCCCGCAGCACAGGCCGAGCGATCTGTTCGCCAGCCCGGCGCAGGCGCAGGTCAACAACGAGGTCCGCAAGGTTCAGCAGCCGGTCGGCTTTGCCGACATTGTCGAGCGCGTGAAGCCGTCGGTGATCTCGGTCAAGGTCAATATCGGCGAGAAGCTCGCCAAGGACGACAGCAATGAGGACTCGCCGTTCCCGCCGGGTTCGCCGATGGAGCGTTTCTTCCGTCGCTTCGGTGGACAGGATGGGCTCCCCCCGGGCATGCGCGGCGGACCGCGTGGCCGTGGTATCGTGACCGGCCAGGGTTCGGGTTTCTTCATTTCGGCTGACGGCTTTGCCGTGACCAACAACCACGTCGTTGACGGCGCTGATAAGGTCGAGGTCACGACCGATGACGGCAAGACGTATTCGGCCAAGGTGATCGGCACCGATCCGCGTACCGACCTCGCGCTGATCAAGGTCGAGGGTGGTTCCAACTTCCCGTTCGCCAAGCTGTCCGACACCAAGCCGCGGATCGGCGATTGGGTGTTGGCGGTCGGCAACCCCTTCGGGCTCGGCGGCACGGTCACCGCCGGTATCGTCTCGGCCTCCGGCCGCGACATCGGCAACGGCCCGTACGACGATTTCATCCAGATCGACGCGCCCGTGAACAAGGGCAACTCCGGTGGCCCGGCGTTCGACGTGTCCGGTGAGGTGATGGGCGTCAACACCGCGATCTATTCGCCCTCCGGCGGCAGCGTCGGCATCGCCTTCTCGATCCCGGCCGCGACGGTGAAGAACGTGGTCGCTCAGCTCAAGGACAAGGGCACGGTCAGCCGCGGCTGGATCGGCGTCCAGATCCAGCCGGTGACCTCCGACATCGCCGACAGCCTCGGCATGAAGAAGGCCGAAGGCGCGCTGGTGGCGGAGCCCCAGGCCAACGGTCCGGCGGCCAAGGCCGGCATCGAGTCCGGCGACGTCATCACCGCCGTCAACGGCGAAACGGTCAAGGATGCGCGCGAGCTCGCCCGCACCATCGGCGGCCTGGCGCCCGGCAATGCGGTGAAGCTCAACGTCCTGCACAAGGGCCAGGAGAAGACCGTCAACCTCACGCTCGGCCAGTTGCCGAACACGGTTGAGGCCAAGGCCGATAACGACAACAGCGATCGCGGCTCTTCCTCCCGCGGCACCGACGTGCCGAAGCTCGGCCTGACGGTGGCCCCCGCCAACAGCGTGGCCGGCGCCGGCAAGGACGGCGTCGTGGTGACCGAGGTCGACCCGAAGAGCGCCGCAGCCGAGCGCGGCTTCAAGGAAGGCGATGTCATTCTTGAAGTCGCCGGCAAGAACGTCACCAGCGCCGGTGACGTGCGCGATGCGATCACCTCCGCACGGAGCGACAACAAGAACAGCGTTTTGATGCGTGTAAAGAGCGGCGGTTCGTCGCGCTTTGTGGCAGTGCCGCTGGCGAAGGGTTAAATAAGAGATGGAAGGCGTCGCCGGCAATCGTCGCCCCCGCCGACGGCCCTTCCTGGGGAGCGAGCCGCAATGCTCGCCCCCCTCTTGCTACCTTCCGGTGGAATGCGCCCCCCTCCGTCGGAAGGCCTAGGGCGGTGAAGTCCCCCAGCTTCACCGCCCACTCTTTCCCCTCCAGCATGATCCGGAAAAGCGGAAGCCGGTTTTCCGGAAGGATCATGCAAATCAACGCGAACGCGCGCGGCCGTCTTGCATGTGCAGGGCGGCCGCGCCATGCTGAGAGGAAACCAATCCCGTGACCGCCACCGCACCTTTAGCCGCACCCCAGATGCGCCTCCTGATCATCGAAGACGATCGCGAATCCGCCGACTATCTCGTCAAGGCGTTCCGCGAAGTCGGCTATATCGCCGACCTCGCCGACGACGGCGAGGAGGGCCTGTCGATGGCCGAAAGCGGCGACTATGACGTCCTCGTCGTCGACCGCATGTTGCCGAAGCGGGACGGCCTGTCCCTGATCGGAACGCTGCGCGAGAAGGGGAACCGCACGCCGGTGTTGATCCTCTCCGCGCTCGGCCAGGTCGACGACCGCATCAAGGGCCTGCGCGCCGGCGGCGACGACTACCTGCCGAAACCCTATTCATTCGCCGAACTGCTGGCGCGCGTCGAAGTGCTGTCGCGCCGCAATGTCGGCCCGGCGGAAGAGACGGTTTATCGGGTCGGCGATCTCGAGCTCGACCGCCTGTCGCACCGCGTCGCCCGCGGCAAGGACGAGCTGACGCTGCAGCCGCGCGAGTTCCGCCTGCTCGAATATCTGATGAAGCATGCAGGCCAGGTGGTGACGCGCACCATGCTGCTCGAGAATGTCTGGGACTATCACTTCGATCCGCAGACCAACGTCATCGACGTACACATCTCGCGCCTGCGCTCCAAGATCGACAAGGGTTTTGAGCGGCCTTTGCTGCACACGATCCGCGGCGCGGGGTACATGATCCGCGATGGCATTCGGTAGCTGACTGCGAAAACATAGTTGCATCGGCGCTGGACCAGGAGGTCGCAAGTGGCAAAGAAGCTACCGCCGATGCACCCCGGGGAAGTGCTCCGGGAGGAGTTTCTTGTTCCGCTCTCACTGTCGGCCGGAGCGCTCGCGAAAGTTTGCGGCGTCCCGCGCACCAGAATCGAGCGGATCGCGAATGAGGAAACTGCAATAACGGCGGACACTGCACTGCGGCTATCGAAGGCGTTGAATACGTCCGCTCAACTTTGGCTCAACCTGCAGAATGCGTACGACGTTCGAACGGCTGAGCTTGGGATTGGCCGTGAGTTGGACAAGATCAAGCCGATCGTTACGGCAGCTTGAATGTGAGCGCCCGCTCCATGGCGCTTTGCGGCGACCCGAAAATCGACGATTGCCACCATGAACGCATTGTCACTTCTGGCGGTCGGATCGCCCATGTTAGATTGCGAGCATCAGACAGCAACGCGCGGCAGCAACAGCTTGGGTAGCATCATCCGTGACGGCATTCGGTAAACTGATCCGCACCACGGCGTTCCGGCTGACGCTGGTCTATCTGTTCTTGTTCGCGCTGTTCGCCGCTTCGCTGCTCGGTTATTTCGCGTGGAATACGCGTCGCCTCATCACCGAGCAGATCACCTCCACCGTCAATGCCGAGGTCGGCGAGGTCACCGAGATCTACAACCGGCGTGGCCTGCGCGGCCTCGCGCTCACCATCGGCAACCGGGCGCTGCGGCCGGGCGCCAACCTCTATCTCGTGACCGCACCGAACGGGCAGGCGATCGCCGGCAATGTCGGCTCGTTGGCGCCGGGCGTGATGGGAATGGAGGGCTGGACCGAGACGGCCTATCGGCGGCTCGACGACAACGACAACACCGATCACCGCGCGCTGGTGCGCGTCACGGAGATGACCAACGGTTTCCGGCTGCTGATCGGACGAGATCTTGAGGAGCGGCGGCGGCTGTTCGGCATCGTCGCCAAAGCCGCGCAATGGTCGATTCTGGTCGTGGTCGTGCTCGGCATCGGCGGCGGCATCTTCGTCGCGCGGCGGGTGCTGCAGCGGATCGATGCCATGACCGGCACCGCGCAGCGCATCATGGCCGGCGATCTCTCCGACCGCCTGCCGGTCGGCCGCAGCGGCGATGAGCTCGACCGTCTCGCCGAGAACCTCAACGCCATGCTGGAGCGCATCGAGGCGCTGATGACGGGGCTGAAGGAGGTCTCCGACAACATCGCCCACGACCTCAAGACGCCGCTGACGCGCCTTCGCAACCGCGCCGAGGAGGCATTGGCGCGCGCCAGGAGCGAGGCGGATTACCGGGCGGCGCTGGAGCGCACCATTGAGGAATCCGATGGCCTGATCCGCACCTTCAATGCACTCTTGATGATCGCACGGGCGGAGTCCGGGCAGGCGCGCGGCAACATGGATGATTTCGATGCGGCCGACGTCGCCGCCGGCATCCATGAGCTCTACGAGCCGCTCGCCGAGGACGACGGCATGAGCCTGCATGTGAAGACCGCACCCAGTGCGATGCATGGCAACCGTGAATTGATCAGCCAGGCGCTCGCCAACCTCGTCGAGAACGCGATCAAGTATGGCAAGCCGGTGGTGCAGCCGATCGACCCGGAGGCGGCCGCCGCAGCCAAGGAAATCCTGATCGAGGCGCGGCGCGAGGCCGACTCCGTGCTGCTCAGTGTCACCGACCACGGTCCCGGCATTCCCGAGGCCGACCGCAAGCACGCAGTCGAACGATTCGTCCGGCTCGAGGCGAGCCGCACGTTGCCGGGTTCCGGGCTCGGGCTGAGCCTGGTCGCGGCGGTCGCGACACTGCACGGCGGCG
>NZ_PSRR01000261.1 GCF_004296405.1 Bradyrhizobium sp. Leo170
TGAATCCCAACAGACCCTAGCCGAACGAGCGCCAGGCTTCAAAAGTCTTCCCTCACGGGACCGCAACGCGATCTTTGACTTTGCGTTCTTGTGGAGCCTGTTCGAAGCGCAGGTCATGAACAATTTCGCGCGCGCCGACCGCATCCGCGAAAAGGTCGATGAGTGGACGGCTGCTGGCACGCTTGGGGCTGAGCTCTATGATGGCGAACTGACCTATTTCCGGAGGCGATATTTCGCTGATGGCGCATTGACAGGCCATTTCCCCTATCTAGGTCTTCGCCCGGCGGACTATCCTGACTTGGTACGGGTGGTAATCGAGGAAGCAAACAATGATCCGCGCGACCGCGTTTTGGTGCTCCTGATGATCGTCTGGCGCTTGCGCAACAATCTCTTTCATGGCGCGAAGTGGGCCTACGAGCTTCGCGGGCAGTTCGATAACTTCGCCCACGCGAACAACGTGCTGATGCGTTTGCTCGAACGGCACGGACAGCTCGCTTAGCGCGACCCTGGGTGTCCACGGCGCACCCGACGCCTTCCGTATAGGCCGCTATTTGGCCTTGAGCAGAATGTCGTTGCTATCGCATCAAACTCGCACCAACGAAACAAAATTGCGCTGGACCACGCGCCATAGGCCGCGCCGGGCGTTTGCAAAACCTGCCGAATGCCAGCATTCTGGAAATTTCAAGTTCGACGGTCGGGTCGGCTACGGCGCTCGCGGCTGCGGAGTCGAAGCTATGAAGAAATGTCAGTGTTAAATCGCGAGCGCTCGTTTGAGATCGTCGTGCTCGAACGCGCTGGCCATGCGGTTGATTTCGGCCCCGCGGGCACCGACGGCTTTGGCCGTGTCGCGCCAAGTCGCGGTCGCTGTCGCGACGTCCTTGATGATCGTGCGGGCCTGCGGCAGCGTAAGCCCAAAATATTCCGACGCGGCTTCGAGCAGATCGAGCGAGCAGGTGCCTTCATCGAGGTCGATGTTCGTCGTCAGCACCCGCGCCTTCACATCGGTGGGGACGGGATTGAGGTCATAAGCCGGCGAGAGCGACCATCCCGTCTTTCCCAGCCACAGGAAACCGTGGTTGCGTAGGTGATCATCGACGTTGGAGATTAGCACGTTGAAGACGACACGCCGGTAGAGGGCGTGGGCGTCCGTCTTTCCATGCGCACCATGTTGCGCGAGAGCGTCGACGATCTCCGGATAGCTTCCGCGCTGGCCGTCTTTGGCGCCCATCATCGCCATGGCGGACAGGAACGGGATGCGGACGGCGTCATTGCGATCGAAACGGCGTGACAGCATGACGGCCTTGCCGGCCACCTCGATCAGTTCGTGTTGCGGAGTGGCGATGCCGGCCTTGCTGGCGAGCCGTAGCGCAATCTCCTCCCAGGTCTCCATGCTGTAGTCGTCGGTCTCCTTCGGAAATTTGGCGATCGAGAGATTGCCGTGCTGGTCGACGACGGAGGCCTTCGGCCGGGCGCCGCCGAGGGAGGAGCCGGGCGCGAAGATGAGCTGTAGATCTTCGTCCGTTTCCTCGTCGCGGAGAATGCGCTCGGTGATCTGGAGCAGTCGGCCGAGTTCGATCAGGGCGGGCACGCCAGCGCGGATCGGCGCCTGAAAGAGTTCTTCGCCGACCCAACGGAAGCGGAGTGCGCCAAGTCGCGTTTCGTCGGCAACGCCGAGCAGATAGTCACTTTCTGCAAGCGTGCGAACCGCGCGGCCTTCGCGGTCGGCGAGGCGGCGTTCGGCGCGCTGCATGAGACGGCGGCCCCAAGTGTCAGGCGCGGAGTCGCCGATGGAGCCAAACGTGGCCAGTCCGGCAGGAGGAGCAAAGGCGCCGCGCGTCAGGGCGAGGGCGGGTTCCAGTGAAAACCGGTCCGGATCATCAAGCCACGCGCCATCGTATTCGAAGAGGATGGTCTCTGAGCCTCGGGCGCGATTGCTCCTTGCCAGTCCGATGCGGCGCGTGCGGGCGCCGAGATCGATATGCACCTCGAAGTCAGCCATTGCTTGAGGCTCCGGTCTTGCGCTTGAGGTGGATGTGCTTTGGCAGCTCGGCGCTAGCCAGCGCCTGGCCGACGCTATCGTTGCTGATGTCCGCGACATTGATCAGGCCGTCGAGCAGGCCGAGGGCCTGAAGAACGCCGGCATAGATACCAATACTGACGTTGGTGTCGCCGGCCTCGACTCTTTGCAGCGTGGAGCGGGACGTGAAGGCGCGCTCGGCGACGACCGCCATCGGCAGCCGCCGGCGCCGCCGGGCATCGTGGATGTCGGCGCCAAGCTTGCGCAGGGCCCTTCGAACCGCGGCGGGAGGATTGTGGGGGGTCGGCATTTGGTACCTTCGCGCTACAGATTTCACGAATATGTAGCACGAAGCTTACAAATATCCTAGTCTGGCAGGACCGGTATTTCCGTAGTGGGGCGGCGGGGCATTCGCCAGAACGATATATTGGCCCGCGAGCCTGTTGGTTGAGAACTGTCACAAAACCGGCGTAGTCTCCGAAGGTTGGTATTCGCATCTCGTGATGGAGGGGTGAGGTGAGCACATTACCTGTGAGCGCGAACTGTTCGCGCTCGTTCACTGTCCATCCTCGTTCCAGCGAATACCTGTTATTCCGCAGCGATTCCTTCTTCGCATGCCAAATGGGCAGAATCCCGGTCTGACTGGCCCCCACTTCGCATGGCGCGGCGCCCACCTCGGCTTTGATATTGGGCCCTGGACCGACGCCGGTTGACCATATCGTTGCAATCGAAAGTTGTGAAGAAATCAAAGCCATTGTCGACACGGTAGTGTCAAATTGAAGCTTCCAACAGCCGCGAGATTTGACGCCCCCGGAGCATTCCAAGAACGGTCAATGGGCCGCGCTTACAGGAGGAATTATGCCGATCTCGGTCCGGCGGATGCAGGTTCCCGGGAGAGAGCACTACCGGAGGAGCCGGGACACGACCTTCGACGATTGTACTTCGCTGCCGTCACACGCTATTTCTTGACGAACGAGTGGTGAGGATCGACGGAGATATGGGGCGGCGGAAGGGCGGGTCTACGGCTGGAATGGGCTTGCTGCTCGTGCTGGGCGCGATCTACGCGGTCCTCGCCGCGGCTTATCGGTTCGTCGTGGAGAATCTGGCCGCGGTCGTAGCCGTCTGCACGGTCTCCGGTCTCGTACTGCTGCTCGGCTATCTGTTCTCGAAGGCCGGAAAGCGACGTGAGATCGCGACAGGGCGATCGAGCGCGCAACACACTCCGCCGCCGGTCATCGAGCCAACGACAGCGGACCCGGTACGGATCGCGCCGGCCTTTCGCAGGGGGCGGGCTCCAGCGCCGGCGAGGTGGGTGCCGCCGGGAGAGTCGGTCACTGTCCAGGGCATCACCATCGCGGCCGGTCGCTTCTATCTCGGCGAGGCCCTCTTCTTCGAAGGCCAAGAGATCGACGGCTACGTCGTCAATCCCAAGCTTTCCGCACGAACGTCGCGGCCGGACGTCGCCGGGGATGCCATGCCGTACTGGCCGTCCTACGCGGACGTGACGCCCGCGGCCCGCCACGCTTTCCTCGATTGGATGTCGAGCGGTCGGCGGGACGATTCCTACGGCATCGGGCACGTCTTCGTGTTCTTCTACGGGCTGGAGCACAGGCTTTTCGTCGATCGGGACATCGCGAGCGCGCCGGACTGCATCGCCGAGGTCGAGAGGCTTCTGGCGAGGCGGGTCGACAGCGAGTCCTTCCAGGGTTACGGGAGGCGGTTCGTGGACATCGCAAGATGCGCCGCCGGCATGCCTCTCGCCGTTCCGCAACCATCAGCGGAGCGGTCACACTCTCCAGAGATGGACATTCAGGTGCGCCTTCACCTTGGGCGGCGTCTCGCACAATCATCGACGATCCTGTCCGAAGACGCTCTGCTCTGGGTTCTCGCGCTGCCGGACGTGTATCTGCGTACCGCAGCGGTTCGGTGCTTCGACGAATTCGTGGCCCTTTGGCATCTGCGTTTCCGGAGCGCGTTTCCGGAAGGATTGAACGTCACCACTTCCGGCAACATCGATCTGCGGTACGAGGCAGCGAGCCGGGCCTTCCGGGTCACGGTGGACGGTCCTCATCGGGCCTATCCCGACGTCGCGAAGGCGACGACGTCTCCCGAACCATTGAGGCGCCTCGTGCAGGAATGTACCGACGAGCTCGACGGATTCAGCCGGCTTCTGGGCCGCCAGCCCGAGGCGCGCAACTCGGTGCAGGCGTCGCTTCTGCTTCCGCCCGATCTCGTGTCGGAAATCGGCTTCGATGCGTTGCATTCGTTCGGGGAGCGTCTGTCGGAAATCATGGGGGGCCAGAGCCGCGCGGGCACGACCATGGGCACCGTATTGCGGTCGGCCGACTTCGATCTTCCGGAGAACGGCAAGGTATCGTCCGGGCTCGCGGACCAGCTCGGACAGGTGCTGGATCGGCTCGACATCGCGATCGAGCCGGATCGGCGCTTCGGCGGAGCGGTCCCGCAGCCTGACGATCAGATATTCCTGTTCAAGGCGCCTAGCGGCGGGCCGGTCGATCCGGAGCGTCAGGCCTATCGGTCGATGAAGGCCCAAGTCGAGGTCGCCGTGCTGGCGGCGGCGGCCGACGGCGATTCCTCGAGCGACGAGATGCCGCGGGTGATCGCCGGGATAAGGGACGGAAAGGACCTCAGCGCGATCGAACGCGCGCGCCTGATCGCGTTCGCCGTCACGATCTTCAACAACCCACCCAAGCTGTCGAGGGTCATGAAGCGCCTGGCGGAGCGCAGCGACGCCGAACGGGAGGCTATTGCCGATGCGGCGGTCGCAGTCGTCGGCGGCGACCAGAACGTGCGGCCCGACGAGGTCAGATTCCTTGAGAAGCTCCACAAGGCACTGGGCCTTCCGAAGGAGCGGGTCTATTCCGAGCTGCACAGAACCGTGCCGCGGGCGGACGAACCGGTATCCTTGTCCGTCGAGAGACGCGAGGCCGGGGTGCCGATCCCGAAAGAGCGACCGGTCGCCGCACCGAGTCCCGTCGTCGTGCCGGCACCTGTCCCCGCACAGGAGGGTGTCGTCGCGCCGGCACCCGTCGCTGGAATCCAGATCGATGCCGCGCGCTTGGCACGGACGCAGCGGGAGACCAACGCGGTCGCGGAACTGCTGGCGAACATCTTCGAGGAAGACACGACGCCAACTCCCGTCGAGACGCCGGTGGCATCCGCGGCGAACGAGGTCTCCTTCGAGGGGTTGGACGGACCGCATGCGGAGCTCGTCGAGCTTCTCGAGCGGAAGGGATCGATCGCGGGAGCCGAATTCGACGAGCGGGCGCGCGCGATGAAGCTCCTGGCGGACGGTGCGATCGAACGCATCAACGACTGGTCTTACGATCGCTTCGAGGAACCGCTGCTCGAAGAAGGGCACGAGATCGTCATGGTTCCGCATCTGCGGGAGCGACTGGCTGAACTGAGAGAGACGACGGCATGAGCAAAGCGCCGAAGACGATAAAGCCGAAAGAACGGGACACTATCATCCAGGCGCTGAGCGCCGGCGTGGTGCCGCGCGTCGGCCTTCCGCACATCCAGGTCGGCAGAGCCGCGGAGATCGGAGCGTTGCTTCGCGACGTGGACAGGATCGCGGACGGCGGGGCGGCCGTCAGATTCGTGATCGGCGACTACGGCGCCGGCAAGACGTTCTTCGCGAACCTCATCAGACTGATCGCGCTGGAGCGGAAGTGCGTGACCGTGCACGCGGATCTGGCGCCCGATCGCCGCATCCACGCCAGCGGCGGCCAGGCGAGGGCGCTCTATTCCGAAGCCGTCCGCAACATGGCCACCCGCACGAAGCCGGAGGGCGGCGCACTGGCGGCCGTGGTGGAGCGGCTCGTCACCGACGCCGTCAAGGAGGCCGGAGAACGGCAGGTTCCAGTCGAGAAGGTGATCGACGAGAAGCTGGCCCCGATCCAGGAATTCGTCGGAGGCTACGATTTCGCGACGGTGCTCAAGGCCTACTGGCGCGGCAGCGAAGCGTCGAACGAGGAGCTCAAGCTCGCGGCCCTGCGGTGGCTGCGCGGAGAGTTCTCGACCAAGACCGAGGCGAACAAATCCCTCGGCGTCAGGACCATCATCGACGACGACGGCGTGTACGACTCGCTGAAGTCCCTCGCATGCCTGACGAAGGTCGCGGGTTACGCCGGACTGTTGGTGATGTTCGACGAGATGGTGAACATCTACAAGCTGCAGAACGCCCAGGCGCGCAAGTCTAACTTCGAACAGATCCTCCGCATCGTGAACGACGCCCTGCAGGGAAACACTGTCAACATCGGCTTCGTCATGTGCGGCACGCCGCAGTTCCTGATGGACACCAGGCGCGGCCTGTTCAGCTACGAAGCGCTGCAGTCACGGCTGGCGGAGAACCAGTTCGCCACCAAAGGTCTTGTCGATCTTTCGGGCCCGGTCATAAACCTCCAGAGCCTGACGCCGGAGGATCTTCTGATCCTGTTGTCCAACATCCGGACGGTGTTCGCTGCGGGAGATCCGTCTAAATATCTGGTGCCCGAAGAGGCGTTGACCGCCTTCATGGCCCACTGCGATCGTCGCATCGGAGAAGCCTACTTCCGCACGCCGCGGACGACGGTGAAGGCCTTCGTTCAGATGCTCTCCGTGCTCGAGCAGAACCCGGGCACGAAGTGGCAGGATCTTCTGGGGCAGGTGGAAGTACCTGCCGATCTGCAAGGCCAGCAGGAAGCGGTGCCCGAGGGTGGCGCGCAGCCCGGAGACGACGATGAACTCACCAGCTTCCGGCTCGGGACTTGAAGCCGCCTACCATCTGCTGCATCCCAAGGTCCGCCGCTGGATCCGCGACCAGGGCTGGGACGAATTGCGCGAAATACAGGCGCGCACGATCCTCGCCGTGCTCGAGGACGATCGCGACATCCTGATCTCGGCGACGACCGCGGCCGGCAAGACGGAGGCGGCATTCCTCCCGATCCTGACGTCGATCGCGGAGCGCAGCGCGTCGGGCTTCTCGGTTCTGTACGTCAGCCCGCTCAAAGCGCTGATCAACGACCAGTTCCGGCGCCTCGAAGGACTGTGCGAGAGCATGGAGATCCCGGTGGTCAAATGGCACGGGGATGCGCCGCAGGCCGAGAAGAAGAAGGCGATGAACAAGCCCGACGGAATCGCCCTCATCACACCGGAATCGATCGAGGCGATGTTCGTCCGTCGTCCGGCCGACGCCAAACGGCTGCTGTCGGTCGCCGAATTCATCGTCGTCGACGAGCTTCATTCCTTCCTGCAGGGACCGCGGGGATTGCACGTGGCCAGCCTGCTGCGGCGCATCGATGCGATGGCGGCGCGGCCCGCCCGGCGCGTCGGACTTTCCGCGACGATCGGCGATCTCGGCCAGGCCCGCGCGTGGCTGCGGCCGACGAATCCTGGGAGCGTCGAACAGCTCGTGGCCAACTCGGACGCTCCGGAATTGCGTCTTCAAGTCAGAGGTTACATCGAGCCGCCAGATCTCGACGATCCGGGCGGCGTCGTGCCGCGTTTCGAGCCCGCGACCGGCGAGCCGGCTCACGACCGGCTGATCGCGGAGATGCGCAAGGTCTATCTCGCGGACGACGTTCCGCCCTATCTCGACGCCAGAGCCCGGGATCTCCTGGAGGAAGGGCGCGAGATGTTCCGCGAGCTCGACTTGGAGAGCCGATCGCTGGTCCAGGAAGATCGTGACATGCACGTCTTCCTCTGGCGGGGATCCCAGGCGACCGCCGTCTTCAGCGCGGCGCTTGCGATGGCCGGGCTTCAATCGGGCGTGCACGAACTCGGAGTCACGGTCTCCAAGATCAAGGAGAGCGAACTGCGACCGATCCTCTCCAAGCTTGCCGAAACGCGAAATATCGGTCCCCATGACGTCTCGGAGTTCGTCGCGAACATCAAGGTCGGGAAGTTCCGGGAGCAGGTCCCGGAGAATCTGGCCAGATCTCTCTGGGCCAGACAGAACGGCGACAAGGTCACTGAAATTCCCGTCATGGCCGCAGCTCTCTAGCGGTGTCGCCTCGTCTTTTCGAAGTCGAATGTCGTACACCATCGTCAGATGGCGCTTGCGAACGCATTTTGCCGGTACCCGGAAATGGCGGAGACTATCTGAGGTCCGATCATAGAGGCGGTCGATGGTGACGTGCGCGCCGGTTCGAAATGCTTCCATCGCGAAGCGGCGTCGACGACGCGCGGGGCTGCCGAACTGCCTAGCGGATGAATGTCGTGAGTCGACAGATGTTTACGAATGCCCCTAATATGTGGAGGGAGTAAGTTCGCGGAAGCCGGTACGGGTGGGGCAGTGAACTTCCAGGTGACGGTTCTCAAGGTGCTGGTCAGCTATCCAGACGGGTTCGCCGTTATGGCGGACCTCAAGCGCGATATGGCGATTCTGGCGACCAGCGGGCGGGATTGGGCCGAACGCACGAAGCGATTGGCAGCCCGCGTGCCTGACCTGGATATCTTCTCCCAAGGTCTCATCGAGCGGTTGAATGGCGGCTGGCGTGTCACTGACAAGGGACGCGCGGTTCTCGAGACCATGGAGGCTCGACCCGCACCCGCCCAACAAGCTACGGAGCTGCCTGATGTCCGCGCGGTCGAGGAGCAGACGCCAGCCACGACTCTGTCACCGATGCCTTCAATCGCTCCGGAAACGAAGCCGGCGCCAACGCGACGCTATCCGGCGAAGACAAGCGACTGCGTCGTAACAAACCTAGCTAAGGGCAAATTTTGGCGTTCGGAAAATAGGAATATATTCCATAATCAATGTTATGCGAATCTACGTTCGCGCGCTGACGCATATGCTTAACGGCTCAATATTCCATATTGTTAACTTTGCTCGACCGAACCGACAGGCGGACTGCATCTGATCCGACAAGACCGACATCTCGATCGTGGCAATCAAGCTCGACGCCGTCGAGGATCTGCTCCGGGCTCACCGGCAGTTCGGCCAGCGGATTGAGGGCACGCCCGGTGAAAGATGGGCCGCGAGCCTTTCGGCGCGAAGGCATCTACCACGCGAAAATTCAGGAGGCGGAGCTCGAGAAATCCGCAGCACAGAATGTGCAGATCATGGACAGCGTGGGCACGGATCTCCAGATTCTTTCGCCCCGTCCCCTCATGATGTTGCACGGTGAGAACCGCTGGGACGACGTCGTGAGCTGCGCGCTGGACAACAACGATTTGATCGCACGCACGATCAAGCTGCATCCAAAGCTCTTCCGCGGGGTCGGCGGCCTGCCTCAAGCGACCGGAGTGCCTCTCGAGAAGATGTTCGACGAGATCAAGCGGTGCATCAACGATCTCGGCTTTCTCGGCGTGCTAATCAATCCGGACCCGTCGGATGGCGCCGGCAAGTCACCGCCGATGGGGGATCCCTACTGGTATCCCCTATACGAATTCCTGTGCGAGCACGACATTCCCGGTCACATCCACAGCTGCGCCTGCTGCGGTCGCGAGACCTATAACGAGCACTTCATCACCGAGGAGAGTCTCGCCATCAGTTCGATCTCGCGATCCGATGTGTTCAAGCGTTTTCCCCAGCCGAAACTCCTCGTCAGCCATAGCGGAGGGTCGATCCCGTATCAGGTCGGACGCTGGCGCTCGAATCGCCAGTCGGAAAGTGTCACCATCACGGAGTGGTCACCGCGCAATCGCGCAAAGGCGTAATCCCATGCAGATGTTGTGGCGTGGACGGGATTGATCCTGAAGTATTGGCTCGACGGTCGGCGGCGTCTACGGCAGCCACTCGTTCGCATCATCAGACCCGACAGAACGCGACCTGTTTCTCCAGGAGATCTACGATTGTTCGCCGCCGCCTCGGGCGTCAAGACCGGGAGGGACGCAGACTCATGAAGTTGCCGCATGCTGCTGGTGAAGCCGTTGGTCTGGAAATCATTATTGTGTATGCCGGACATCCTTTGTGGCCTGCGGGCTTCGGACTTCGTTCGAGGGGAATATTTTGACGTGTACGGTGCTCGCTTGGGAGCTCTTCCGAAGACGCTGGTGTTGCTGGCCGACGGCCACGCTATCCGTTGTGCCGCTGGACTGCGCGATCAGTCGGAGCAATTCTTCTCTGAACTGTATCTTGATGAGCCCATCGAACAAGATGACGTACGTTTCCTCGCCGTCGTTCTCGACCCACACTGACGCCAGTCGGATAGCGGTGGGTCGAGGACGCGGCAGGAACGTCACGCTCGGGGCGCTTGCGCTTTTCCATGTCCTTGACCTGCAGGTGCACCGGTCGGTCGTCCTCGTGGTTGGTGTTCGACAGGGACGCCGAGGAGAGAGGGTCGAAGGTCAGAACGCCAAGCCGGCTTCGGATCGCTCGACGGCCTTCTCCGCACGCTTTTCCGCGGAAGCCTCAGCACGGGTGCAATAGGCGTGATCCTCCCGGCCGTCGGTCTAAGGGCAGAACCTAGCCGAAGTAGCGGTGCGGAAGCGTCTTGCCGATGATCGGAAACAGATCACGGGTCGTCACACCCCACTGATCGGCGAGTTCGGTCAGGCCGATCGCATCCTCGCCGGACTGACCGAGCAACACGACCTCATCGCCGATCGCGGCGTCACTGATGTCGGACAAATCGACACGCAGCAGTTCAGAGTGCGACGGGCCGAGCAGTCGCACCCTCTGGCCACGGATCAGTGCTGTCGCGCCCTCCGGCATACGGTGCGGATAACCGTCGCTCCACCCGATCGGGATCAGGCCAATCCGCATCTGTGGTCGCAATGGCAGGAAGGGTGCTGGGTAGACGGCGCCGATCTCGGCCAGCGACTTGACCAGCACGAGGCGGCTCTTCAGCCCGACGAGAGCTGGTCGCCAGACCGCCTTTCGTTCCTCAACCGCAGGGAAGCTCATGCCGACGACCAACCGTCCCGGATCGACTGCGTTCCAGTCAGCCTCGGGATAGCCGAGTACGATGGCCGAACTCGAGACCATGCGGATCGGAATAGCGATCCCCGCCGCCTCGATTGCGGTGATGGCCTGTTTGAAACCGCGAAGCTGGCCGAGCAGATAGGACTCGTCCTCGAAACCGTAACTCGTCATCGGGTGGCCGTAGACGCCTTCCAGACGCAGGTGGCGGCTGGTCACGACAGCGCGGGCGACGGCCGCTGCCTCATGCGGCAGCGCTCCGGCGCGACCCCCCCCCCGGCGTCGATCTTGAGAAAGACTGGCATCGCTGCCGTTGCGGCGGCGTCCCACCGGGCGACATCTTCTGTGGTTGAAAGCGTCGGCATCAGCCGGGCACGCTGCAGCACGGGGGCGGCCTCGGGCAAACAGTTCGGATAGAGCAGGATCGGGCTTTCGATGCCCGCCTCGCGGCAGGCGAGCGCCCTATCGATATTCCCGAAGGCAAATCCAGCAACTCCTTCTCTTTCGGCACGCCGGGCGATCTCGACCGCGCCACATCCGCTGGCATCGCCTTTTTGGCAGACATAGACGGCGACGCCATCGCCGAGAAGCTCTCGGAGCTGACGCAGGTTGTGCGACACCGCTCCGAGATCGATTTCGCACCAGGTGGGGCGGAAGGGGGCAGAGATCATAGGGAGGGCATTCCAGTTGTCGGAGACGGAATAATGGCGTGGCCGGGTCAGAGACCGCTGCCGGCCCGATAGCGTTGCATGAAGCCCAGCAGGCGTGCGTCGCGCGGCGCCTCGAAGATCTCCATCGGGCTGCCGCTTTCGATCACCCGACCGTCAGCCATGAAGACGACGGCAGTCGAAACATCATGAGCGAATTGCATTTCGTGGGTTACAATCATCATGGTCATGCCCTCGGATGCGAGCGAGCGGATGACGCCGAGCACCTCGCCAACAAGCTGGGGATCGAGCGCCGATGTGATCTCGTCGAGCAGCAGCAGACGCGGCCGCATGGTAAGCGCCCGCGCGATGGCGACACGCTGCTGCTGCCACCGGAAAGTTCGCCCGGATACTTGTCGCGCTTATCAGCAAGGCCGACGCGATCGAGTAGCGACAGTGCCCGCGCACGGGCCGTCGTCTCTGCCTCGCCGTGCACTCGGCGAGGAGCGATCGTCAGGTTTTCCAGCACAGTGAGGTGCGGGAAAAGGTTGTAATGCTGGAACACCATGCCGACCTGCGCACGCAAGGCA
>NZ_PSRR01000262.1 GCF_004296405.1 Bradyrhizobium sp. Leo170
GGCTGAGAAGTGGATTCCGGGCTCGCGCCAAGGGCGCGCCCCGGAATGACGGCGGAGTTTGAGGCTCGGGAGGTGGTGGGTTACGCTTCGCTAATTAGCTAATCCGCCTTACGATGCTGCGGCCGCGGCTGACAGGCGCG
The DNA here is from genome assembly GCF_004296405.1 of Bradyrhizobium sp. Leo170. Taxonomy (GTDB): domain Bacteria; phylum Pseudomonadota; class Alphaproteobacteria; order Rhizobiales; family Xanthobacteraceae; genus Bradyrhizobium. The sequence continues at coordinate 141 of NZ_PSRR01000262.1, forward strand.
TAATCCAGCCGCTTCCCTGTTCACACGGAGAGCTGCTTCTCGGCGATCGCGAGCCACTCGGACTGGGCATTGCGCAGATATTTCGGCGCGCGCCGCATCTGGATCAGCAGTTCGTTGAAGACGACGCGCGCCTCGGCGGTACGGCCGGCCGTGCGCAGCAGCAGGCCGTAGCGGACCCGGGCCTCCGCACCAGGGAAATAGGCCGAGACCGCGTGATATTCCTCGAGCGCTTCATCGATCCGCCCTATTTCGGCAAGCGCGCGGGCATAGAGCAGATGGCCCTCGGCGGATTCGAAGTCTGGCCATTGCTGTTTCAATTCGTCGAGCGTGGCCAGCGCGGCGGCCGGCCGATTGCCGGCGAACTGCGCCTGCGCCTTGCCCAGCGCAAAGGCAGGATCGTGGCCCATCGGCAGCTTGAGGATGTCGTCGTAGTGGCGCTCGGCTTCCTCGAACCGCCCGATCTTCGCGCATTCAGCGGCCAGCGCGGCACGGTTTGCGATGGTGCCGGTCACAGCCAATCGATCGGACAGTTCGCGATATTTCTTTTCCGGGTCGAGACGATTGGCAATGCGCTGGCGCGCCCGCCGCGCGTCCGGCCCCTGATACCATTCCGGTATCAGCTCGACCACGATGTAGGCCAGCGCACCAATCAGCGGTACCATGAGAATGATGAAGGCCCAGGGCTGCAAACGGCCAGTACGCGAGGCGTGATAGATCAGCGAGATGTCGAGCAGCAAAATAACCAATGCAACGGGCATGGTGACTTCCGGGATAATGAACGGATCGTCTCAAATCGCCTGATTGATAACGTTGCAGGCACGGCCAGACAATCCCCGGTTGTCGCTTCTGCGCTTTCAATGTGAAGCACCGATGAAGGTCGATCCGCCTACTTCTGGTCGTCCGCCAGCAGCTTCCGATATTTCTCGACGTCGCGCGCGACGAGCTGTTGCAGCACGTCCGGCGCATGCTCGTTGGCGTCGGGCGCAACCGTCGAGAGGTCGGTGAAGCGCTTTTTCACCGCCTCGCTCTCCACGGCGGTCCGCGCCGCGGCGTTAAATTTGGCGATGATCTCGGGCGGCGTGCCCTTTGGCGCGAACAGGCCGTTCCAGCCCTGCGCCTCGAATTCAGGCAGACCCGCTTCCGCCGAGGTCGGCAGATCGGGCAGCGTCGCGAGCCGCACAGTCGAGCCGACCACAAGCCCCCGCACCAGCTTCTCGTTGATCGCCTGCGATACCGAGGCAGCGGCATCGCAGACGCCGTCGATCTGGCCGCCGATCGCGTCCGTCAGCGCCGGCGACGCGCCGCGATAGCCGACCAGCGTCACGTCGATTCCGGCGGCGTTCACGAAACTTTTGCAGATCAGGTAATTCGAGGAGCCGACGCCGGCATGGCCAAGATTGATCTTGCCGGGATTCTTCTTCGCGTAAGCGATGAACTCCTGCAAATCCTTGGCAGGAAAATCCTTGCGTAACGCAATGATGCCAAAGGTCTTTGCGACCACCGCGAACGGCACAAAGGAGTCCGGCGTGAACGGCAGTTTCGGGTAGATCGTGTAGGTGGCGGCGCTGGTGCCGGCATTGCCGATCGCAATCGTGTAGCCGTCCGGCTCGGCACGCGCCGCCCGGGCCAGCGCGGTCGAGCCGCCCGCGCCCGCGACATTCTCGATCACGATCGGCTGCCCGAGCGCCACGCTCATCTGCTCGGCAACCACGCGCGCAATCACGTCGGACGTGCCGCCGGCCGCGAACGGCACGATCATGGTGATGGGGTGTTTCGGGAAATCCTGGGCGTGCGCCGTCGTCGCAAGCCAAAGCGACGCAATCGCCGCGAGCCACCTCGCGACGACAGCCGTCACGCGGCCTTTTCCAGATGCTGGACCAGGCCGGCGAACAGGCCGCGGCCGTCGGTGCAGCCCATGATGTCTTCGATGTGGTTTTCCGGATGCGGCATCATGCCGAGCACGTTGCCGCCCTCATTGACGATGCCCGCGATCGAATTGGCAGCGCCGTTGATGTTGTAGCGCTCGTCAACCACGCCGTCCGGCGAGCAGTAGCGATAGAGCACCCGCCCCTCGCCTTCCAGCCGCTTGATCGTCTCTTCATCCGCCTCGTAATTGCCCTCACCGTGCGCAACCGGCCAGCGGATCACCTGGCCCGCATTGTAGCCGCGCGTGAACGGCGTATCGGAGCGTTCGACACGCAGATGGACGTCGTGGCAGATGAACTTCAGTCCCGCATTGCGCATCAGCACGCCCGGCAGCAGGCCCGCCTCGCAAAGAATCTGAAAGCCGTTGCAGACGCCGAGCACGAGCCCGCCTTTGCCGGCAAAGTCGCGCACCGCGTCCATGATCGGCGCCCGCGCCGCGATCGCGCCACACCGCAGATAATCGCCATAAGAGAACCCGCCGGGCACCACGACAAGGTCGGTGCCTTCAGGTAGCGAGGTCTCGGCATGCCAGACCATCGCCGGCTCCCTGCCCGAGATGAGCTTGAGCGCCCGCGCCATGTCGCGCTCGCGATTGATGCCGGGAAAGACGAGGACGGCGGATTTCATCAGAGCAGTTCGACCCGATAATTCTCGATCACGGTATTCGCGAGCAGCCTGTCCGCCGCATCCTTCAGCGCCGCCTCCGCCTTGGCGCGGTCGGAGCCGGAGAGCTCGATGTCGAACACCTTGCCCTGGCGGACGCTGGCGACGCCATCGACGCCGAGCGATTTCAGCGCACCCTCGATCGCCTTGCCCTGGGGATCGAGGATGCCGGATTTCAACGTAACGGTGACGCGTGCCTTCACTTAAACCTTGCCCCCTCAGCTCTTCACCAGCACCGGGCCCGAGCCGGCCGGCCGCTCGTTCTCCATGAGGATGCCGAGCCGCTTCGCCACCTCGGTATAGGCCTCCAGCAGCCCGCCGAGGTCGCGCCGGAAACGGTCCTTGTCGAGCTTCTCGTTCGACTTGATGTCCCACAGCCGGCACGAATCGGGCGAGATCTCGTCGGCGACGATGATCCGCATCATTTCGTTCTCAAACAGCCGTCCGCATTCCATCTTGAAGTCGACCAGTCGGATGCCGATCCCCAGGAAAAGCCCGGTCAGGAAATCGTTGACGCGGATGGCGAGCGCCATGATGTCGTCGATCTCCTGCGGCGTCGCCCAGCCGAAAGCGGTAATGTGCTCTTCCGACACCATGGGGTCGTTGAGCTGGTCGTTCTTGTAGTAGAATTCGATAATCGAGCGCGGCAACTGCGTACCTTCCTCGATGCCGAGGCGCTGCGACAGCGAGCCGGCGGCGACGTTCCGCACCACCACTTCCAGCGGCACGATCTCGACCTCGCGAATCAGTTGCTCGCGCATGTTGAGGCGGCGGATGAAGTGGGTCGGCACCCCGATGTCGTTGAGGTGCTGAAACAGGTACTCCGAAATCCGGTTGTTGAGGACGCCCTTGCCCTCGATCACCTGGTGTTTCTTGGCATTGAACGCGGTCGCGTCGTCCTTGAAGTGCTGGATGAGGGTTCCGGGCTCGGGACCTTCGTAAAGGACCTTGGCCTTGCCTTCATAAATGCGGCGTCGACGGCTCATTGGGATGTACCGTGTTTTGTTGAAATCCATGAATCTGGTGTGCTCCGGTTGACTAGGGATCGCGACCCACGACGGAGCTGCCGCGGAAGCCTGGAACCCCAAACAGAACAAGAACCAAGCCGTATGGCAACCTATCCGATTGGCCCATCCAGCACAATCGACCCGGACCCTTTTGGCCGACTTATCCGCCTTGGATTAGGGCGCCAAAATCTGCCATTCTGCCTGCGGCTTAACGGCTCCTTGTCTTGCCGATTCGTCCATTCTATCTAGGCATCCGCCGGGGCTGCCGCAACGCAAGCTCCACCCGTCCGTCAGCAGTAATTGGAACCACCGATGACCACATTCGATAAGCGCGAGGAAGGTTTTGAGAAGAAATTCGCCCTCGACGAGGAGCAGAAATTCAAGGCCGAGGCGCGCCGCAACAAGTTGTTAGGCATGTGGGCGGCGGAAAAGCTTGGCCTCGCGGGCGATGCCGCCAACACCTACGCCAAGGAAGTTGTTGCCGCCGATTTCGAGGAAGCCGGCGACCAGGACGTGCTGAAGAAGGTCTTCAAGGACCTCACCGCGAAGGGCGAGGCCATCACGGAAGCTCAAATCCGCGCCAAGATGGACGAACTGCTGGTCCAGGCCGTGGCGCAGGTGAAGTCAGGCGGTTAACGGCCTCCGTCATTCCGGGGCGTCCGAAGGACGAGCCCGGAATCCATTTCTCCGCCCGTGCAAGTGGTCCGATGGATTCCGGGCTCGCGCTATGCGCGCCCCGGAATGACAACAAACGATCACCCCTCCTTGAACCCGTACTCCGGTACGTTGCCGCTGGCGCCGTAATATTTGTACGGCAGGAATTTTCCGGACATCGTGAACTTGACGCGGTCTCCCTTGGGATTGGGCAGGCGCTCCATCACCATGTCGAAATCGATCGCCGACATGATGCCGTCGCCGAACTCCTCCTCGATCAGCGCCTTCCAGGCCGGGCCGTTGACCATCACGAGCTCGTAGAAGCGGTAGATCAGGGGATCGGTCGGCGGCATTGGCACGCCCTCCCCGCGCATCGGCGTCTCGTTCAGCATCGCGATTTCGGATTTGGACAGGCCGAACAGCTCACCGGCATTCGCGGCCTGCGGCTTGGTCAGCTTCATCTGGCCGAGGAGCGCGCCGACGATCAGCACCTCGGAATAGCCGCCGATCTCCTCGCAGATATATTTCCAGCTCCACCCCTTCTCGCGCTTGATGTCGAGCAGCTTTTCGGTGAGGTCGGAACGTTTCATGTCAGGGTCTCCTTCTGCTCGTCATGCCCGGGCTTGTCCCGGACCTCCAAATTGTTAATCGGATTCAGGAAGACGTGGATGGCCGGGACAGGCCCGGCCATGACGTCTGGGTTGGCAGCTCGGCGTCCGATGCGATCGCCAATTCAGGCAAGCCCGGCCGCAGTGTCGGCACGTTGCGGGGGTCGTGATCGGTGGTTATCGCCGCGAAGCTCTTGCTACGGCTGACCAAGAAATCGATGATGTGGTTGCGGAGCGCGTAGTAATAGGGATGGCGGTGCAGATCGATCCGGCCGCGATCCTTGGGCAGCGGATTTTCGACGATCTCGGCCAGCACCGCACCGGGGCCATTGGTCATCAGGAAGATCTTGTCGGCGAGATAGATCGCCTCGTCGACGTCGTGGGTGATCATGAACGCGGTCTGCCCGGTCTCCAGACAAATGCGCCGCACCTCGTCCTGCAGCGTGCCGCGCGTCAGCGCGTCCAGCGCCGAGAACGGCTCGTCCATCAGCATGATCTTGGGCGTGATCGAAAGCGCGCGCGCAATGCCGACGCGCTGCTTCATGCCGCCGGACAGTTCGGACGGACGCTTGTGCTCCGAACCAGTGAGGCCGACGAGATCGATGAACTTCTGCGCGTGCGCCTTGACCTTGGCGCGATCCCATTTGCGCCATTTCGAGCTGACGGCGTAGGCGACATTGCCGAGCACGGTGCGCCAGGGCAACAGCGCATGGCTCTGGAAGATCACGGCGCGGTCAAGGCTCGTGCCCTCGATCGCCTGCCCGTCGACGATCACGGCGCCCTCGCTCGGCTCGTCGAGGCCTGCGAGGATGTTGAGCACCGTGGTCTTGCCGCAGCCGGAATGGCCGATCACACAGCCGAATTCGCCCCGCGCCATCGAGAGCCACAGGTTCTCGAATACAGTAGTCGTGCCACCGCCCGCTCCCGGATAGCGCCGCGCGATGCCTTCGATCGAGATGAATTTGTCGGTCATCGCCCTACTCCGGAAACGTGACCATGCGCGTGAAGCGCGCGAGGATCTGGTCGAGCAGCATGCCGACGATCCCGATCATGAGGATCGCGATGATGACATTGGTGATCGAGAGGTTGTTCCACTCGTTCCAGACGAAATAGCCGATGCCGGTGCCGCCGACGAGCATCTCGGCGGCGACGATCACGAGCCAGGCGATGCCGATCGAGATCCGCATGCCGGTCAGAATTGTCGGCGCCGCGGCCGGCAGGATCACCGTGAAGGCGCGCCTGACTGTGCCAACCTCGAGCGTGCGTGCGACGTTGATCCATTCCTTGCGCACGCCGGCGACGCCGAACGCCGTGTTGAGCAGCATCGGCCACACCGAGCAGATGAAGATCACGAAGATCGCTGAAATCGAGGAATCCTTGATGGTGTAGAGCGCGAGCGGCATCCAGGCGAGCGGCGAGATCGGCTTCAGCACCTGGATGAACGGGTCGAGCGCCCTGCTGATCAATGGCGACATGCCGATTAGGAAGCCGAGCGGGATCGCGACTGATACCGCGATCAGATAGCCGAGCCCGACGCGGCCGATCGAATAAGCGAGCTGGATGCCAAGCCCCTTGTCGTTCGGCCCGTTGTCGTAGAACGGCCGCCTCAGGTGCTCCCACAATTTGGCGCCGACATCGAGCGGACCCGGCATCGCCGATTTGCCTTGCGTGGCGGTGAGCCCCATCAGCTTCGCGTATTCCGGGCTCATGTTCACGGCCGGACCGGTGCTGCGGGTCGCAAGATGCCAGACGCCGATGAAGGCGGCGAACAGCACAATCGAGACGATCGCCGCGCGCAGGCGAAGCGAGTTCATCTGCTCCTCCCCGTATGCGGGAGCACCTTCACGACGCCTTCCTGATCTTGAAGCTCGCGAGATAGTCGTCGGCCTTCGTGGGATCGAACGTCTTGCCCATCACTGCGAACGACTTGTACGTGGTTGTCGGCGCCGTGAGCCCCATCTCGGCCATCAGCTTGCCGGTGTCGGTAGCGAGATAGACCTGTTCGGCCACCGCCTTGTAGTCGACGTCGCCCTTGATCTGGCCCCAGCGCTTCATCTGCGTCATGATCCAGACGGCGAAGGACTGCCAGGGGAACGGATCGAAATCGACGCGGCCCGGCTGCGTGACGACATTGCCGAGACCGTCGGCGAAGGTGCCCGTCAGGATCTGCTCGAGCACGATCTGCGGCTGGTTCAGGTAGTTCGCCGGCGCGATCGCCTCCGCGATCTGCTTGCGGTTCTCGGCCTTGTGGGCGAACGCGGTGGCTTCGATGATCGATTTCAGGAGCGCGCCATAGGTATTCGGCATCGAGGTGACGAACTCCTTCGATGCCGCGAAGGCGCAGCAGGGATGGCCTTCCCAGATATCCTTGGTCAGGATGTGGATGAAGCCTGCGCCGTCATAGACCGCGCGCTGGTTCATCGGATCGGGCCCAAGGAAACCGTCGATATTGTCGGCGCGCAGATTGGCGACCATCTCCGGCGGCGGCACCGCGCGGATCTGCACATCGACGTCGGGGTCGAGGCCGTGTTCGGCGAGATAGTAGCGCAGCAAATAATTGTGCATCGAATAGTCGAAGGGTACGGCGAACTTGAAGCCCTTCCAATCCTTGGGATCGCGCTTGTCCTTGTGCTTGATCGAAAGCGTGATCGCCTGCCCATTGATGTTCTCGACCGCCGGCATCGTGTACGGCAGCGGGTTGGAGCCGACGCCCATGGTGATGGCGAGCGGCATCGGCGACAGCATGTGCGCGGCGTCGTATTCCTTGTTGATGGTCTTGTCGCGGATCACGGCCCAGCCGGCGGTCTTGATCACCTCCACGTTCAGTCCGTGCTTGGCGTAGAAGCCCATCGGCGCGGCCATGATGATCGGGGTCGCGCAGGTGATCGGAATGAAGCCGACCTTGAGGTCCTTCTTCTCAGGCGCAGCGCCTTGCGCGAAGACCTCGGTCGCCGCCTTGATCGGGAAGAACTGCGACAGCGCCGCGAGCGCCGTGGAGGCGCCGACCGACTTCAGGAACGCGCGCCGGGTCGCGTCCTGCGGAAACACCGCGCGCATCACGGCTGAGGCGACGACGCCCTCGTAGCGCCTGTCCTCGCTTTCCGCGGGCTCGCAGCGCAGCGCCAGCGCCTCATTCCGGTGCTCGGCTTCGCTGAGATGGCGACCGCAACTGCAGCCGGTGCGGAGATTGCGATCGGGATCGAATGGATTGTCGAAGATGGACATCGGACCTCCTGCGCGGCGTTTGCCGTGGATTTACGCAAGGTCCGTGCCAGCCTCTTTTTTGAGCCGATGGCATTGATGTCGCAGGCTTTTATCCGTGCCTTGGCGACTACAAAAACTCGTGATACACGAAAAATCGTAATCAAATTACGATTTTTCGGGGCGACCTGCACGATGGACCTGGCTCTCAGCGCAACGGCGAGCGCGCACGATGCGGACCTGCGTGCCGCCGCCTTCGAGTGCTCGATCGAGCCGACGCTGCTGTTCGATCCCCATGCCGACGTGATCCTCGACGCCAACCCCGCCGCCTGCTCGCTACTCGGCTACGACCGCGCGCTGCTGCGCCAGACCAAGGTGAGCGCGCTGCAACCAGGCCAATTGCCGGCCCTGATCGTCTTCACCCAGGCGGTGCTCGACAAGGGCGCGTATTGGACCGATGCGCTGACACCGCGGCATGCGACCGGACAGAATCTCAGGATCGAATATGCCGGCTGCGTGGTGCCGCATGACGGGCGCACGCTGATGCTGCTGACGATGAGCGACCTCGACGCGCGCCGCCGGCGCTATGTCGATGCCGCCGCCGAGGACCACATGCGCAGCGGCATTGCCACCTGGCAGCGGGTCGAGCGGGTGTTCCAGGACATCGAGCGCGAGAACCAGTTGATCCTGCGCGCCGCCGGCGAAGGCATTTATGGGGTCAACGCGGAAGGAAACACCACTTTTGTCAACCCGGCCGCCGAACGGATGCTGGGCTGGACCGCCGAGGAACTGGTCGGCAAGGAGATCCACCCGATCGTCCATCACACCCATCATGACGGGCGGCACTATCCCGATCATGATTGCCCGATCTATGCGGCGTTCCGCGACGGCGCCGTGCACCAGGTCGACGGCGAAGTGTTCTGGCGCAAGGACGGCTCGCCAGTCTGGGTCGAGTACACCTCGACGCCGATCCGCGACCGCGGCGTCGTGGTCGGCGCCGTCGTGGTGTTTCGCGACGTCAGCCAGCGGCGCGAGGCGGACGAGAAGCTGCACGCCGCACTTGCCGAGGTCGATCGCCTGCGCGAGCGGCTGGAGCTGGAAAACGCCTACCTGCAGGAAGAAATCCGCATCGAGACTAATCCGCGCGGCATCATCGGCCAGAGCGAGGCGATCCAGAAGACGCTGCGCCAGGTCAAGCTGGTGGCGCCGACGTCAGCGGCGGTGATGATCACGGGCGAGTCCGGCACCGGCAAGGAGTTGATCGCGCGCGCCATCCACGAGGCGAGCAGCCGCTCCGACCGGCCGCTGATCCGCGTCAACTGCGCCGCGATCCCGCGCGAATTGTTCGAGAGCGAGTTCTTCGGCCATGTCCGCGGCGCCTTCACGGGCGCGACGCGCGACCGCATCGGCCGGTTCGAACTGGCCGACGGCGGCACGCTATTTCTCGACGAAGTCGGCGAAATCCCGCTGGAGCTGCAGGGCAAGCTGCTGCGCGTGCTGCAGGAGGGCAATTTCGAGCGGGTCGGCGAGGAGCGCACCCGCACCGTGGATGTGCGGCTGATCGCCGCCACCAACCGCGACCTCAAGCAGGAGGTGCAGCGCGGCCGGTTTCGCGAGGATCTCTATTTCCGCCTCAACGTGTTTCCGATCGAATCGGTACCCTTGCGCGAGCGGCGCGAGGACATCCCGCTTTTGGCGCAGCATTTCCTGAGCAGCGAAAGCAAGGCGCTGAAATCCGATCTGCGCCTGTCGGAGGGCGACGCCAGGCGGCTCGCCCGCTACGACTGGCCGGGCAATGTCCGCGAACTGCAGAACGTGATCGAGCGCGCGGCGATCCTTGCCCAGAACGGCCGGTTGCGCATCGACCTGCCCGATGCATCCGGCAGCCAGTCTTCGGCCGGCTCGGCCCGCGTGAAGGCCGACGCGCGTCCCACAGTGATGACGGCGGCCGAGCTGCGCGATCACGAGCGCGCCAACATCGTCGCCGCGCTTGAAGCCTGCGCCGGCAAGGTGTTCGGCCCCGGCGGTGCGGCCGAAATGCTCGACATGAAGCCGACCACGCTGGCCTCGCGGATCAAGGCACTCGGAATTGTCGGGCGGCAGCGGCCGGTTTACCCCTCGTCAAGCACGGCAAGAGATCGGGGCGCACCTTAAAAGCCTGTTAGGCGCGCGCGGTGTTGTTGTACCCCGGGAAGACAGGGGTGCTCTGCAATGAAGTCCGACAAGGGACCTTACAGCCGGCCGCGCTGGGGCGTGACGCGCTGGCTGGCCGACGCCGGTCCCGGCGCGCCCGAGGATATCCGCGCGGCGCTGATCGCCGACCTCCACGGGTCGCTACCGGTCTTTGCGGCCGGCGCGGTCAACACGATGGCGGTGGCAGGCGTGATCGCGATCCGGCAACCGACCGCATTGTTCATCGCCTGGTTCAGCCTCGAAGTCGCGATTTGCCTTGCCCGCCTCACGGTATTGGTCGTCGCCCGTCGCCGGGCGCGTGACCGGCGCCAGACCCCGACCGACCTGCATGTGCTGCTCGCGGTCGCCTGGAGCGCCAGCGTCGGGTTCGGCGTAGTCGTCAGCCTCGCCAGCGGCGACCGGGTCGTCGCACTGCTCGCCTGCCTGTCGGCGGCGGCGATGGTTGGTGGCATCTGCTTCCGCAATTTCAGCGCGCCGCGATTGGCCGGGACGATGATCCTGCTCGCCCTCGGCCCGATCGTCCCGGGCGCTGCGCTTGCCGGCGAGCCGCTGCTTTACCTCGTGTTTCTACAGGTGCCGCTCTATCTCGCGGCGATGACGGACGCAGCCTTCCGGCTGAACAGGATGCTGATCGCGACCATGCGCGCCGAGCGCGAGAACGGCCACATGGCGCAGCACGACGCGCTCACGGGCCTGTGGAATCGCGCCGGTTTCGTCGATGCCCTCAACAGGAAGCTGGAGGCCTCCAGTCGCGACGAGGGCTCCTTTGCCGTGCTGTTCTTCGATCTCGACAATTTCAAGCCGATCAACGACACCTTCGGGCATGCGGCCGGGGACAAGGTGCTCCAACTGGTCGCCGACCGGCTCCGCCGCGCCCTGCCCAATAGCGCCGTCATCGCGCGCATGGGCGGCGACGAATTCGTGGTGCTGGCCGACAGCATCACCGCAGAGCAGGCGCTCGCGATCGGACATCGGATCATCGACGAGGTCGCGATGTCCTACCGGCTGGGCGAGGAGATTTGCGTCCAGGTCGGCGTCAGCGTCGGCGTTGCGATGTCGCCGGAGCACGGCACGGAGGCCGAGGAGTTGCTCTCGGCCGCCGATACCGCGCTCTATGAAGCGAAATCCACCGGCAAGTCCCGCTGCTGCCTCGCTTCCTTCGAGATCAACCTCGCCGCCCTGCGCCGGCTCCAACACAGCAACGCGGCCAAGGGCGCCGGGATGGCAGCGTAGAATTTGAGAAGTCTCGTAGCCCGGGTGGAACGCAGCGCAACCTGGGGGGCGGTTCGCAAACGCTGACGCAGATGTCCCGGGTTACGCTGGCGCTCCACCCGGGCTACGGAGCTACTCACTGGGCCGGCAGGTTCGATGCGAGCCGGTCCAGTTCGCCGGCCAGATCGCGCTCGACTTCGGCCGCGCGCAGGTTGAGGACGCGATAGTCTCGCTCCTCCAGCCATTCCCGTCGCTTGGCCCGGTCGGCAACAATCGTCTCGCTCTCGTCGGGGTTTTCCAGCTCGATCGCGATCCGGTGGATGAAGGAGACGAAATCGGGGATATGCCGCCCCACCGGGGTCTGGCGCTTGAACAGGCCGGCGAAGCGGCGATCCTTGGTCAGGGCCTGCCACAGGATGCGCTCGGCATCGGTCGGGTTGCGCCGGAGCAGCCGCGCCAGCCCGCGCACCGTGCTGCTGGCATCGGCGGAGGCGCCGCCGCC
>NZ_PSRR01000263.1 GCF_004296405.1 Bradyrhizobium sp. Leo170
CCCACCTCTTCTTGTGCCGCTCTTGATGGTGGGCACGCTGCGCTTTGCCCGCCCTACAACGTCTACTAACGACGGCTATCGCTTCCACGCGCTCAGCACATCGCCAAGCTCTGCCGTCACTGGCTCCCTGATCGCTGACGGTGTCCGCGAGAAGCGCGGCGCGGGCGCCGGCTGCGTCACGCCATGGCGTTCGACGAACACTTTTCGCGCGGCCATGTGCGGATGCTTCGGGGCCTCCGCCATGGTCAGGATCGGCGCGAAGCAGATGTCGGTGCCTTCCATGAGCTTGCACCACTCCTCGCGCGTCTTGCTCTTGAATATCTCGTTGAGCTTTTCTTTCAGCGCAGGCCACGCCTTGCGGTCCATCTGGGTGTCGAACTCGGCGTCGGTGAGGCCGGCGTGCTTGCGCAATAGGGCGTAGAATTGCGGCTCGATCGAACCGATCGAGACGAAATGGCCGCAGGCGCATTCGTAGACGCCGTAGAAATGCGCGCCGCCGTCGAGCATATTCTGGTCGCGTCCTTCCACCCAGCGGCCGCTTGCGGCCAGGTCAAAGAACATCGACATCAGCGACGCCGCGCCATCGCACATCGCGGTATCGACCACCTGGCCCTTGCCGGATTTTGATGCTTCCAGGAGGGCTGCGAGCACGCCGACCACGAGGTAGAGCGCGCCGCCGCCGAAATCGCCGACCAGGTTGAGCGGCGGCACCGGCTTCTCTTTGGTGCCGATCGCGGCCAGCGCGCCGGTGATCGAGATGTAGTTGATGTCGTGGCCTGCCGCGTTCGCGAGCGGGCCCTCCTGGCCCCAGCCGGTCATGCGGCCGTAGACCAGCTTTGGATTGCGCGCGCGCACGACGTCAGGCCCGAGGCCAAGCCGCTCCATCACGCCGGGACGAAAGCCCTCGATCAGTGCATCAGCATTGGCGAGCAGATCGAGCACCTGCGCGACCGCGCCCTTGTCCTTGAGGTCGAGCTCGACCACCTTGCGCCCGCGCGTGGAAACGCCCTTGAGATTCTTGCCGGCGCCGACGCGGTCGAGGGTGATGACCTCGGCGCCCATATCTGCCAGCATCATGCAGGCAAATGGGCCGGGGCCGATGCCCGCGAATTCGACGATGCGGGTGCCGGCAAGCGGGCCGGAGGCGCGGACAGCGGACTGAGGGGCGGGTTTGTCGAGCACGTTTCCATCCGTGTTTTAATTAGGCGATTAGCTAAATTGTCTCGCCATACGCGTTGCGTGGCAAGCGCCTTTTTCGGAAAGCGCCTCGCCGAGCGCATGAACGGCGCGCATCGCTGCGCGCCGTTGTCATAAGCGTAGGTAGCATGTTCTGGATCGGCCTGCCGCCCGATCAGCCTGCCGCCGTCACCGCGCGCTGCGCCATCACCTTGATGAGGTTGGCGCGGTAGTCGGCGGAGCCATGGATGTCGCTGAGCAATCCGGCGGACGGAATTTGCACACCGTCGAGCGCGGCTGCCGACCAGTTCGCCTTCAGCGCCGCTTCGATCGGGCCGACGCGCATGACGCCGCTTTGCGACGCGCCGGTCGCGGCGACGCGGACGTCACCGTCCTTGGTCTTGGCGACGAACACGCCGGTCAGCGCAAAGCGCGAGGCGGGGTGGGGGAATTTGGCGTAGCCCGCCTTGGCCGGAATCGGGAACGACACGGCTGTGATGATCTCGCCGTCTTCGAGGGCGGTACTGAACAGGCCCTGGAAGAAATCATCGGCTGCGATCGTGCGCTTGTTGGTCTTGATGGTGGCGCCGAGCGCCAGCACCGCGGCCGGGTAATCGGCGGCGGGATCGTTGTTGGCGAGCGAGCCGCCGATCGTGCCGCGATGGCGCACGGCGGGGTCGCCGATCAGTGAGGCGAGATAGGCGACCGCGGGGATCGCCTTTTGCGCCGCGCTGCTCTGCGCCACGTCACAATGCGGCGTCGCCGCCTTGATCGTCAGCGCGTCGGCCGTCGCGTCCACGCCGATCAATTCCTTGATCTTGCCGAGATCGATGACGTCAGACGGCGAGGCGAGCCGCTGCTTCATCACGGGGATCAGCGTATGGCCGCCGGCGAGATATTTCGGCTCCCCACCTTTGGCGAACAGGGCCGCGGCTTCGTCGACCGATGAAGCGCGATGATAAATGGTCTCGTACATTGGGGTGCTCCCTGGGTCCTGCTTTGGCCCTCGAGTCATTCCGGGATGCGCCGCCAGGCGCAGACCCGGAATCTCGAGGGATTTGTCCGTGCTTCAGATTCCGGGTTCGACGCTTCGCGTCGCCCCGGAATGACGAAAGTATCAACCGTGAATGGTGTGCCAGACGCGATCGGGCGTCGCCGGCATTTCAAGCTTGTTGTTGCCAATCGCATCCGTGATCGCGTTGATCACCGCGGCCGATGCACCGATCGCACCGGCCTCGCCGCAACCCTTGACGCCGAGCGGATTGCCCGGGCACAGCGTCGTGGTGTGCGAGATCTGGAACGACGGCAGATCGTCGGCGCGCGGCATGGTGTAGTCCATGAAGGATGCCGTGACCGGCTGGCCGTTGCTGTCGTAAACCGCGCCTTCGAGCAGCGCCTGGCCGATGCCCTGGGCGAGGCCGCCATGGACCTGTCCCGCGACAATCATCGGGTTGATGAGCCGGCCGAAATCATCCGCCGCCACGAAGTTGACGAATGAGGTCTTGCCGGTCGTGGGATCGACCTCGAGCTCGCAGATATAGGCGCCCGCGGGGAAGGTGAAGTTGGTGGGATCGTAGAACGCCGTCTCCTTCAAGCCCGGCTCCATGCCGTCAGGCAGATTGTGCGCGGTATAGGCGGCGAGCGCGACCATCGGCAGCGCGATCGACTTGTCGGTGCCGGTGACCTTGAACTCGCCGTTCTCGATCACGATGTCGTTCTCGGACGCCTCCAGCGCGTGCGCGGCGATCTTCTTGGCCTTGGACTCGACCTTTTCCATCGCCTTCACGATGGCCGCGCCACCGACTGCGATCGAGCGCGAGCCGTAAGTGCCCATGCCGAACTGCACCTTGTCGGTATCGCCATGGACGATCGAGACCTGGCTGATCGGAACCCCCAGGCGCTCCGCGATGATCTGGCAGAACGTGGTCTCATGACCCTGGCCGTGGCTGTGCGAGCCGGTGAGGATCTCGATCGTGCCGACCGGATTGACGCGCACTTCGGCCGATTCCCACAGGCCGACGCCGGCGCCCAAGCTGCCGACCGCCTTTGACGGCGCAATCCCGCAGGCTTCGATGTAGCAGGATACCCCGATGCCGCGCAGCTTGCCGTCCGCTTTGGCCTTCGCCTTGCGCGCCGGGAAGCCGGCATAGTCGATCGCCTTCATCGCCGCGTCGATCGAGGCATGGAAGTCGCCGGTATCATAGGCCATGATCACCGGCGTCTGGTATGGGAACTGGGTGATGAAGTTCTTCTTCCGCAGTTCGGTCGGATCGACCTTCAACTGCCGCGCCGCGGTCTCCATCATCCGCTCGATCAGGTAGCTCGCCTCGGGACGGCCCGCGCCGCGATAGGCATCGACAGGCGTGGTGTTGGTATAGACGCCTATCACCTCCGCATAGATCGCAGGGATGACGTATTGCCCCGACAGCAGCGTCGCATAGAGATAGGTCGGCACCGCTGCGGAGAACAGCGACATGTAGGCGCCGAAATTGGCGTGGGTCTTCACCCGGAGGCCGAGGATCTTGTTGTCCTTGTCGAACGCCAATTCGGCCTTCGAGACATGGTCGCGGCCATGCGCGTCGGTGAGGAAAGCCTCCGTGCGGTCCCCGGTCCACTTCACCGGGCGGCCGACCTTCTTGGAGGCCCACAGCGCCACCATCTCCTCGGGGTAGATGTAGATCTTGGAGCCGAAGCCGCCGCCGACGTCGGGCGCGATCACGCGCAGCTTGTGCTCGGGCGCGATATTGTAGAAGGCTGACAGCACGAGACGGGCGACATGCGGGTTCTGCGAGGTCGTATAGAGCGTGAAATGCTCTTCGGCCGCGTCATAGTCGGCGACCGCCGAGCGCGGCTCCATCGCGTTCGGTACCAGGCGGTTGTTGGTGAGGTCCAGCGTCACCACATTCGCCGCCTTGCTGAAGGCGTCCTTGACCGCGGCCTCGTCACCGAGATGCCAGTCATAGACCACATTGCCCGGCGCTTCCGGGTGAAGCTGCGGCGCGCCCGGCTTGATCGCGGCCTTGATATCGGGCACCGCCGGCAGCTCTTCATAATCGACCACCACGGCTTCCGCGGCGTCGCGGGCCTGGTTCTTGGTCTCGGCGATCACGACGGCGACCGCCTGTCCGACGAAGCGCACTATCTCCGGCGCCATCGCCGGCCATGCGCCCATCTTCATCGGCGAGCCATCCTTCGACGTGATGGCCCAGCCGCAGATCAGGTTGCCGATCTTGTCGTCGACGAGCTCTTGGCCCGTGAGCACCGCGATCACGCCGGGCTTTTTCAGGGCCTCGCTCGAATCGATGCTCTTGACCTTGGCGTGGGCGTGCGGGCTGCGGATGAACTGGGCATAGGTCATGCCCACCAGTTTGATGTCGTCGACGTAGCGGCCTTTGCCGGTGATGAAACGGCGGTCTTCCTTGCGGACGACGCTTGCGCCAATGCCTTCGATGCCCATTGTGAATTCCTCCCGACCGGAGATGTGATGTCCCGCCGCTTCCATCGAAGCCCGGCGGCTTTTGACGAGATGTGGCCGGCGGCGGCTATTCCGCCGCCTGCGCGACCTTCATGCGCCCGGCGGCGTCCAGCACCGCCTTGACGATGTTGTGGTAGCCGGTGCAGCGGCAGATATTGCCTTCCAGCTCGTGGCGAACGGTTGCCTCGTCGAGCTCGCCGCCATAGCGTTGGACGATGTCGATCGCCGACATGATCATGCCCGGCGTGCAGTAGCCGCACTGCAGGCCGTGATTGTCCCGGAACGCCGCCTGCATTGGGTGCAATTCGTCGCCCTTGGAGATGCCTTCGATGGTGGTGACGTTCGAACCCGCCGCCTGGCCCGCCAGCACGGTGCAGGACTTCACTGCCCGCCCGTCGATATGGACGACGCAGGCGCCGCATTGGCTGGTATCGCAGCCGACGTGGGTTCCGGTCAGGTTCAGGTTTTCGCGCAGGAGATGGACGAGGAGGGTTCGGTCCTCGACGTCGACGGATACCGCTTTGCCGTTCACCGTCAGCTTGACTGTAGACACGCGTCGTTCCTCCGGATGCTTCTAATTATTCCAATTAGAAACAGCGGCGAGGAACTTGGCAACTACGATTTTGGCCACCTTTGTCACGGCCATGACATCGGTGACAGCGACGAGCTGCGCTTCCCGGAGGGGGACTCCACAACTTCTCCGAAATGTCTGCCGAATTTACTAGCTCTTATCCATTCTGCCTTAGCTTTGCGCGTCGGGTCCGGGCAACGATTTCCGGACGCCACTTGTTTTCAGAATGAAGACGGGGGTTGGGGTGGGACTACTGGGGCGTGTGGGGTCGCGAATGCCGACCCTTCGATTTCGTGCGAAAATCATCCTGGGCTTTGCCGCGGTGCTGGCTATTACGGCGGCCAGCATGGGCTTTGCCTATCTTGGCTTTGAGCGTGTCTCGGCCGGCGTCGCCGCCTACCGCGCGAGCGTCCGGGAGGCCGATCTGGCGCGCAATATCGACCGTGAGCTGATCTCCTACCGTTCGCTGGCGCGCTACTATGTGGCGACCGGCAAGGAAGAGGACGGCAAGGCAGCGCTCGCGGCGGAGGCCAGCCTCAAAGAGGCCATCCTCCAGGCGATGAAGGGCACCACCGACCCCGCGCGGGTCGAGCAGGTGACCAAGCTCGAGCGTGAGTTCCGCGCCTTCACCAAGATCTTTGCCGAGATCCTCAAGGTCAAGGAAGAGAGCGGGCTGCTCGCGCAGAACCAGCTCGCCCGCGGCGGCAACTCGCTGCGCTACAAACTCGACGATCTCGCCTCCAACGCGGCCGAAGCCGGACTGTCCGCCGTCGAGATGGGTGCCAAGCAGGTCGCCTCGCAGTTCCAGGCGGCGGCCGCGCTCGCCAGTACCTTCGTGGTCAATTCCGACAAGATCACCGGCACGAGCGGGCTGGCGCGACTGAAATTCGTCGAGAACTCGCTGAAGGCGATTTCCTCGACCGACGAGAAGGTCGTCGCTGCGCTGAAAGAGCTGACGAAGATGCTCGAAGAGTATCGGGAGGCGCTCTCGAAACTGATCGAGAACTCGAAATCGATCGACGAGCTGACCCTCGAGATGACGGAATCCGCAGCCGCCATCAACCAGGGCTCCGGCGTGATGAAATCGGACCTGCTCGCCGACCAGAAGCGCATGGAAACCGAGTCGGACGCCGCGATCGGCGCGACCGAGCGGTTCATTCTGGTGCTCGCCGCCGGTGGCTTCGTGCTCGGCGCTGTGCTCGCCTTCCTGCTCGGAATCGGCATTTCGCGCCCGATCCGGGCGATGTGCGCCGCGATGCGCGAGCTTGCGGCCGGCAATTTCGACGTCGTGCTGCCGGGGCTCGGCCGCAAGGACGAACTCGGCGAGATGGCCGGCGCGGTGGAGGAATTCAAGCTCCAGGCGATCGCCAAGGCCGAGCGCGATGCCGCGAGCCAGGAGGTGCAGAACAAGGCGAGCGCCGCGGCGCGCCGTGCCGAACTGATCCACTTCGCCGACGAGTTCGAGACGGCGGTCGGCTGGATCGTCGCCAACGTCTCGGCCTCGGCGGTGCAGCTCGAGACCGCGGCGGGCACGCTGACGCGGACCGCTGAGACCACGCAGAACCTTTCAAGCCAGGTAGCGGGTGCCTCCGAGGAGGCGTCGAGCAACATGCAGTCGGTGGCTTCCGCGACCGAAGAGCTATCGGCTTCCGTCGACGAGATCGGACGCCGCGTGAAGGAGTCCAGCCGGATCGCCGATGCTGCGGTGCAGCAGGCCGAACAGACCGACGCCCGCATCGGCAAGCTCTCGCTCGCCGCGCAACAGATCGGTGACGTGGTCAAGCTGATCACCGCGATCGCCGAGCAGACCAACCTGCTGGCGCTGAACGCGACGATCGAAGCGGCACGCGCCGGCGATGCCGGCCGCGGCTTCGCGGTGGTCGCCTCCGAGGTGAAATCGCTCGCCAGCCAGACCGCGCGGGCGACCGAGGAGATTTCCACTCACATCTCGGGCATGCAGTCGGCGACGCAGGAATCCGTTGCCGCCATCAAGGAGATCGGCGGCACCATCGGCCAGATCTCCGAGATCGCCGCCAACATCGCCGGCGCAGTCGAGCAGCAGAGCACGGCGACGCAGGAGATCGCCCGCAGCGTGCAGAATGTCGCCCAGGGCACGCAGGAGGCCGCCACCAGCGTCACCCTCGTCAACCGCGGCGCCACCGAGACCGGCTCGGCGTCCGAGGAGGTGCTGAACTCGGCACGCTCGCTGTCGTCCGAAAGCACGCGCCTGCGCGACGAACTCGACCGCTTCATGGCGAACATCCGGGCTGCGTGATGCCGCGCCGTCACTCCCTTCCGAACTGGTGCTTCAGCTCCAGCTTCGCGCGTTCGAGCCGGGCACGTTGCGCCTGCGGCAGCGTCTTGCCGGCGCGGTTGATGTAGAAGATCAGCATCGACAGCGCCGAGCGGTAGGCGCCGGCCTTGCGGCGCTTGCTTCGCTCGGCGGAGCGCTTCAGCGATGCCGCGATCTTCTTCGCGCTGGTCTGCTTGAACACGCCGCGGTCGAGATCGAGCGCGTCGCTCCGCTCGGTCACCCGCTGCGACCAGCGCCGCGATGACGTCTTGCGCGTGCCGGTCTTTCGCCGCGTGGTGGTTGCTTTTCTTCTGGTGCCCTTTTGTGCCGTGGTCTTTCGTGCGCTGGTTTTGCGACGTGGTGCCATTGCAAGCTCCTGTTTTCAGCTAGCAACATCGGCAAATCCGTCCGGGTTCCTATGCCGCGATGCGGGAACCAGGCGGCGTCGCGGACGTTGTCGTGCGTGGCGGGCATCCGTTTGCCGCAAATTTTGGGGATGAGCACCTTGGGGTAAGCTGCGTTCCGGGGTGATTTCTTGTTGGTTCCGTGATGGATTTGCAGCCGATCCAGCCCAGTCCTGCAACTGCTTCCGCAACGCGTGACGCTGACGCGCCGCCGTCGCCGGATCATGACCGCATCATCGAGACGTCGATCCCCGCGCGTCTCGATAGTCTCACCTGGAGCGGTTTTCACACCCGCGTGGTGACCGCGCTCGGCATCACCTGGATCCTCGACGGGCTTGAAGTCACGCTCGCCGGTGCGTTGGCGGGCGCGCTGAAGGACAGTCCGACGCTTAAATTCTCCAACTTCGATGTCGGCTTCGCCAACAGCGCCTATCTCGCCGGCGCCGTGCTGGGCGCGATCGGGTTTGGCTGGCTCACCGATCGCATCGGCCGCAAGAAACTGTTCTTCATCACGCTTGCGGTTTATCTCAGCGCCACCGCCGCGACCGCGCTGTCGTGGAATGTCGCAAGCTACGCGCTGTTTCGCTTCCTGACCGGTGCCGGCATCGGCGGCGAATATACCGCGATCAACTCGACCATCCAGGAACTGGTGCCGGCGCGCTATCGCGGCTGGACCGATCTCGTCATCAACGGCAGCTTCTGGATCGGTGCTGCGATCGGCGCCGTCAGCGCCATCGTCCTGCTCGATCCCGCCGTGATCAATCCCGATCTCGGCTGGCGGCTTGCGTATCTCACCGGCGCCTGTCTTGGCCTCGTCGTGTTCGTGATGCGGATGTGGATTCCGGAAAGCCCGCGCTGGCTGATGATCCACGGCCGCCCCGAGGAAGCGCACCAAATCGTCGACGACATCGAGCGCTCGGTGATCGGTCATGTCGAGGCGCAATCGCAGGCGTTGCCGAAGATCAAGCTGCGGATGCGCGACCATACGCCGCTGCGCGAAGTGGCGCATACGCTGCTGGTTACCTATCGCCAGCGCGCGGTGGTCGGGCTCGTCTTGATGAGCGCGCAGGCGTTCTTCTACAACGCGATCTTCTTCACCTTCGCGCTGGTGCTGACCGACTTCTTCGGCATTCCCGCCAGCCATGTCGGCTGGTACATCCTGCCCTTTGCCGCCGGCAATTTCCTGGGGCCGCTCGTGCTCGGCCGCCTGTTCGATACGCTGGGACGCCGCGTCATGATCACACTGACCTATGGCGTGTCGGGCGTGCTGCTGGCGCTCTCGGGCTATCTGTTCTCGATCGGCGCGCTGAGCGCGCAAGGACAGACCATCGCCTGGATGGTGATCTTCTTCTTTGCCTCGCCCGCCGCGAGCGCCGCTTATCTCACCGTGAGCGAGACGTTTCCGCTTGAGGTGCGGGCGCTCGCCATCGCGCTGTTCTACGCGATCGGCACGGGCATTGGCGGCGTGATCGGACCTGCATTGTTTGGCGCGCTGATCGATACCGGATCGCGCAATTCCGTTTTCGCCGGCTACCTCCTGGGGTCGGCGCTCATGATCGTCGCGGCCTTGGTCGCGTGGCGCTACGCCGTCGCCGCCGAGCGAAAATCGCTCGAAACTGTCGCACGGCCGCTGGCTGTTGTGGAGTAGAATGAGATGACTGAGGAACTGGCTGACATGCCGCTGGACGAAGACTTTTCGCCGGAAGACGAAGCCTCGCCGGAAACCGTACCGGTGCCGAGCGCGCTGGTCGGGCATCTGAGCGAGACCGCGGTCCTGCTCGACGTCGACGGCACCTTGCTCGACTTCGCGCCGACGCCGCGCGAGGTCTGGGTGCCGCCGGGGCTGGCGAAAACGCTCAATCGTCTGCTCGAGCGCACCAATGGTGCGCTGGCGCTGGTCAGCGGCCGTTCGGTGAATGATCTTGACCTGATTTTCGCCCCCGATGTCTTCCCTGCGGTCGGCGGCCATGGCGCGGAGATGCGGCTCGATCCGCAGGGCGATGGCGATGCGGGCCACGCGCTGCAGCTTGACAAGGAGCTGAAGCGGCGTCTGGCCGCCATCGCCAGATTGAGCCCGGGCATTCTGCTCGAGGACAAGGGCTATTCGCTCGCGCTGCACTATCGCCTTGCGCCGCATGCGGAAAGGGCGATCTATGAGGCGGTATCGCTGATCCGCGCCGATCTGCCTGAGGCGCCGATCGAGGTGCTGCCCGGCAAGCAGGTCTGCGAGATCAAGCTCGCCGGCTTCACCAAGGCCACCGGCGTGCGCGAACTGATGAAGCATCCGCCGTTCAAGGGCCGCAAGCCGTTCTTCATCGGCGATGACGTCACCGACGAGACGGTTTTTGCGATCATGCCCGAGCTCGAAGGGCTCGCTTTCTCGGTCGGCCGACGCGCCAAGGGAGTGGCCGGTCATTTCGACGCGCCGAGCGACGTGCGCGAATTCCTTGCGCATCTGCTCGATGACGAGCGCGAAATCGCCGCGCCTTAGCCGAAACCTCAACCGCAAATTGGCGCGGAATAACCGCAGTTCCTGCTGTGGGCGGTCGCCTGCTCGCAAAAAATTTTCTTTTTGTGAGTTGACGCCCCGGTTCCATGCGGGCCTGCCTGAATTTGGTTTCAATTCGGAGAAAGCGTGGCCAGGAACCATATTGATGAATGGTTGTTAATACGCGAATGCCCAACGGGAGGGGACCACTTGAACCTCGTTGTCGTGTCGAACCGCGTAGCGCGTGGAAAACCCAATGAACCCATGACGGGCGGCCTCGCCGCCGCTCTTTTGCCTGTTGTCGAGAAGTCCGGCGCGATCTGGGTCGGCTCCAGCGGCCGTGTCCGCGATGGGAACCAGAAGGAACCCTTCGCGGAGGTGGAAGCGCTCGGTGCCGGCGCGCTGGCGATGCTCGATCTGCCGGCCGCGCATTACGGCGGCTATTACGAAGGCTTTGCCAACTCCGCGCTGTGGCCGGCGCTGCACTCGCGCGCCGAC
Source organism: Bradyrhizobium sp. Leo170 (assembly GCF_004296405.1). GTDB lineage: Bacteria > Pseudomonadota > Alphaproteobacteria > Rhizobiales > Xanthobacteraceae > Bradyrhizobium. The sequence continues at coordinate 10,906 of NZ_PSRR01000263.1, forward strand.
CTGATCCGCGCCTCGGAGGAGGACTATGCCAGTTACCGCGAGGTGAACGCGTTCATGGCGCGTGCGCTGCTGCGCTTCCGCAAGGACGATTCGGTGTTCTGGATTCAGGACTACCATTTCCTCGCGCTCGGCGCGGAGCTGCGCGATCTCGGCATCGACAAGCCGATCGGCTTTTTCCTGCACACGCCGTGGCCGACGCGCGCGGTGATCGAAGGCGTCCCGCATCATCGCGAGCTGATCGAGGCGATGCTTGCCTACGATCTCATCGGCTTCCAGACCGAGGAGGATTGCGAGAATTTCCTCGGCTACGTCGAAGCCGATCTCGGGCTCGTCGTGCGGGACGGCAGCGTGACGTCGCGTTACGGACGCAGCCGCGCCGCGGTCTTCCCGATCGGCATCGATCCGGACAAATTCGCGCAGCAGGCCACCAAGGCGATGACCCATCCCGACGTCTCGCGATTGCGCCGCAGCCTGAACGGCGAGCGGCTCGCGATCGGCGTCGACCGGCTCGACTATTCGAAGGGCCTGATCAACCGCGTCAAGGCTTTCGACCGGATGTGGACGATGCATCCCTCGCTGAAGCGCACGATCTCGCTGCTGCAGATCGCAACGCCATCGCGTGGCGGCATCGAGGCCTACGGCAATCTGCAGAGCGAGGTCGCAAAACTCGTCTCCGACGTCAACGGCATCCATGGCGAGGTCGACTGGACGCCGATCCGCTACCTCAACAAGGGATTCAGCCAGGCGGTGCTCGCCGGTCTCTACCGCACCGCGCAGGTCGGCGTGGTGACGCCGCTGCAGGACGGCATGAACCTTGTCGCCAAGGAGTATGTCGCCGCCCAGAACGCGGCCGATCCCGGCGTGCTGGTGCTGTCGAAATTCGCCGGTGCCGCCAACGAGCTTGAGGCTGCCCTCATCGTCAACCCGCACGACGTCGACGGCATGGCGCGCACCATTGCCACCGCGCTTTCGATGCCGCTCGCCGAGCGGCGGCTGCGCTGGGAAGCGATGATGGAGAAGATCTGCACGGGCACCATCCAGCAATGGTTCGCCAATTTCGTCGAGGCGCTGCAGGACACCGGCGCCGAACAGCCCGAGCGCGCGCCGCCACTGGCCGAAGCCACGCACTGGCCCTATCGCAGCGCCCGCATTCATTAGCCGCTCTCCTTGGCCCTCTGTCGTCCCGGCGAAAGCCGGGA
>NZ_PSRR01000264.1 GCF_004296405.1 Bradyrhizobium sp. Leo170
GCGCGACCGCGACAGGACCGCTCGTGCGCATGCAGCCCGACAGCACGAGCGCAGTCATGACAGCAGTGATCGGCAATCGAAACGCGCGCGCAACCCGCACCATGGCCATCCCTGAAAAGCGAGACAGCCTAGTCTTGCACCGGTTATGGTTAACAAATGGTTGTTGGAAAGAACTCCCTCGCCCCGCTCTTGCGGGGAGAGGGAGAGCGCGCGATCAGGCGGTGACGCCGACGCCGATGGGGCACGACACGCCGGTGCCGCCAAGGCCGCAATAGCCCGCCGGATTCTTGGCGAGATATTGCTGATGATAGTCTTCGGCGAAATAGAACTCGCCCGCCGGCGCGATCTCGGTGGTGATCGGACCGAGACCCTTGGCCGAAAGCGCTTTCTGATAGGCGGCCTTCGAGGCCTCCGCGGCCTTCCGCTGCGCGTCGTTGAAGGTGTAGATCGCGGAGCGATATTGCGTGCCGACGTCATTGCCCTGACGCATGCCCTGCGTCGGGTTGTGATTTTCCCAGAACGTCTTCAGGAGCTGCTCGTAGGAGATCTTCTTCGGATCGAACACGACCAGCACCACTTCGGTGTGGCCGGTGCGGCCCGAGCAAACCTCCTCATAGGTCGGATTCGGCGTGTAGCCGCCGGCATAGCCAACGGCCGTTGTGTAGATGCCATCGCCGAGTTCCCAGAACTTGCGCTCCGCACCCCAGAAGCAGCCGAGCCCGAACACCGCCTGCTCCAGGCCCTCAGGGTAAGGCGGCTGCAGCTTGCTGCCATTGACGAAGTGGATGGTGGCAGTCGGGATCGGCGTGGCGCGTCCCGGCAGCGCTTCGGCTGCACTCGGCAACGCGGTGGTCTTGCGCATGAACGACATGGATTACCTCCAGGCGGGCCATCGGCCTGAAGCCGGAAACGGCTTCGGCCGGCTTGGCCCACTATATAGGTGTTTACGCGCGATCTGGCAGCCCCGTTACGGGCCCACAACCCAAAGGAGCAAAGTTCCGATCAGTCTCGCGCGTAGCCGATCAGCGGCTTGCGCGGCCGGAACAGGATCATCAGCAGGATGCCGGCGACGCCGAGCACGGCGAAAACCGGCTGGTCGAGGACGAACTTGATCACGCTGTCCCAGAGGAAGGGCGCGGTGCGCTCGATCCAGGCACGGAAGGCGGCCTGGCTGGACTGGTGGATATCGTTCCAGAACTGGCCGAAGCGGGTGAAGTGCAGGGTCTGATCGGCGACGAAGCGGGCGCCGTCATAGACCATGAAAACAAATCCGCCGGCCAGGAGCAGCAGGCCGATTAGCCGAAAAAACCCGCGGATCATGCCTCACCCTAGTCCCTGTCCGCCCCAAGCGCGCCAAGGCCCATTAACGGCAGGAAGGGCGGAAATTCAACCTGTTCAGCACCTTGGCGGCCATTTTCTGCCGGATTCCGGCCTCCCAAGCCGGGTGGAAAACGTTGACGCTGAGGGCCGGCCCCTCTATAAGACCGCGCAATGGCGGCGGGCGCAATCCTGCCGCCGCTGTTCTTTGGACGGGCGGCTGCCGGGACTTTTGCTTCTGGGCACGGCCCCCTCAAGAACGCATCTCGACAACACAGCAGAGTAGATCACGCGATTTCAACGGCCGGCGCGCTCGAGCCCGACCACCAGAGCGACCAACGCCGAAGGACAATTGAGACCATGGCCAACACCACTTCCGCCAAGAAGGCGACCCGCAAGATTGCCCGCCGCACCATCATCAACAAGTCGCGCCGCACCCAGATGCGTGGTGCCGTTCGCTCGGTCGAAGAAGCGATCAAGCGCGGCGACCGCGATGCAGCGCTGAAGGCGATGGCGCACGCCGAGCCCGAACTGATGAAAGCCGCACAGCGCAACATCGTTCACCGCAATACTGCGAGCCGCAAGGTCTCGCGCCTGACGCATCAGATCGCCAAGCTGGCGAAGTGAGCTGACAGAAAAACATTTTCGTCAAAGGCCCGGCTTTTCGCCGGGCCTTTTCTTTTGCGAAGCTTCGAACGACTGCGTTCTCGAATTGACTCGCTGTTGCAGGACAGCGCGTGTGTCATATTGGGCGCACCCGTGGTTTTACTGGTCCTGCAAGTTCTTGCTGCGCTGTACACGCGACGCCGTGATTAAATACGCACGCCTGCGCCACATAAATGGAAGCACTAAACATTTTCCTCGGCGAAAAGCCGCGAAGGGTTACCCTCCAAAAGCAATCGCGAAAAACTTCGTCTCGCTAATCACTTACCCACATAGCGAAGCCAACTTGTTTGAAAATTGGCGCCGCCGAGATGCTACGTAAATATTTTATGAACTTTTTTTTCCGTTACACCGCGCTTTGTGACACGCGCGAATCTGCGCGGTGATTCAAAAACTTGCTTTCGGGTTTCGCAATTGCAATGCCGCAACACCGGCGAAGACTCAACTCACGAGCCACAAACAACGGATTGTCAGAAATCGCGCTTGGTGTATTTGTTTATGCGTTCGCGGCGCCCACGGCTCTTAAGATCAGCGCGATTTTAGACCCACGGGCGGACGTGCAAATCGGCGGCGGTGTGCGCGTTAGCGACGCTTTCCAAGCGAAGCTGAGTTGGCAAGCTCATAGCAATATGAGAACGGCTGTTCTGTGTCTGGATTTCTCGATCGCAGCGTCCGCGCTGCGAGAGAGGCGAACTGGGGAGACACGCAACAGCCGCGGCCTTAAGCAGCGGGGAACGCGGAGCCCGTGAATGGGTTGACAAGGACTGAACTACGCGGCGGCGCAGCACTGAACATTCCGATGTTCGGGAGCGGCACACTGAATTTGGACCACTTGCGAGCGGATTGCTCGCCGCGCGCAATCGCGGCGAGAGGGGGAGGCAGTATGATTTACGGAACCATCGCAGCATTCGAATTGCGCATTTCAGACAAGTCCGTATTCGACACCTTGGATTGCACTTCCGCAAACAGCCCCACGCGAACTCCGGATACACCTTCGAGTACGCGCTGACCTCGCGAACGCAGGTCTGTTCCAGCACATAATCTGTCGCGCGGCGGTTTCGCCGAAGGGGAGAGGTGTGTCCGGAGCAGAAGGCCTCGCTTGAGGTCGCGTCGTGGCAAGAAACATGCACGGCGCTTTCACAAACAACGGCACTCCTCTTGAGAAAAGTCTTCAGGCAATGACAAACACGGAACAGGATCGCTGGTCGCGGGTGAAGGGACGGTTACGGACGACCGTTGGCGAGGATGTCTATACGAGCTGGTTTGCGCGCATGGATCTTGAGGGCGTGCAGGACGAAAGCGTCCGCCTGTCGGTTCCGACCCGATTCCTGAAGAGCTGGATCCAGGCGCACTACGCCGATCGCGTGCTCTCCTGCTGGCAGGCCGAGATGCCGGAAGTGCACCGCATCGATCTGACCGTGCGCACGGCAGTGCGGCCTTCGCCCACCCCGAAGGAGATTCCCGCGCCGGCAGAAACGCGCCGCGTCGAGCGGCCGGAAGGACGGCCCTCTGTCGAACTGCGTTCGACCGCGACCGCGCCGGTATCCGCAAGCCACGATGCGCTCGGTGGCTCACCGCTCGATCCGCGGCTGACATTTGCGAGCTTCGTGGTCGGCCGCTCCAACACGCTCGCGCATGCCGCGGCACGCCAGGTTGCGGAAGGTCGACGCGGCGATCCCGTGATGTTCAACCCGCTCTACATCCATGCCGGCGTGGGGCTCGGCAAAACCCATCTTCTGCAGGCGGTGACCTGGGCCGGCAATTCCGGCGGCGAGCGCAAGGTGCTCTATCTCACCGCGGAAAAATTCATGTACGGCTTCGTCGCGGCGCTGAAGACGCAGACGGCGCTGGCGTTCAAGGAAGCGCTGCGCGGCATCGACGTGCTCGTGATCGACGACCTGCAATTCCTGCAGGGCAAATCGACCCAGGCCGAGTTCTGTCACACGCTGAATGCGCTGATCGATGCCGGTCGCCAGGTCGTGATCGCGGCCGATCGTCCGCCGTCGGATCTGGAAAGCCTCGACGACCGCGTGCGCTCGCGGCTTGCCGGCGGGCTCGTGGTCGAAATGGGATCGCTCGGCGAAGAGCTGCGCCTCGGCATCCTCAAATCGCGCGTGGCCGCGGCCCGCGTCCATCACGCAAGCTTCGACGTGCCCGACGAGGTGCTGGACTATCTGTCACGCACCATCACCCATAACGGCCGCGACCTCGAGGGCGCGATCAACCGCCTGCTCGCGCACAGCAAGCTGAACAACCAGCCGGTGACGCTGGAGATGGCCGAGCGCGAGGTCCGCGATCTGATCCGTCCGCAGGAGCCGAAGCGCATCAAGATCGAGGACATCCAGCGCGTGGTCGCCCGGCAGTACAATGTCAGCCGCTCGGACCTCTTGTCCTCGCGCCGCACGGCGAACGTGGTGCGCCCGCGCCAGGTCGCGATGTACCTGGCCAAGACGCTGACGCTCCGCTCGCTGCCCGAGATTGGCCGGCGCTTCGGCGGGCGCGACCACACCACGGTGCTCCATGCCGTGCGCAAGATCGAAGCACTGGTCGCCAAGGACACCTCGCTCTCGGAAGAGGTCGAATCCCTGAAGCGCCAATTGCAGGAATGAATTCTTCCCTGCCGCCCGGACCATGATCCGATCGGACGGAATCGGATCATGATCCATCCTTTTGTTTGAGCATGATCTTTTCGGAAAACCGGTTTCCACTTTTCCGGATCATGCTCTAACCGGGGCGGGAACGGCCTTTATGCCTGAAAACGTGGGGAACGGCGTTCCGCTCCCTTGCGCTCGCGCGTTATCCGCGCCACCTTGCGGTCCCCCCGACGGTTTGGTCAAATCCCATGGATTGGCCGGCTTTCGGGCCTCAAACGCCGCGGCGCGCCCATGGCCGCCCCGGCCTTTCCATCTCAGAGCACGGTGGGTTACCGGTTTTCGGACAGACCATGCTCAACTCAGGGATCTGGCGGGTATTGCAATGAAGGTCACCGTCGAGCGCGCGCAACTCCTGAAATCGCTCGGCCACGTGCATCGCGTGGTCGAACGTCGCAACACCATCCCGATCCTCGGCAATGTGCTGGTCCGCGCCGAAAATGCCAAACTCTCGCTGAAGGCGACCGACCTCGACCTCGAGGTGACGGAGACGCTGGCCGCGGAAACCGCCACCGCCGGCTCGACGACGGTGCCCGCCCACATGTTCTACGACATCGTGCGCAAGCTGCCCGACGGCGCCCAGATCGTGCTGGAGGCGGACGGCGACCGCTCGGTGCTGGCGATCCGGGCCGGCCGCTCGCGCTTCACCCTGCAAACGCTGCCAGAGAGCGATTTCCCGGATCTGGCCGCCGGCGACATGACGCATTCGTTCTCGCTTCCCGCCGCCGGCCTGAAGCGCCTGATCGACCGCACGCAGTTTGCGATCTCGACCGAAGAGACACGCTATTACCTCAACGGCATCTATCTGCATTCGGCGGGCAGCGCCAAGCAGGCGACGCTCCGCGGCGTCGCGACCGACGGTCACCGCCTGGCGCAGGTCGACCTGGTGCAGCCGCAGGGCGCCGCCGGCATGCCCGGCGTGATCGTGCCGCGCAAGACCGTCGGTGAAGTGCAGCGGCTGATCGAGGATACCGAGGCGGAAATCACCATCGAGCTCTCGCCGGGCAAGATCCGCTTCACGCTCGGCAATGTGGTGCTGACCTCGAAATTGATCGACGGCACCTTCCCCGATTACGGCCGGGTGATCCCGCAGAACAACGACAAGGAACTGGTGGTCGACAAGAAGGATTTTGAAGCCGCCGTCGACCGCGTCTCGACCATCTCCAGCGAGCGCGGCCGCGCGGTCAAGCTGTCGCTGTCGGCAGGCAAGCTCGTGCTGTCGGTGACAAACCCGGATTCCGGCAGCGCCACCGAGGAACTGGAGGTCGAATACGCCTCCGACGCGCTCGATATCGGCTTCAACTCGCGCTATTTGCTCGACATCGCCGCCCAGATCGAGGGCGACGTCGCAGTCCTGAAACTCGCCGATCCCGGCTCGCCGACGCTGGTGCAGGACAAGGACAACAAGAGCGCCCTCTACGTACTGATGCCAATGCGGGTGTGACCATTCCTCGCGAACCGCGCTCCAATGCACCCTCTCCCCTTGTGGGAGCCGCGTAGGGTGGGCAAAGCGCAGCGTGCCCACCGTCACGAGCGAAGTGCTTGGTGGTGGGCACGCTGCGCTCTGCCCACCCTACACCCTCTCTCCTTGTGTGAGAGGGGAAGGACGACGAACGAATGACCTCTTCGCGCATTCATCGGCTGTCGCTGACGCATTTCCGCAATTATCGCGCAGCGAGCGTCTCGACGCGCGGTGACGTGGTGGTGCTGGTCGGGCCGAACGGCGCCGGCAAGACCAATTGCCTCGAAGCGATCTCGTTTCTGGCGCCGGGACGCGGCCTGCGCCGCGCGACGCTGGAAGACGTCGCCGACAACCAAGGCGACGGCTCCTGGGCCGTCTCCGCCGAGGTCGAGGGCGCGCTGGGGCTTTCGACGCTCGGCACCGGGATCGAAGCGCCCGCGCAAGGGGGCGAGAGCGTCAGCCGGCGCTGCCGCATCGATCGCGAGCCGGTAGGCTCGGCTGCGGCTTTTGGCGACCATCTGCGCATGGTGTGGCTGACGCCCGCGATGGACGGCTTGTTCATGGGCGCGGCTTCCGAACGACGGCGGTTCTTCGATCGGCTCGTGCTTGCGATCGACTCCGAGCATTCCAGCCGCGTCTCGGCGCTGGAGCGCTCCTTGCGCTCGCGCAACCGGCTGTTGGAAGTGCGCAACTATGACGACCACTGGTGCGGCGCGATCGAACGCGAGACCGCGGAGCTTGCGGTCGCGGTCGCGGCGACGCGCGGCCAGACCGCCGCAAGACTGTCGGCGATGCTGCGCGAGCGCGCGCAGGGCTCGACGTTTCCTTCGGCCGAGATCGCGCTCGACGGCTGGATGGAGAATGCGCTGCTCAGCGAGCCCGCAACGGCCGTCGAGGACCGCTACCGCGAGATCCTGCGCCTCAGCCGCGCGCGGGATGCTGCCGCCGGACGCACGCTCGACGGCCCGCATCTGACCGACCTGCAGGTGGTCTATGCGCCAAAGAACATGCCGGCGCGCGACGCTTCCACGGGCGAGCAGAAGGCGCTCCTGATCGGGCTGGTGCTGGCGCATGCGACGCTGGTCGCCGAGATGACCGGCATCGTGCCGCTGCTCTTGCTCGACGAAGTGGTGGCGCATCTCGATCCCAGCAGGCGCAAGGCGCTGTTCGACGAACTGGCAAAGCTCGGCGCGCAGGTCTGGATGACCGGCGCCGATCCCGCCGCATTCGTCGATATCGGAGCGAATGGCGAGATCTTCGACGTCGAAGCCGGCCGCATCAGCCGCCGCGGCTGAAGCTACTTTCCCGGGGCGCCTGCTTTGGCCCCATCGAGCACGCGGTCGATCACCGCGTCGACGAGATAGGTCGAGCCCTTCTCGGTGAGGTGAATGCCGTCGCTTGCGGTGATATCGCCGGCGCTGGCGCCGATCCGGGTCAGGCATCCCTCGCCATTGCACAGCACATCCCAGGCGGAGACGAATTCCGCGCCGGCGGGGGAAAGCTTCTCGCGCATCACCGCGTCGAACCATCCGCTCGTCACACCGCCGCTCCAACGCGCGGGGATCAGGCCGTGATAGAGCAGAAAATAGCGCAGCACTTCATTCGGCAGCCCGCGCCGCCAGGTCGGCACCGCGCCAAGCACGACCACGCGCGCGCCGGTCTCGCGCTTCAGCGCGGCGGCGGTCTCGGCGATCTCATCCAGATATCTATCCCAGGTGCCGTGCATCAGCACGATGTCGGGCCTGACATCGCGGATCAGCGAGAACACCTTGTCGTTCATGGCGCGGCAGTTGGGCGTGCCGGGTACATCGACGTTCAGGACAGGGACGCAGGACGCCGAGGTGAACTGCGCGATGCCGAAATTCTTCGTCTCCTGCGCCTTGCGCAAGCCGGGCAACAGCGCGCCCGCCGTCGAGTCGCCCCAGATCACGACCAGCGGGCGGCGATCGCGATCGACGCAATCATCGGCGAACGATGTGTCGCGGCCGAGATCGAGCAGGCATTGGTGGAACCGCCATTGCGCTGATTGTGTCGACACACCGGCCATGGCGCGGATTTCCGGCGGCAGGCGGAAATCGTAGCCACGCCCCCAAACGACAGTGCCGCCGAGCGCGGCCACGAGCACCATGCTCGCGCCCAGCGCAACCAGCTTGCGCGGCTGCGGCCGGCCGAAACGCAGCGGCTTCTCGATGTAGCGGTAGGTCGCCCAGGCGAGCAGCACGCTCAAGAGCAGGATCAGCCCGCGTTCGAGCAGCGTCAGCGGACTGAACTTGATCAGCGCGAAGAACACCAAGAGCGGCCAGTGCCAGAGATAGAGCGGATAGCTGATCAGCCCGATCCAAACCATCGGCCGGCTGGCGAGCACGCCGCGGTTGAGCCAGGCCGTAGGCGCCGACAGCAGCAGCGCAGATCCGGCAACCGGTAGCGCCGCGCGCCAACCCGGAAACGGGCTGTGGCTGTCGAACAGGCCAACCGCGAGCGCGATCAAGGCGAGGCCTGCGAACGCACGCCAATCGCTCGCGGCGCTCGGCTTGCCGATCTGGCTCCAGCCCAGCGCCAGCAAGGCGCCGGCGAGCAATTCGAAGGCCCGCGTGAATGGCAAATAAAAGGTCGCGACCGGGTTCGCGCCGATCAGCGAGAGATTGAGGGCGAAGGAGACGGCGCCGAGAATCGCGGCGATCCAGAACAGTTTCAGCCGCAGCCGCGCGGCCAGCATCAGCAATAGCGGCCAGAACAGGTAGAACTGCTCCTCGATGCCGAGCGACCACAGATGCAGCAGCGGCTTTTTCGCCGATTCGACGTCGAAATAGCCCGACTGCAGCAACAGCGCGATGTTGGCGAAAAACGCAGCGCTGGCAAAGACGTCGCTGCCCAGTTGCGCATAGGCGGACGGCAGCATCCATAGCCAGCCCACCACCAGCGCGAGAGCGAGCACGACGATCAGCGCCGGAAAAATCCGCCGGATGCGCCTGGCATAGAAGCCGGCCAGACTGAAGCGCTTCTCGTCGAGCTGGCGCGCGATGATACCGGTGATCAGGAAGCCGGAAATCACGAAGAAGACATCGACACCGACGAACCCGCCCGGCGCGACTTCAGGAAAAGCGTGGAAGATCAGCACCAGCATCACGGCGATGGCGCGGAGGCCATCGATATCGGGCCGATAAAGCTGGGACGGCAGGGACAAGGGCGGATAATCCGGAAATTGCGGAACTAGGAGAAGGCATTGAAGTCAGCCTGCTTCGATGCCCTCTGTAGCAGGTACGCGAAGCACCGCCAGAGGGAGCCCGACGAGCGATCCAAATCGGGATTCTCGTGCACTCGAAATGGGCCTCGAATCGCGCTTTTTCGCGGCCTTTGAAACAGCCTTGAACCGCCTTGAAAAAAGGCAGAAAAATACTATTTATTCAACAGCTTGCGGCAACAGACTTTGCGCTAGGCGCGATGCATCTTTCGTGGCACAAATAGTGTAATCAGCCCTCAGTTTTGCGCCGCTGATTCGGGACATCCTAAGGCTTCACATGACAGAACCAGCCCGGCAGACCCCTGCCGAAAGCGAGCATTCCATTCCCGTGGAGTATGGTGCGGAATCGATCCGGGTCTTGAAGGGCTTGGATGCCGTGCGCAAGCGGCCGGGCATGTATATCGGCGATACCGACGACGGTTCCGGCCTGCATCACATGGTCTATGAGGTCGTCGACAACGCGATCGACGAAGCGCTCGCGGGCCATGCGACGCGCGTGGAAGTCGTGCTCAACCCCGACAATTCCGTCACCGTGCGCGACGACGGCCGCGGTATTCCCGTCGACATCCACAAGGGCGAAGGCATCTCCGCGGCTGAGGTCATCATGACCCAGCTCCATGCCGGCGGCAAATTCGACCAGAACTCCTACAAGGTTTCGGGCGGCCTGCATGGCGTCGGCGTCTCCGTCGTCAACGCGCTGTCAAGCACGCTGAAGCTCCGCGTCTGGCGCGACGGCAAAGAGCATTACGTGGAATTCGCCCACGGCGATGCCATCGCCCCCCTGAAGGTGGTCGGCGACGCCCAGGGCAAGCGCGGCACCGAGGTCACCTTCCTCGCCTCCACCGAGACCTTCAAGAACATCGAATATGATTTCGCGACGCTGGAGCATCGCTTGCGCGAGCTCGCCTTCCTCAATTCCGGCGTCAACATCCTGCTCTCGGACATGCGACATGCCGTCGAGAAGCGCGAGGAGTTGCATTACGTCGGCGGCGTCGAGGAATTCGTCAAATATCTCGACCGCAACAAGAAGGCGATCGTCGCCAATCCGATCATGGTCCGTTCGGAGATGAACGGCATCGGGGTCGAAGCCGCGCTGTGGTGGAACGACAGCTACCACGAGAACGTGCTGTGCTTCACCAACAACATCCCGCAGCGCGACGGCGGCACCCATCTGGCCGGCTTCCGCGGCGCGCTAACGCGCCAGGTCAACGGCTATGCCGAGGCCAACGCGAAGAAGGAAAAGATCACGCTGACCGGCGACGACTGCCGCGAGGGCCTGACCGCCGTGCTCTCGGTGAAGGTGCCGGATCCGAAGTTCTCGTCGCAGACCAAGGACAAGCTGGTGTCCTCGGAAGTGCGTCCCGTTGTCGAGAACGTCATCAACGAGGCGCTGGCTGCCTGGTTCGAGGAGCATCCGACTGAGGCGAAGGTCATCGTCGGCAAGGTGATCCAGGCCGCAGCCGCTCGCGAGGCCGCACGCAAGGCGCGCGAACTGACCCGCAAGAATCCGCTCGCGATATCCTCGCTGCCGGGAAAACTGGCCGATTGCCAGGAGAAGGATCCCGCCAAGTCGGAACTCTTCATCGTCGAGGGTGACTCGGCAGGCGGCAGCGCCAAGCAGGGCCGCAACCGCGAATTCCAGGCGGTGCTGCCGCTGCGCGGCAAGATCCTCAATGTCGAGCGCGTCCGCCCCGACAAGATGCTGTCGAGCGAGCAGATCGGCACGCTGATCACCGCGCTCGGCACCGGCATCAGCGACGACTTCGCGATCGACAAGCTGCGCTATCACAAGATCATCGTGATGACGGACGCCGACGTCGACGGCGCCCATATCCGCACGCTGCTCTTGACCTTCTTCTATCGCCAGATGCGCGAGATCATCGACGGCGGCTTTCTCTATATCGCGCAGCCGCCGCTCTATAAGGTCACGCGCGGCAAGTCCGAGCAGTATCTGAAGGACGAGCGGGCGCTGGAAGATTATCTGATCGAGGCCGGGCTCGACGATTGCGTGTTCACGCTTGGCACCGGCGAGGAACGCTCGGGCCGCGATCTGCGTTCCCTGATCGACGACGCCCGCGTCATTCGCGCCGTGCTGCGCAACCTGCACAGCCGCTACAATCGGAAGGTCGTCGAGCAGGCCGCCATCGCAGGCTTGTTCGGCAAGGACATCTACAGCAATCCGGAAACCGCAGCGGCCGCGGCAGAATACATGGCGGGACGGCTCGACAATCAGGCCGACGAAGTCGAACGCGGCTGGACCGGACAATTCGTGGAAGGCCAGGGCTTCATGTTCGAACGCACCGTGCGCGGCGTCAAGGATGTCGCCGTCATCGACGACGCCTTCCTCGGTTCGGCTGACGCCCGCAAGCTCCACGAATTCCGGGAGCGGCTGCAGAGCGTCTATGCCCGCTCCGGCAAGCTGCGCCGCAAGGACAGCGAGCAACTCATCTACGGCCCGGTCGACCTGTTCGAAGCCGTAACCAACACGGCCCGCAAGGGCCTGACCCTGCAGCGCTACAAAGGTCTCGGCGAGATGAACCCGGAGCAGCTCTGGGAGACCACGCTGGATACCGAAGTGCGCTCGCTGTTGCAGGTGAAGGTCAAGGAGGTCGACGAGGCCGACGACATCTTCACCAAGCTGATGGGCGACGTGGTCGAGCCGCGCCGCGACTTCATCCAGGAAAACTCACTCAGCGCAAACATCGACATCTGACGCGAAGCGCGTGTCGATGGTCTTGCTCTAGGGTCTGTTGGGATTCA
>NZ_PSRR01000265.1 GCF_004296405.1 Bradyrhizobium sp. Leo170
ACAGGGACCGGCACCCGGACAACACGACCGGGTGGTCATCGACAATCAATATTCTTGTGGCCGGTTTCGGCGTATCTTGCATCACTTGCATTCTGTATCCAGAACATAGATGGCCGGGAACCTGTGAAAAGGGAAAACCGCCGGAGCGAATTAGAATTATCCAAATGTGGAAAAGATGTTCGCTTCGAGCGCGGTTCTTCCTTCCGCTCGGTATTATGTTCGTGGCTGCGCTCCTGGTTGGAGCGATCTCGCTGCAGCTCTTCGTGCCGGAGCAACTGTCGGACGAGAACGCACCCGCCGCACGTTCGGCCAAGGTGGTTGCCGACGCGCTCAACAGCGCGCTTCAGAGCTCGGGCAATCCGCAAGCGACGCTGGATGCCTTTGCGCAGGCGCTGGGAACGTCCGAAGCCATCCGCTTCCAACCCGACGGTGCAACCCGCCCAGCCTCGCCGGTCGAGGTGCAAACCCCGATCGGACGGGTGCCGCGATGGTTCGTCGACCTGCTCATAATACCGGAGGTGGGCGCATCGTTCCCGGTCCGGATCGAAGGCAAGCAGGTCGGCGAGATCATCTTCTCGCCCGACCTGTCGGCCGATATTTTCGAGAAATGGATCGGCTTTGTCGCGATCACATTCTCCGCGGTCGCGCTGACGCTGCTCACCGGTATAATCGCCTATTTCACCGCCGGCGCCGTGCTGCGCCCTCTGCAGGATCTCGGCGACGGCCTCACCCGCATGCGCGCGGGTGATTATAAGCAGCTCATCCCCCCGTCGGGCCCGCCGGAAATCCGCCGAAGTGCCGAGGAAGCCAACGAACTCGCCCGCACGCTCTGCCGGCTGAGCCAGGACAATCGAGGTTTGCTGCGCCGGATCGTCTCGCTGCAGGACGACGAGCGGCGCGACATGGCGCGCGAACTGCACGACGAGCTCGGACCGCTATTGTTCGGCATTCGCGCCAAGGCGGTTGCGCTGCTCGAAGCGATCCCGCATGGCAACCTGCAACTTGCGGCCTCCGCCGACGGCATCCTGCAATCGGTCGAAGCGCTGCAGCAGGCCAACCGCCGCATCCTCGACCGGCTGCGGCCGCTCTACATCCAGGAATTGGGACTGGAGAACAGCATCGAGACCTTGTTGCAGTATGCGCGCGCACAAGCGCCCGGGCTTAAGCTCGTCTCGCAGATCGACGGCAGGCTGAATGCGATCGAGGGGCTGCTCTCGCAAACCGTCTATCGCGTGATCCAGGAGAGCATCACCAACGCGCTGCGCCATGCCCGCGCCCGCTCGGTCACCGTGGAGGCTTCGATGAAGGCGGCGGAGCTGATCGTGGAGGTTTCCGACGACGGTATCGGCCTTCCCAAGGACTCTGTCTTCGGCCGCGGGCTGACGGGGATGCAGGAACGGGCGCGCGCGCTGAGCGGCACGCTCGAGCTGGTGCGCAAAGACGGACGGACCATCGTGCGCTGCTGCCTGCCGGTCGGCGACAGCGCGCTTGGCTAGACCATGAGCTCGTAGCCCGGGTGGAGCGGAACGCGTAACCCGGGACATCTGCGTCGGTGCAAGCGGTCCCGGGTTACGCTGACGCTCCACCCGGGCTACGGTGCTGCATCCGAGCTACTCGGATCTGATCCGACGTTGGCCGCGAAACCACAATGCGAAGACGATCAGCACCGCCACGGCTAGCGTGAACCAGGTGATGGCGTATTGCATGTGGTCGTCCTTGAGATTGACCTTCAGCGGTCCCGGCTTGGGAATGCCGCTGTCGGGCACGGGCGACTCCAGATCGATGTAGAAGGGCGCGACTGTCTTGCCGCCCTCGCCCCAGCCAAGTGCGCTTGCCATCGCCAGATGATTGCGGACGAACCACAGGCGCTTTGCCGGATCTTCCTTCGGCGTCAGCGAGCCGGCGCTTTCGGGAAAGCGGAGATAGCCGGTCAGCTTGACCGGTTCGCCCGTGATTAGGGGTGCGGCCGCCCGATCCTGCTGGGCACGATCCTGCATCGTGTTCTGCACGAAGCCGGCATTGACCACGACGATCTCGCCATCAGACAGGCGCGCCGGGAGAAACGCCCAGGTGCCGGGACCGGAAATGTCGTCGCGGACCGCGGAGCCGGAGCTGAACACCATCGCATCCGGCAGCTTCGCATAGGTCGCCGTAACCGTGACGCGGCGGAATTCGTCGCTCACCGGACGGAGCGCGCCCCATTGCGAAGGCTGCGGCAGCGCTTCGGGCGCCGCCGCCAGGCGCTCGTTGAGGGCCGCGATCAGCGCATGCTTCTCGGCCCGGCGCTGCAATTGCCAGATCCCGAGGCTCGTGAACACCACCACCAGGATCAACGTGAAAATGCCGAAGCCGGCGGCACCGCACCGGTGCGAGGATGGTGCGGTCATTTCTGCTCGCGCTTGATCAGCCGGCCCTCCGCCGCCTTGTGATGGAACTGGAGTGCGATCAGGAGCGATTTCATTGAACGCAGCGGCAGCAAGGTGGTGACGACGATGAACGGCAGCCAGAGCACCGCATGCACCCAGAACGGCGGCTGGTACTTGACCTCCACGATCAGCGCGCAGGCGACGACGATCGCACCGGCCAGCATGATGATGAAGATCGCCGGCCCGTCACCGGAATCGATGAAGGCATAATCCAGCCCGCAACTCTCGCAGCGCGGAGCGAGCGTGAGGAAGCCGGCATAGAGCTTGCCCTTGCCGCAGCGCGGACAGCGACAGGCGATGCCGCGGAGCGCGCTCTCGGTAACCGTCGGGGGAGTGTCGGCAGGCATTAGTGGTTCGATCTTCGCTTCCAAAACCAAAAGGGCGGCCGTCGGGCCGCCCCCTTGTAGCACATCGCGGCGGGTTAATGCGCGGCGTGCGCCATGGCTTCGGCGCCGCGGCCCCACACGTAGATGCAGATGAACAGGAACAGCCAGACCACGTCGACGAAGTGCCAGTACCAGGCGGCGAACTCGAAGCCGAGGTGCTGCTTGGGCGTGAAGTGGCCGGCATAGGCGCGGAACAGGCAAACCAGGAGGAAGATGGTGCCGATGATCACGTGGGCGCCGTGGAAGCCGGTCGCCATGAAGAACACGGAGCCGTAGACATTGCCGCCAAACGAGAACGTCGCGTGGGCGTATTCATAGGCCTGCACGCAGGTGAAGGCCGCGCCGAGCAGCACGGTGAGGATCAAGCCGTATTTGAGGCCCTGGCGGTCGTTCTCCAAGAGCGCATGGTGGGCCCAGGTCACCGTGGTGCCGGAGGTGAGCAGCAGCAGCGTGTTGAGCAGCGGCAGGTGCCAGGGATCGAAGGTCTCGATGCCATGCGGCGGCCAGGTGCCCGGCACGGCGCAAGCTCCGGTTGCGGTGCCCGCACCGCAACCGAAGATCGCATCGCGAGCGGCATGGACCGGATCGGCCGGGAACAGCGCGGCGTTGAAGAACGCCCAGAACCAGGCGACGAAGAACATCACCTCGGAGGCGATGAACAGGATCATGCCGTAGCGGTGATGGAGCTGCACCACGCGGGTGTGGTCGCCCTTGTACTGCGCCTCGCGGATCACATCTCCCCACCAGCTCGCCATGGTGTAGAGCACGCCGATCACGCCGATGCCGAACACGATCGGCGCGCCCGTGAACATGTGATGCATCCAGCCGATGGCGCCGAAGCACATGACGAAGGCCGAGATCGATCCGACCACCGGCCAGGGGCTCGGATCGACGAGATGGTAATCGTGATGCTTGACGTGCGCCTCAGCCATTGCAGTCTCTCCGTTCGCGTGCCGTCAGGCACGTATTCGTCTCAGAAATTCAAAGATTGCCCTTGCGCTTGTCCTGCTCGCCGGAGGCCACTGGCTTCGGGACCGGATCGCGCACGGAATAGAAAGTGTAGGACAAGGTGATCGATTTCAGGCTGTCGTTCTCGCGGTCGGCGACCAGCGCCGGATCGACATAGAACACGACAGGCATCTCGCGCTTCTCGCCCGGCGCCAGGGTCTGCTCGGTGAAGCAGAAGCAGTTGATCTTCTGGAAATAGGCCCCGACCGTCAGCGGCGCGACATTGTAAGCCGCCTGGGCCGTCGTGGTCCGCGCCGACTGGTTGGTCACTGTGTAGAAGACGGTGACGACTTCGCCGATCCTGACTTCGATCTCGTTCTGCTCGGGCTCGAACTTCCAGGGCAGGCCCGGCGCGACATTGGCATCGAAGCGGACCTCGATCTTGCGGGCAAGCGGCCCCTCCGCCGGCGCCGAAGTCGCAACCTGGGTGGTGCCGTTGAAGCCGGTGGCGCGGCAGAACCAGTTGTAGAAGGGCACGGCCGCATAGGACGCGCCGACCATCAGCACGACGACGAAGCCGCAGATCGAGGCAACCACCGCGTCACGCGTCAACGTGCGGCGGGACGCCTTTTGGCTCGTGCCGGACTGCTTGGACGTGGTCGTCTCTTGCGCCATCTCGATCACATCTCAGATCGGCCGCACCAGGACGGCCGGGCCCTTGACCAGGGTGACCGCGAAGAACAGCACGACCAGCACACCGAGCGCGAGCGCAATGGCGATCGAGCGCTGGCGGCGGCTCCTGAGCTGCGCCTCGGTAAGGACAATTCCTTCTTGCTCGCGTTTGTCATCCATTGCGTGTTCATGCGCTCCCTACCCGACCCATGCTGCAACGGTGCGGAAGGCGACCTCGATCAGCAAGGTCGCGAACAGCGCGAACAAATAAAAAATGGAGAAAGCAAACAATTTGCGGCAGGCGCGATTGGCTTCCTTGCCCTCGCGGCGGCGATAGACGTCGACCGCGAGCCACAGCATGCCCGACCCGAGCAGGAGCGAGGCCACGCCATAGACCGCATCGAAATAGCCGAGCGGCCACGGCGCCACCGCGATCGCGACGAGCACGATCGTGTAGAGCAGGATCTGCAGCCGGGTCGCGTCGGGACCGGCGACCACCGGCAGCATCGGCACGCCGGCGCGGGCGTAGTCGTCGCTGCGGAACAGCGCCAGGGCCCAGAAATGCGGCGGGGTCCAGAAGAAGATGATCAGGAACAACAGCACGGGCTCGATCGACAACGAGCCGGTTGCGGCCGCCCAGGCCACCACCGGCGGCAGCGCGCCGGCGGCCCCGCCAATCACGATGTTCTGCGCGGTCCAGCGCTTCAGCCACATCGTGTAGACCACCACATAGAAGAAGATCGTGAAGGCCAGCAGCGCGCCCGCGACCCAGTTGACGAGGATGCCGAGCGTCATCACCGAGAAGAACGCGAGCGTCAGGCCGAAGGCGGTGGCTTCTCCACTTGTGATGCGGCCGCGTGGGATCGGTCGATTGGCGGTGCGCGTCATCAACGCGTCGATATCGCCTTCATAGGCCATGTTCAGCGCGCCTGAGGCGCCTGCACCGACCGCGATGCAGAGGATCGAGGTGAAGGCCAGCACCGGATGGACGTGACCCGGCGCGATCATCAGGCCGACCAGCGCGGTGAAGATCACCAGCGACATCACCCGCGGCTTCAAAAGCGCGATGTAGTCGCCGACCTCGGCCTCGGAGATCCGCGGCAACTCGATGGCGTTGTGATCGACAACCGACACGATAGATTCGTTCCCTTAAATCAAGCAGAGAGCGCGACGCGCCCGTGAAGGGCGCGTCGCTGTTTCCTTTACTGCACGCGCGGCAGCACTTCGAACTGGTGGAAGGGCGGCGGCGAGGACAGCGTCCATTCCAGCGTGGTGGCGCCGGCGCCCCACGGGTTGGCGGCCGCTTGCTCCTTGCGGACGAAGGCGTCGATCACACCGTAGATGAAGATCAGCACGCCGAAGCCGGAGATGTAGGAGCCGATCGAGGAGACCAGGTTCCAGCCGGCGAACGCGTCCGGATAGTCGACATAGCGGCGCGGCATGCCCGAGAGACCGAGGAAGTGCTGCGGGAAGAACACCAGGTTCACGCCGATGAAGGTGAACCAGAAGTGCAGCTTGCCGATGGTCTCGCTGTACATGTAGCCGAACATCTTCGGGAACCAGTAGTACCAGCCCGCGAAGATGCCGAACACGGCGCCCAGCGACAGCACGTAGTGGAAGTGCGCCACCACGTAGTAGGTGTCCTGCAGCACGCGGTCGACGCCGGCATTCGCCAGCACGACGCCGGTGACACCGCCGACCGTGAACAGGAAGATGAAGCCGATCGCCCAGATCATCGGCACCTTGAACTCGATCGAGCCGCCCCACATGGTCGCGATCCAGGAGAAGATCTTCACGCCGGTCGGGACCGCGATCACCATGGTGGCGGCGACGAAATAGGCCTGCGTCGCCGACGACATGCCGACCGTGTACATGTGGTGCGCCCACACCACGAAGCCGATGCCGCCGATCGCGACCATCGCGTAGGCCATGCCGAGATAGCCGAACACCGGTTTGCGCGAGAAAGTCGAGACGATCTGGCTGATCATGCCGAAGGCCGGCAGGATCAGGATGTACACTTCGGGATGGCCGAAGAACCAGAACAGGTGCTGGAACAGCACCGGGTGCCGCCGGCGTCGGGGGCGAAGAAGGCGGTGCCGAAGTTGCGGTCGGTGAGCAGCATGGTGATGGCGCCGGCGAGCACCGGCAGCGACAGCAACAGCAGGAACACCGTCACCAGGATCGACCACACGAACAGCGGCATCTTGTGCAGCGTCATGCCCGGTGCGCGCATGTTGAAGATCGTGGTGATGAAGTTGATCGCGCCCAGGATCGAGGAGGCACCGGCGAGATGCAGCGACAGGATCGCGAAGTCGACTGCCGGCCCCGGGTGGCCCGAGGTCGACAGCGGCGCGTACATGGTCCAGCCGGCGCCGACGCCGTTGGCGCCCGGCTCGCCCTCGACGAAGGTCGAGATCAAGAGCAGCGCGAAAGAGGCCGGCAAGAGCCAGAACGAGATGTTGTTCATGCGCGGGAACGCCATGTCGGGCGCGCCGATCATCAGCGGCACGAACCAGTTGCCGAACCCGCCGATCATCGCCGGCATGACCATGAAGAAGATCATGATCAGGCCGTGCGAGGTCACGAACACGTTGTAGGTGTGGGACTCGTGGAAGATCTGCACGCCCGGATACATCAGCTCGGCGCGGATCGCGATCGACATCGCAGCCCCGATGATGCCCGCAATGACCGCGAAAATAAGGTACATCGTGCCGATGTCCTTATGGTTCGTGGAGTAGAGATAGCGGCGCCATCCGGTCGGATGGCCGTGATCATCATGGGCGTGATCGTGTGTCGCTGCGCCTGTTGCCATGTCCTAGATCCTTAAGCCAATTCCCTTTTGGACCTTTGCGGTCCCATCGCCCTTATTCTTCCGATGCGCGAAGCCCGCCCCCGGGCTTGCAGCCTTACTGCGCCGCCTGACCAACCGAGGCGTATGAGTTCGCCGGGTTGCTGGCAAATTTCTTCTTCGCGGCGTCCACCCAGCTCGCGAATTCCTGATCCTCGACGACCCGCACCGCGATCGGCATGAACGCATGGTCCTTGCCGCACAGCTCGGAACACTGGCCGTAATACATGCCGGTCTTGGTGGCCTTGAACCAGGTCTCGTTGAGACGGCCCGGGATCGAGTCGATCTTGATGCCGAAGGCCGGCACCGCAAACGAGTGGATGACGTCCGCGCCGGTGGTCTGGATCCGGATCACCTTGTTGACCGGCACCACCATCTCATTGTCGACGCCGAGCAGCCGCGGCTGCTTGTCCTGAGCAAGCAGCGAGTCGAACTCGAACTTGCCGTTATCCGGGTAGGCGTAGGACCAATACCACTGCTTGCCGGTGACCTTGATGGTCAGGTCCGACTTCGGCACATCGAGCTGCAGGAACAAAAGGCGGAACGACGGCACCGCGATGCAGACCAGGATCAGCACCGGAACCAGCGTCCAGGCCACCTCGATCAGCGTGTTGTGGGTGGTCCTGGAGGGGACCGGATTCGCGCGCGCGTTGAACTTCATCACCACCATGACGAGCAGCGCCAGCACGAACAGCGTGATCACAGTGATGACCACCAGCAGGAAGTTATGAAACCAGACGATGTTCTCCATCACCGGGGAGCCCGCCTGCTGCAGGGTGACTTCCCAGGGCGCCGGCTGCCCCAATTCGGCGAATGCCGTCCCGCCGGTCGCGAGCGCCATGCCCGCTACCGCACCCCCCAGCAACCGCCGGCCCATCAGGCCCATCGACATCCTCATGCCGCTCGCGCTCCCTATGATTTATCCCCTTAGCACCCCCGCCATACGGCGAGAATGCAGCACGATCCGCCCTGACAAACGGCCTGCCGGACGCACCTTCGGAAAGTACGGGGCCAGATCGTTAGAACGCGTCGAAATCTAGCCTCTCAAACCATAATTCGCAGGCGCTCGCAATGCAGTAGTAGGGCCCCAAGCCATGCGCGATCGGCTATTCCCGTGATGTGACATTTTCTCGATAAATCAGGCGATAGCGGCGCTCCCGCGGGCCACGCCGCTTGACAGGGCGATTGCTGGATGTACCCACAGGCTGGGCGCTCCGCAGGAACCTGATTCGCGCGAAGAGCACCCACCACGGGGCGAGATTTGCTTGGGGATCGCCTTCAAGGCGCCGTCATTGCGGTATCAGTCGTTTTGCGTGCCGCCGGCAGCCGGGCAATGCACCGGACCTTGGCCGGGGAAACCAAGCCGGCATGGCCGGCCATCAAAGGATCGACCCGGATGGGCGCTTTGAAACATCACAGCGGACGTAGCTGGAGTGCCACCAACTGGCTGGGCGGCCTGCTAGCGCTCACGTTCATGTTGGGCCTGATGCAAGCGGCCCACGCCCAGGGGGCGGTACGCTCGGTCCATGGCGATTGGCAGATCCGCTGCGACACCCCGCCGGCGCCCAGAGCGAGCAATGCGCGCTGATCCAGAGCGTGGTCGCCGAGGACCGTTCCAATGCCGGCCTCACCGTGATCGTGCTGAAGACCGCCGACCAGAAGAGCCGCCTGATGCGGGTGGTCGCGCCGCTGGGCGTCCTGCTTCCCTCCGGGCTCGGCCTGAAGCTCGACAATCAGGACGTCGGCCGCGCCGGCTTCGTCCGCTGCCTGCCGAACGGCTGCGTCGCCGAGGTCGTAATGGACGACAAGCTGCTCGGCCAGCTCAGGGGCGCCAAGACCGCGACGTTCATCATCTTCGAGACCCCCGAAGAGGGCATCGGCTTTCCGCTCAGCCTGAACGGGCTGGCAGAGGGGTATGACAAGTTGCCGTGAGGCAGCCTCTCCCGAATTGCTGCAACAGCGCCTATCTTGATTGATGCTGTCCCGGCCAAGCCAAACATGAACGGGATGTAATTGCGCTGAATTCGGAGTCGTCATGACCAGTCCCGCCACAACCTCCCTGCTCGACCGCGCCAATCTCGACCGCGATGCCGTACGCCGCGAGGTCACGCGGGGGCTCCAAGGAGCGGATGACGGCGAATTGTTCCTCGAATTCGGGCAGACCGAGGCGCTGGTGTTCGACAATGGGCGGCTGAAGCAGGCGACCTATGACACCAGCCAGGGGTTCGGCCTGCGCGCGGTGAAGGACGACGCGGTCGGCTATGCGCATTCCTCGGACGTATCGCTGCCGGCGCTGATTCGCGCCGCCGATGCGGTGCATGCGGTGCGCGGCGGCTATTCCGGCAGCTTCGCCGCGGCACCGACGCACACGAATGTGAAACTGTACGGCGACGAGAACCCGCTGGATGCGCCGGGCTTCGAGGCCAAGGTCAAACTGCTCGGCGAGATCGACGCCTATATCCGCGACAAGGACCCGCGGGTGCGGCAGGTTTCCGCGAGCCTGACCGCGACCTGGCAGGTGGTGGAAATCGTCCGGCCGGACGGCGAGAGCTATCGCGACATCCGGCCGCTGGTGCGGGTCAATATTTCCGTGGTCGCGGGCCAGGGCGACCGGCAGGAGAGCGGCAGCAAGGGTTACGGCGGCCGCGAAGGTTACGCCCGTTTCATAGAGACCAAGGCCTGGCGCGACGCTGCCGACGGCGCGCTGCGCGAGGCGCTGGTCAACCTGGAATCGGTGCCGGCGCGGCCGGCGAGATGGACGTGGTGCTGGGCGCCGGCTGGCCCGGCGTGATGCTGCATGAAGCCGTCGGTCACGGGCTCGAGGGCGATTTCAACCGCAAGAAGACTTCGGCCTTCGCAGGCCTGATGGGCCGGCAGGTCGCCGCCAAGGGCGTCACCGTGGTCGACGACGGCACGATGGCCTCGCGCCGCGGCTCGCTCTCGATCGACGATGAGGGCACGCCGACCAACCGCACCATGCTGATCGAGGATGGCATCCTGGTCGGCTATATGCAGGATCGCCAGAACGCGCGGCTCATGAACATGAAGCCGACCGGCAATGGCCGGCGGCAGAGCTATGCCCATGTGCCGATGCCGCGCATGACCAACACCTACATGCTGGCCGGGAAGAGCGATCCCGCGGAGATCCTCGCCTCGGTGAAGAACGGCATCTATGCCGCCAATTTCGGCGGCGGCCAGGTCGACATCACCTCGGGCAAATACGTCTTCCAGTGCACCGAGGCCTACAAGATCGAGAACGGCAAGCTGGGGGCGCCGCTGAAGGGCGCGATGCTGATCGGCAACGGGCCGACCGACCTCAACCGCATCACCATGATCGGCAACGATCTCGCGCTCGACACCGGCATCGGCACTTGCGGCAAGAACGGCCAGGGTGTGCCCGTCGGGGTTGGCCAGCCGACGCTGCGCATGGAGCGGATCACCGTAGGAGGAACCGGCTAGTGAGCAACGACGAAGTGGCGGTCAGCAAACCCACAAGCTGGCGTTCGCAAGCAGCTCAACTCGCGGCGATCGTCGCTGTCGTGTTCCTCGCCAAGGGCGCGATCGCCGAGCCGTTCTACGTGCCGTCGGGCTCGATGGAGCCGACGCTTTTGATCGGCGATGCGCTGGTCGCGTCGAAATACCCTTATGGTTACGGGACGGCCTCGCTGCCGATCCAGATCACGCTGCCGGAGTCGAGCGGCCGGCTGTTCGGCGAGCCCCCGCAGCGCGGCGACGTCGTGGTGTTTCGCTGGCCCGGCGACCGCTCGCAGGCCTGGGTCAAGCGCGTGGTCGGCCTGCCCGGCGACCGCATCCAGATGCGGCAGGGCCAGCTCTTCATCAACGACCACCCCGCGACGTTGAAGCCCGACGGCAGCGGCGAAGCCGAGGACGACCGCGGCCACACCGAGACCGCCTATCGCTATGTCGAGACACTGCCGAACGGCGTCAGCCACGCGATCTTCAAGATGCGCGACAACGGCCGCCTCGACAACACGCCTGAGGTCACCGTGCCGGCGGGAGAGCTGTTCGTGCTCGGCGACAACAGGGACAATTCCGCCGACAGCCGCGTCTCCGTGCGCGACGGCGGCGTCGGACTGCTGCCGGTCAACAACCTGATCGGCCGCGCCGACGCAGTGGTCGGCTCATGGGACATGGGCATCCGCAGCCAGCCGGTCTGGACCTGGCCGTCAGGCTTTCGGTTCGCGCGGTTCTTTACCTCGGTGCACTAGCTAGTAGACCCTCATGGTGAGGAGGCGCCAACGGGTCCGCGCGAAGCGCGGCCCGATGACAGGCTCCGCGCCGTCTCGAACCCATGAGGCCCGCGGCCCATCCCTCGAGGCGCCGCTTCGCGACTGCTCCGGATGAGGGAATGAATGTGGGGCACCAAATGACCTTCGACGACGTCAGGAAAATCGCGCTGGCGTGGCCGGAGGTCGAGGATGGCACCTCCTACGGCACGCCGGCATTGAAAGTGCGCAAGAAGATGCTGGTGCGCCTGAAGGAAGACGGCGACAGTCTGGTCATGCCCGGCGTGCCGCAGGACGAGCGCGACATGCTCATCGAAAGCCGGCCGAAGGTGTTCTACTTCACCGATCACTATCGCGACTATCCGATCGTGCTGATCCGATTGTCGAAGGCAACCGGCAGCATCGTCGAGCCATTGTTGCGCCGCCACTGGCGCGCGCTGGCATCGAAGGCTGCGCTGAAAGCTAACGATGCTAATTCGTAGGGTGGGCAAAGCGCAGCGTGCCCACCACCAGCACTCCGCTCGGGGTGGTGGGCACGCTTCGCTTTGC
>NZ_PSRR01000266.1 GCF_004296405.1 Bradyrhizobium sp. Leo170
GGCTGGACAGCAGCCAACGCGGGATCGAACGCGCCGGCGAAAAGGCATGCATCCGGGATCGAGCGGGCCAACAGTCCGACATGTGCCATCCGCGGCACCAGCACATTCGATCCCGCCATCGACGTGAATCCCAACGAGGGCTTGAACGCGAATGCCCCGCAAAACGACGCGGGCAGGGTGATCGAAGCGGTATGCTGCGTGCCGAGCGCCAGCGGCACCATGTGGTCGACGACTGCGGCCGCAGAACCCGCCGACGACACGCCCGGCGAGCGCGACAGGTCCTTGGGATTGCGGGTCGGGCTCGGATGGTACATCCCGAATTCGGATGTCGCGGTCTTGCCGACAATGATCGCGCCGGCGCGGCGCAGCGCCGCCACGGCATCCGCATCGGCGTTTGGCCGCCGGCCGCGAAGCGTATCGCTGCCATATTCGGACGGCATGTCGGCGGTGTCGAATACGTCTTTCACCCCGATCGGCAGGCCGTGCAGCGCGCCGAGTGGCCCACCTGATGCGCGGTGCTCGTCCGCACGCCGGGCCTGCTCGCGCGCCCGTTCCGCATCGAGGAAAGCCCACGCCTTGACCTCGGGCTCACGCGCGGCGATCCGGTCGAGGCAGGCATTCATCAAATCGAGCGCGCCTATGTCGCCCCGCTTGAGCCTGTCGGCCAGCCTGCTGGCCGACAGGTAGTTTGGAGGCATTGAGTCGGTCATCATCGAACCGAGGCCGTGATGCTGCAGCCGGATTCGGCCGCCGGGCGGAACGCGGTCGCGGCGGAAACGGTGGCGATCCGCTCGTAATAGTCCCAGGGCTGCCGGCTCGCCGCCGGCGATTTCACGCGATAGACGCCGAGATCATAGGCGAGGCGGCCGTTCTGCCGCACGACTGCCTGCCGCCCGAACCGATCGACCGGAAGCTGGCGCATCTCGGCATTGACGATCGCGGCATCGTCGCTCTTGGCGCTTCTCGCGGCCTTCAGGAAATGCAGCACGCCGGAATAGACGCCGGCCTGTTCGCGCGTCGGCATTCGGCCGTGTTCCTTCAGGAAGCGCAGTGCGAAGTCGCGAGTGCCGTCGCTGTCATCCCAATAGAACCCCGTGGTGATGATGAGCCCCTGCGCCGCTTCGAGGCCGAGGCTGTGGACGTCGGTGACGAAAGCGTGGAGCGCTGCGATCTTCTGCGTGCGCATGATGTCGAACTGGCCGGCCTGCTTGATCGCATTGACGGTGTCGGCACCGGCGCTCGCGAGCGCCACGACCTGCGCGTTCGAGCTCTGGGCGCGCAGCAACAGCGAGGCGAAATCGGCGGTGTTGAGCGGATGGCGCGCGCTGCCGAGCACTTTGCCGCCGCGCTCCTGCACCACGGCACTGGCGTCTTTCTCCAGGTCGTGGCCGAACGCATAGTCGGCAGTGAGGAAGAACCAGGACTTCTGCCCCTGTTCGGTCAGCGCCGCAGCCGTGCCGCGCGCCAGCGCGTAAGTATCGTCGGTCCAATGGGTCACGTAGGGCGAGCAACGTCCGCCGGTGATCTCGACGCTGGCGGCACCCGATACCAGGAGCGACCGCTTCTTCTCGGTCGCGATCGTCATCAGCGCGAACACCGCGCCCGAATGCGGCAGGTCGACAATGGCGTCGACGCCTTGCCGGTCAAACCATTCGCGTGCGATGGCTGAGGCGACGTCCGGCTTGTTCTGATGATCTGCGGTGATGATCTCGATCGGGACCCCGTCGATCGAGCCGCCAAAATCGGCAACCGCCATTCGCGCGGCCTTGATCGAGCCCGGCCCGCCGACATCGGAGACCACGCCGCTTTGATCGCCCATAACCCCGATGACGATCTTATTGTCTGAGAATTGAGAGAAGGCTGGCGACGTGAGTATCGAGCTAAGTGCAATTGAAATCAGGAGTTTTCGGTACATTTCGCTGCTCCGCGTGAGGTGCGGCGGAGCCTAACAATCCGCTGCTACACATATGTGACAATATTGGTGCATATGTGACTTGGCTAAGCGACGAAGATTCGATGGGGAACAGCGTGACCAGACAGGCGACGGAAATCGAAACGTTCGGGCCGGAAGTGGAGAACGGGGACGCGTTGGTCGCCCGCATCTGCTGGCACTACTACAAGGAGGGGCAGACCCAGGACGTCATCGCACAGCACCTGAAAATCACGCGGAAGCGGGTCAACCAGATCCTGGGAGAGGCGCGGGAGCGCGGCGTCGTCCAGATTTCAATTGCCAGCCCGTTCGGTCCTTGCAGCGAACTTGAGGCCCGCCTCGCTGCACGCTTCAAGCTGCGCAACGCCATCGTCGTGCCCGCGCCGATTGGCGACACCGATGTCCGCAACCTCGTCGGGGCCGCCGCCGGCCACTACATCTCCGAGCACCTGCCGCCCGCCGGGACTCTCGGCATCACCTGGGGCGGCACCATCAACATGGCCGCGCAAAATCTGCGGCGCCGTTCCGGCGACGGCTGCCGTGTCGTTCTGTTGTGCGGCGGGCTTGCCGAAAGCACGGCGATCAACCCTTACGACAACGCGGCGATGATGGCACGCGCGTTGGGTGCGACATGCTACTACGTGACCGCGCCGATGTTCGCGGCAACGGCGCAGCTTCGCGATGCGCTGGTTTCCAGCGAGCCGGTGCGCTCGGTTCTTGCAATGGTCGCGGAGCTGGATATCGCCCTGTTCAGCGCCATCGATCTGTCCGAACAATCGAAAGCGCTGGAATATGGCGTGATATCGCGCGAGACGTGGCAATCGCTGCGCGACGCCGGCGCCGTCGGCGATATCTGCGGCCACTATCTCGACAAGGACGGCAACGCGGTGACGCATCCCCTGACCCGGCGCGTGATCCATCCGCCGATGCGCGATCTGAAGGCGGTACGCGAGCGCATCCTTGCCGCCGGCGGTCTTCAGAAGCTCCCGATCATCAGCGCAGCAATCCGCGCGGGGCTGG
Organism: Bradyrhizobium sp. Leo170; assembly: GCF_004296405.1. Taxonomy (GTDB): domain Bacteria; phylum Pseudomonadota; class Alphaproteobacteria; order Rhizobiales; family Xanthobacteraceae; genus Bradyrhizobium. The sequence continues at coordinate 2,951 of NZ_PSRR01000266.1, forward strand.
CCGATATCCTGATCACGGACGAACGGGTCGCGACCGCTCTCTGCGAGGATCGGTGATTACGCCAATCGCCGCGGCGGCTCGCTGCCCTTGGTCCAGGCATCGATGCACTCGACCATCTGGCCGTAGTGGATCCCGAGGCTCTCCTGGGTCGCGTAGCCGAGGTGCGGGGTGAGCACGAGGTTGTCGAGCCTGCGGAAGGGATGGTCGGCCGGCAGCGGCTCCACCGAGAACACGTCGATGCCGGCGCCCGCGATCTTCTTTTGCGTAAGGACTTCCAGCAGTGCGTTCTCGTCGACGATCGGCCCGCGCGCAGTGTTGACGAGATAGGCCGTCGGCTTCATCCGCGCGAGATCGGCGGCACCCACCAGGCCGCGCGAGCGCTCGCTCAGCACCACATGGATGGTGACGATGTCGGCGGTCGCAAACAATTCCTCCTTGCTGGCATAGCCGACGCCGGCCTCCTTGCATTTCTCGGCCGTCAGGTTGGGGCTCCAGGCGTTGACATTCATGCCGAACGCCTGCGCGAGCTTCGCCACCCGGGTGCCGAGCTTGCCGAGCCCGACCACGCCAAGCGTGCGGCCCTCGATCTCTACGCCAGCAAAAGTCTGCCAGGGCTCGCCGGCATGCATCCGCGCGTTTTCCCGGCCGATGCCGCGGGTGAGTTCCAGGATCAGGCCGAGCGTCAGCGCCGCGGTCGGGTCGCGGCTGTATTGCGTGCCGCACAGCACCACCTTGTGAGCCTTGGCGGCGTCCACGTCGATTGCCGCATTGCGCATGCCTGATGTCAGCAGGAGCTTCAGCTTGGGCAGCGCCGCGAACAGCGTGCGCGGGAATGCGGTGCGTTCGCGCATCGCGCAGATGATCTCGAAATCGGCAAGCGCGCTCGCGGCCGCCGCCTCGCTCGCAAACGGCTCCCTGAACACGGTGATGTCGATGCGGTCCTTGATCCCTGACCAGTCCGCGATCGAAAGTGACAGGTTGAAATAGTCGTCGAGGATTGCACAGCGCAGCCGCGTCATCGATGAATCCGTCTCTGGCGAAAGGACGGCGAAAATACCGTCGGGGGATATCGCCATGGTTGCGCGCAATCGTCGGGTCGCGCAAGCGGAGTTCGGGAAACGCCGGCTTCAAATATCCGACAGGCTCAGAGCATGATCCGGAAAAGTGGATACCGGTTTTCCGAAAAGATCATGCTCAAACAAAGAGATGAGATCATGATCCGATTGCTTCTAATCGGATCATGATCGCAACCGGCTTCTGTGCTTGGCGCGCCAGGCCGGCCCGGGTCCGCGCATATAGTGCAGTTCCGGCCGGTAGGGGTTGAATGCCCTGGTGAAGAACTGGCGCCAGAAGACGCGGAGTTCGGCGATGATCTTCGCAAGGCCAGTGCGGCTGGCCCCCGGGGCGGGCAGGGACGTGCTTGTTGCCATGACACAGCCCTCCTGTTGGTCATGCGCGGCTTAGCCTGCGCAAAATGCCGTTTTCGACGCTGAAAACGAGATTTCGCCCGATTTATTAAAAGATGGTTTCAATTGTCGTCATCCTCCGTACACATGGTTTCAATCCCGTATTCATCGGGGTGAACGGATGGAAAACGCGCGGTGTGCGGTTGCGCTTTGAGGGCCCGGCGGCTACATCGGCGGCAGCAAAATTTCCACAAATCCTGCCGATTCCAGGGGACTCAATGGCCCGCCAGTTCGTCTATTTCATGCAAGGTCTGACCAAGAGCTACCCGACCCGCAAGGTGCTCGATAACGTCCACCTGAGCTTCTACCCGGACGCCAAGATCGGCGTGCTCGGCGTCAACGGCTCCGGTAAATCGACGCTGCTCAAGATCATGGCCGGCATCGACAAGGACTATACCGGCGAAGCCTGGGTCGCCGAGGGCGCCCGCGTCGGCTATCTCGAGCAGGAACCGCACCTCGATCCCAACCTCACCGTCCGTGAGAACGTGATGCTGGGCGTCGCCAAGCAGAAGGCGATCCTCGACCGCTATAACGAGCTGGCGGTGAACTACTCGGATGAGACCGCCGATGAGATGACCAAGCTGCAGGACGAGATCGAGGCCCAGGGCCTCTGGGATCTCGACAGCAAGGTCGACCAGGCGATGGACGCGCTGCGCTGTCCGCCCGACGACGCCGACGTCTCAAAGCTCTCCGGCGGCGAGCGCCGCCGCGTCGCGCTGTGCCGGCTCTTGCTCGACCAGCCCGAGCTGCTGCTGCTGGACGAACCGACCAACCATCTCGACGCCGAATCTGTGTCCTGGCTCGAAGGCCATCTGCGGCAGTATCCCGGCGCGATCCTGATCGTCACCCACGACCGCTACTTCCTCGACAATGTCACGGGCTGGATTCTCGAGCTCGATCGCGGCCGCGGCATTCCCTATGAGGGCAACTATTCCTCCTGGCTGGTGCAGAAGCAGAAGCGGCTCGAGCAGGAGGGCCGCGAGGACGCGGCGCATCAGAAGACGCTGGCGCGCGAGCAGGAGTGGATCGCATCCTCGCCCAAGGCTCGCCAGGCCAAGTCCAAGGCGCGTTACCAGCGCTACGAGGATCTGCTCAAGAAGGCGAGCGAGAAGCAGACTCAGGCCGCGCAGATCATCATCCCCGTCGCCGAGCGGCTCGGCCAGAACGTCGTCGATTTCGAAGGCCTGACCAAGTCGTTCGGCGACCGCATGCTGATCGACAATCTCACCTTCAAGCTGCCGCCCGGCGGCATCGTCGGCGTGATCGGTCCGAACGGCGCCGGCAAGACCACGCTGTTCCGCATGATCACCGGGCAGGAGAAGCCCGACCAGGGCACGATCACGACCGGCGAGTCCGTCCATCTCGGCTATGTCGATCAGTCGCGCGACGCGCTCGACGGCAGCAAGACCGTGTGGGAGGAGATTTCCGGCAACAACGAGCTGATCCTGCTCGGCAAGCGCGAAGTGAATTCGCGCGGTTATTGCTCGGCCTTCAATTTCAAGGGCGCCGACCAGCAGAAGAAGGTTGGCGCGCTCTCAGGCGGCGAACGCAACCGCGTGCATCTTGCCAAGATGCTGAAGTCGGGCGCCAACGTGCTGCTGCTCGACGAGCCCACCAACGACCTCGACGTCGACACGCTGCGCGCGCTCGAAGAGGCGCTGGAGGATTTCGCCGGCTGCGCCGTGATCATCAGCCACGACCGCTGGTTCCTCGACCGCATCGCCACTCACATCCTCGCCTTCGAAGGCGATAGCCATGTCGAATGGTTCGAAGGCAACTTCCAGGATTACGAAAAGGACAAGATGCGGCGTCTCGGCCAGGATTCGATCATCCCGCATCGGGTGAAATACAAGAAGCTGACGAGGTGACGGCAGTCTAGCGACAATTTGCTGCGGCCAGTTGTCGCTTCCCACCACGACGAGATTGCGTAGATATAGCATTCCGCAATCCCAAATCCTGCCACGAGCAAATTCATAATGTCTGCCACCTCCGACGCACCCGTGCCGCCGAAGAACATACCGCTGCGCCCGGTCCCTATGCTGATCTTCGGATCTCGCTGGTTGCAATTGCCGCTTTATGTCGGGCTGATTATCGCTCAGGGCGTCTATGTCGTGCTGTTCATCAAGGAACTGTGGCACCTGTTCGCCCATGCCTTTGATTTCAGCGAGCAGCAGATCATGCTGGCGGTGCTCGGCCTGATCGACGTCGTCATGATCTCGAATCTTTTGGTGATGGTGATCGTCGGCGGCTACGAGACCTTCGTCTCGCGCCTCAACCTGCGGGGACATCCAGACGAGCCGGAATGGCTGAGCCACGTCAACGCCAGCGTGCTCAAGATCAAGCTGGCGATGGCGATCATCGGCATCTCCTCGATCCACCTGCTGCGGACCTTCATCGAGGCCGGCGCACTGACGTCGGGCAAGACCAACTACACTGAGACCGGCGTGATGTGGCAGACGATCATCCACACCGTCTTCATCCTCTCCGCGATCGGCATTGCCCTCGTCGACAAGCTCTCGAATGCGTCGATCGAAGGAGCCAAGCAGTCGGCCGGACATTGAGGGTGCGGCGGCTGTCGTGTCGTGCTAGCATCGCGTGATTAATGTCTGCCTCAAGAACAGGATAGCACTTGGATTGGACCGCTGTGTGAACAGGCCGCCCGTCTTGTCATTCCTCCGTGCGCTTGCCTTCGGCCTCCTGTTCTCGACGTCGCCCTTGGTGCCGTCAGCCCACGCCGCCGATGCCGCCTTCACCCAATTCATCGCCTCACTGTGGCCGGAGGCGCAGGCCGCCGGTGTGTCGCGCGCGACGTTTGATCGTGAGACGCGTGGGCTCGAGCCTGACTACAAGCTGCCTGATCTGATCCTGCCGGGCCGCCCGGCGACCGGCGCACCGTCCCAGGCTGAATTCGTCCAGGTGCCGGCGGATTACGTCAAGGAAGCATCGATCGCGCGGCTTGCCGTCGAGGGGCAGCGGCTGATGCAGAAGCACCGCGCTGATCTCAACGAGATCGAAAATCGCTTCGGCGTGCCGGCAACCGTGGTGCTCGCGATCTGGGGCCGCGAGACCGATTACGGCCGCTACAAGCTACCCTACGACACGCTGCGCGTGGTGGCGACGCAGGCCTATGTCGGCCGCCGCAAGGACCAGTACCGCACCGAGTTCATCCTCGCGCTGAAGATCCTCGGCGAGGGCGCGGTGACGCGCCAGGAGATGCGCTCGTCCTGGGCCGGCGCCACCGGGTTTACGCAGTTTCTGCCATCCGAATACTACAAGCATGGCGTCGATCTCGACGGCGACGGCCGCATCGATATCTGGCACTCGGTGCCGGATGCGCTCGCCTCCGCCGCCCAGCAGCTCGTCAACAAGGGTTGGCAGAAGGGCGTGCGCTGGGCCTACGAGGTGAAGGCGCCGGCCAATGTCGATTGCACCATGGGCGTACCCGAGGTGACGAGGCCGGTCGGCGAATGGCTGGGCGCAGGCTTTGTGCCGGTGCGCGGACAGAAGCTCAGCGCGACGGAACAGGCGCAGCCGGCCTCGCTGTTGCAGCCCGAGGGCATCTATGGCCCCGCATTCCTGACCACGAAGAACTACTTCGTCATCAAGGAATACAATTTTTCCGATCTCTACGTGCTGTTTGTCGGCCATCTCGCCGACCGCATGACGAGCCCGGCGCCGTTCGCGACGCCCTGGTCGGCGACGACGCAATTGCGCACCGCCGATGTCGAGGCGATGCAGCGCCATCTCACGCGGATCGGTCTCTACAAGGACAAACTCGACGGCAAGGCCGGGATGCAGACCCGCGCCGCGCTCGGCGCCTACCAGAAATCGGCAGGCCTGAAGGTCGATTGCTGGCCGAGCGAAGCGGTGCTGCGCGCGATGACGGCGGCGAGGTAGCCGTCGGCGATAAGGGCAAAGAAAAACCCGGCCTGGATGTCGGCCGGGTTTTGATTCAGTGGCTCGATGAGCCGGGTCAGCTTAGTCGCAAACCTGAACGCGACGGAAACGCCAGCCGTAGCCGTCCCAGAAGCGCTCGCGAATCATGCGGCACGGAGCTTCTTCAACGTAGACCGGCGCCGGTGCGACATAGACCGGAGCCGGACGGCTCGCAGCAATCGCGCCACCGAGCAGGGCGCCGCCAATCAGGCCGCCGGCCACGCCGGCTGCGATCTGGCCGTCTCCGGCCTTGGCAGCCGGCGCGACAGCCAGCGAACCGGCAATCGTTGCGACCGCGACGAAGGCAGCTAATGTCTTCTTCATGTCTTGGGCTCTCCTGGATGGCGCCTTCAGCCGACGCCGGGTTTAACGCTTAACGATGACTCGCACGCTGGTTTCGAAATCCCGTGTCGCAAAAAGAGCGCACAACAGTCAATCGAAAGTAAACGTCAGCGCGCTAATGGCCTGAAAAAAACGGTTTTTTCTGGCCATAAGCCGTTCAGCTTCCGGAAAAGCGGGGGTTTTCCGGCATCCTGTGCGAGATTTAATGAAGGTGAATGCGCGTTAATAGCAGACGCGCACGTTGCGCACCCGCCAGCCATAGCCGTCCCAGAAGCGCTGGCGCTGCCAGGCGCAGGGCGGCCCGTACTCGTAGGGGTCGGCGACGTAGTAGCCGGGGCCAGGACCGTAGGAATACCCGGGACCGTAGGAGTAACCGGGACCGTAGTACCCGTTCTGCGAAGCGATCGCCCCGCCGATCAGGGCGCCACCGATCAGTCCGGCCGCGACGCCCGCGGCAACGCCGCGCTGCGCATGCGCCGGAGGTGCTGCCACGAGCGCGCCTGCCAATGCAATGGCGGCAAATCCGAGCAATGTCTTCCTCATGGCCTCACCTTTCTTCAAGTCATCCCTTTTGGGGCACTGGTCCTGACCAGAGTTCCACATTTCCCCTTGACGATCAATCAACGCCGCGGCGGATCGCCCGCCAAGTGATAGCCGGCGTGCCGTGCGATGACGCGGATCACACTTAGAGCCATTCCAATTTACCTCCATCATCAGTTTGGAATTGCTTCAAATTCCGGTTTTTCCCTTTGCGTCGCTTGCTCGCCTTCAATATTTCTTATGTCAGCATCACCGACCGGACCCGCCTCTTCGATGATCGTTTGTTCCTGTAATGTCCTCAGCGACCACGACGTCCGCAGTGCCGTGAGCGTCGGCGGGTCCTTGCCGCGAAATGCCAAGCAGCTCTATGGCTGCCTTGGCTGCAGTGCAGAATGCGGCCGCTGTGCCCGCACCATCAAGACGATCATTAACGAGGCGCTCGGACCGTGCGCCAAGGCCTGCTGCAGCGGCTGCCCGCACAGCCACGAGACAGTCGACGAAGCCGCCAACACTGAGTTCGCGCTCGCGGCCTGCTGATCCGCCGGATTTCCCCAGATCTCTTCCCAGGTGCCCTCCCAGAGGAGGGTTGCTCTTGTCCATAATCTGATTTAGAAGCGTTCTAAAGTTGGAATCGGGCCCGCTTTGGGCCTTTAAGCATTTGGAGTGGACTATGCAGGGCGACCCTAAGGTCATCGAATATCTCAACAAGGGCCTGCGCAGCGAACTCACGGCGATCAACCAGTACTGGCTGCACTATCGCATCCTGAATAACTGGGGCCTCCTGGAGATGGCGAAGGTCTGGCGCAAGGAATCGATCGAGGAGATGCACCACGCCGACCGCTTCACCGACCGCATTTTGTTCCTCGACGGCTTCCCCAACATGCAGGTGCTCGATCCCTTGCGGATCGGCCAGAACGTCCAGGAGATCATCGAGTGTGATCTCGCCGCCGAGATCGGCGCCCGCGCACTCTACCAGGAAGCCGCCACCTACTGCCACGGCGTGAAGGACTATGTGAGCCGCGATCTGTTCGAGGACCTGATGAAGGACGAGGAGCACCACATCGATTTCCTCGAGACCCAGCTCGACCTGATCCAGCGCATCGGCCTTGAGCTCTACACCCAGAAGCACGTCGGCCACCTCGAGAACGAGCACTGAGGCGGGGCAAGGATTTCCACCCTCCCTGAAAGGGGAGGGTGATTACCCGCGCCAGCCGTCAGAGCTGCGGCTCTTCCACCACCGCCTGGCTCTCCGGCTCGCCGAGCGTGGTCTGGTCGTGGATCACTTCGCTGATGCTCGGGAATACCTTGCGCTCGACGCGCGTGTCCGCCGACCACAGTTTCGAGCGCATCAAGGCCTTGCCGCAGTGGAAATAGGCTTCCGTCACGTCGACGCGCAGCACCGCGCGCGGCGGCTTGCCGAATTCCACCATCGAAGCCAGGAGCTCCGGATCGGACGAGAGACGTCCCTTGCCGCCGACGCGCAATGTCTCGTCGATCCCCGGCACGAAGAAGATGAGCTGCAGAAAGCCCGAACCCTCGACGATGTTCCGGAAGCTGTCGATGCGGTTGTTGCCGGAGCGGTCCGGCATCAACAACAGGTTCGGCGAGGCGACGCTGACGAAGCCCGGATTGCCGCCGCGCGGGGACGCATCGACGCTGCCGTCGGAGCCGGAGGTCGCCAGCACGCAGAACGGCGACATGCCGATGAACTTCCTCGCATGCACATCGATCTCTGGCCGCGCCTTCGCGATCACGCGCGCAGTCGGCTTTTGATAGATCGAGGCGAGGTCGGCAGCGGCAAGGTCGGTCACGGGCGATCTCCGGATGTCGTATTTGCGACAAGCGTATCATCGCGAAATTCCGCCGTCATCCCGCGCTGAAAGAGGCATGCTCAGCCTCAGCCGCGATCCTCGACATCCGTCTCGGGGCGGTCGCTGCCGGCGGCGGTCTCGGTGTGCCATTGTCCGTCAGGGGTTTCATACTCGATCGCCTCGGTGCGGCCGGGCACCCGCTGCTCGGCCGCCACACGTCGGGCGGCGGCCAGCGCAGCGGCATGGGTCGCGAACGGTTCGGAGAACACGCCGTCCACGGTGTAGGCCCATCCGCCGTCATGTTCGACGATCTTGTAGATCACATGGCTCATCGGGAACTCGCTTTGCGTTGCGGCCGGGAGGGGTGAAGCCACCGGCGCTTTCATGACAGAATAGGCGATGATGTCGGAATTTCCATGGACCAATCGTCCTTGGGCTAAGGCAACGGACCCGGGCCGCCGGTGACAGGAGTAAAGCATGTGCCGCAACATCAAGACGCTGTTCAATTTCGAGCCGCCCGCGACCGAGGACGAGATCCACGCTTCCGCACTGCAATTCGTGCGCAAACTGTCCGGTTTCAACAAGCCGTCGCAGGCCAATGAAGCTGCCTTCGATCGCGCGGTCGCCGAGGTCTCGGACGCCGCGCACCGGCTTCTCGTTTCGCTACACACCACGGCACCGGCGCGCGACCGCGAAGTGGAGGCGGAGAAGGCAAAGGAGCGCTCGCGGCTGCGGTTCGGGTGAGCCGCGCCGGCTGGCGGCCTATTTCTTGTCCTTGTGCTTCTTCTTTTTCTTGTCCTTGTGATCCTCGTCTTCATCGGGATCGTCGAGGTCAGCGGGTTGCTCGGCCACGGCCGCAGCCAATGCTTCGCGCTCGGCCGCCTCCTGCTCGCGCTGGCGGCGATAGTCTTCCCAGGCGTCGAAGATCATGTGCAGCCACGGCATCACCTGTTCGATCGAAGGCAGTTGCCCGGGCGGGCCCGGCTCGCCGCGCGGACCGGCCGGACCCTGCG
>NZ_PSRR01000267.1 GCF_004296405.1 Bradyrhizobium sp. Leo170
TGCGGCGCTTGAGCCGTTGATGCGCGATCCGGCGGCGGCGGCTGCGATGGGGGAGCGGGCGCGGGCGCGCGTGGTGGAGAAATTCAGTCTCGACGCGGAGGCAAGCGGGATCGCCGCGGTCTATCGCGCGCTCGCCTGAGCCAGCACGCGCTCGGCGATGTCGGCCACGTCGGAGGCTGGGATATCGCGCATGCAGCGGTGGTCGTTCATGGTGCAGACCGGGCGATGGCAGGGCTGACACGGCACGTGTGTCTTGGTCACCACGGTGGCGGCGAGGCCGTTGAGCGGCGCCCAGTGGTAGGGGCTGGTGGGGCCGAAAATGCCCATGGTTGGCGTGCCGAGCGCGGCCGCGACGTGCATCAGGCCGGAATCGTTGGAGATCGCGACGCTCGCTGCGGCCATCGCCAGGATACCGTTGCGCAGATCGGTGCCGGTCAGGTCGCGGACACCAGCGCCGCCGGCGGCGACGATCTCCGTGGCCAGCGCCTTCTCGCCGGGGCCGCCGACCACCCAGACGTCGAAACCGCGCACCGCGAGCAGCCGTGCGGCCTCGCCGTAATAGGTCCAGCGCTTACCCGAGCCGACCGAGCCGGGCGCCAGCGCGATCGCGGGACCGCGCCCCAGACCGTTGGCTTGCCGCCAGCGCTCGGTTTCCTCGGCGGGAACCCGCAATTGCGGTACCGGCCACTCGGAAGGGAATTTCGCACCCACTGGCAAAGCGAGCGCCGACATCTGGTCGACCATGCGATCCAGCGTCTTCTCGCCCCAGCGCATCCGGTTGATGAGGCCGAACCTTGCCTCGCCGAAAAAGCCGACCCGCTCCGGGATACCGGCCAGTGTCGGCGCGATCGCCGATTTCCAGGTGCGGAGCATGACGAGGGCGGTTTGGTAGCCGCGGGCGCGAAGTTCCCGGGCTAGGCTGAACTGTTTTGCGACCGCCAGGCGGCCGCGCGGCAAATCCCAGACGATCTTGCCGCGGACACCAGGCATATAGTCGACCAGCGGTGCGCAGAGCGAGGTGGTGAGCATGTCGACGGGGCGATTTGGCCAGCGCTGTTTCAGTACCCGCACCACGGTATGGCCGCGCACGAAATCGCCGATCCACATATAGGGGATGATCAGGATCGGGCGGGTATCGCCGGCGTCCTCGACCTCAATGCCTTCTATTGAATCAATGTTCATATCTTCTGTGCGGGAACCGGGCGCTTTTGCGGCCTCGTCGGTAGCCCCTCTCCCTCCGGAGGTAAAGTGAGATGGAATTCTTCCACCGGGCAAGTTGCCTGCACCACCGGACTGGGGCAAAGCTGGCGCCGCACAAATCAGGGCAGGGATCGGCATGTTGCTGGTGACCGGCGGGGCCGGTTTTATCGGGTCGAATGTCGTGGCCGCGTTGAATGACGCCGGCCGCACGGACGTTGTCGTGTGCGACGTGCTCGGCCATGACGGCAAGTGGCGCAACCTGGCAAAACGCCAGCTTGCCGATTTCGTGCCGCCCACGGAGCTTTCGGCGTGGCTGTCGGGCCGGCAGCTCGATGCGGTGATCCATCTCGGCGCGATCTCCGAGACCACGGCGACCGACGGCGATCTCGTGATCGAGACCAATTTCCGCCTGTCGGTCCGGCTGCTCGACTGGTGCACGGCGAATGCGACGCCGCTGATCTATGCGTCCTCGGCTGCGACCTATGGTGACGGCGAAGCAGGATTTCGCGACGAGCAGACGGTCGAAGCGCTGAAGAAGCTGCGGCCGATGAATCTCTACGGCTGGAGCAAGCATCTGTTCGATCTCACTGTGGCCGAGCGCGCCGCGCGCGGCGAAAAGCTGCCGCCGCAATGGGCGGGCCTGAAATTCTTCAACGTGTTCGGGCCGAACGAATATCACAAGGGCACGATGATGAGCGTGCTGGCGCGGCGCTTCGACGACATCAAGGCGGGCCGAGTGGTGCAATTGTTCAAGTCGCATCGCGATGGCATCGTCGATGGCGACCAGCGGCGCGACTTCATCTATGTCGACGATACCGTGCGGGTGATGATGTGGCTGCTCGCCACGCCTTCGGTCAGCGGGCTATTCAATGTCGGAACCGGCACCGCGCGCAGTTTTAAGGACCTGATGCTGTCGGCCTATGCCGCGCTCGGGCGGCCGCCGAACATCGAGTATGTTGATATGCCCGAACAGATCAGGGGCAGCTATCAATATTTCACGCAAGCCGATGTCGATCGCCTGCAGCGCGCGGGCTATAACGGCGGTTTCACGCGGCTCGAGGACGCCGTCGATGCTTACGTGAACGCCTTCCTCGATCGTCCCGACCGCTATCGCTGACGGGCCAAGGAACGGGCCAAGGAAACAGATGTTCGATTTCGAAACCCTGTCGCAGGCGCTTTCCCGTCAGACCGTGCTCTGCATCGGTGACCTGATGCTGGACGAATTCGTCTATGGCGAGGTGTCGCGAATTTCGCCGGAGGCGCCGGCGCCGGTGATCGCGGTCCAGCGCAGCGAGACCAATGTCGGCGGCGCCGGTAACGTCGCGCGCAATATCGCTTCGCTCGGCGGCCGCTGCATTTTGTCGGCCTCGTCGGCGAGGACGAAACGGGCGCGAGACTGAAGGCGGCGCTGGCGGCGGAGAGCGGCATCGAAAGCCGGCTGGTGTGCGACAGCGCGCGCCCGACGACGCGGAAGGTGCGCTTCGTCTCCGAGCATTTTTCCACCCACATGCTGCGCGCGGACTGGGAGCAGGCGCAGCCGGCGGCAGGCGAGACCGAGCAGCAACTGATCGACACGATCATTCCGGAACTTGCCCGCGCGGACATCGTGCTGCTGTCGGACTATGCCAAGGGCGTGCTGACCGCGCGCGTGATCCGCAACACCATCGACGCCGCGCGCAAGCTTGGCAAGCGCGTGATCGTCGACCCCAAGAGCCTCAATCTCGCGATCTATCGCGGCGCGACGCTGCTGACCCCCAACCGCAAGGAATTCGCCGAGGCGACGCGGAGCCGTGCCGATACGCCCGATGCGATCGCCGAAGCCGCGGAGGACGCGATGCGGCTCGCCGATTGCGAGGCGATGCTGGTGACGCAGGGCGAGCACGGCATGACGCTGGTGGTGCGTGACGGCGAAACCGTGCACGTGCCGGCGTTGCCGGTGAAGGTCCGTGACGTCTCCGGCGCCGGCGACACGGTTGCGGCTGCGCTCGCGCTGTCGCTCGCTGCCAACGCCGATTGGGAGACCGCGTTGCGGGTGGCCAGCGCGGCGGCCGCGGTCGCCGTCGGCAAGACCGGCACCGCGACGGTGACGCCGGCCGAGCTCAGGCGCAAGATCCTGCCGCATGCCTCGCTTGTGGCGGAAGAGAAGATCGTCGCGGCCGGCGGCGATCTTGGCGCCCAGCTCAGCGAATGGCGCCGGCAGGGCCTGCGCGTCGGCTTCACCAATGGCTGCTTCGACATCCTGCATCCCGGCCACGTCAAGGTGTTGACGGCAGCGCGTGGCGCCTGCGATCGGCTGATCGTCGGCCTCAACAGCGACGCCTCCGTCAGCCGGCTGAAAGGGCAGGGACGCCCGGTGCAGGACGAGCGCGCACGTGCCGAAGTGCTGGCGGCGCTGGAGGCGGTCGATCTCGTCGCCATTTTCGAGGAGGACACGCCGATCAACCTGATCACGGCGATCAAGCCGAGCGTGCTGGTCAAGGGCGGCGACTATACCCGCGCGCAGGTGGTCGGCCATGAGATCGTCGAAGCCCATGGCGGCGAGGTGCTGCTGGTCGACATCCTGCCCGGCTTCAGCACGACCTCGCTGGTCGCCCGCGCCCGCAGAGGCAAGGCGTGAGCACGGCCGCGGGCTTTTCCCCCGCAGCCGCCGCGCTGCCGGCCTGGCGCAACCCTGCCGCCTGGACCAAAGCGGCCGACATCGTCGCCGTGCTGCTCGCGCTGTCGCTGCCCTGGTCGACCTCGCTGGTCGGCATCTTCGGCGCAGTGTTCGTGATCGTGGTCGCGCCGACGCTCGATCTGAAGTCTTTCCTGCAATCGCTGAAGCGGCCGATCGTCGCGCTGCCGATCGCACTGTTCCTGCTTGCGGTCGTCGGCATGCTGTGGTCGGACGCGCCCTGGGGCGCGCGCACCTATGCCCTGAGCCCGACGGCCAAGCTCCTGGTGCTGCCGTTCCTGCTCTACCATTTCGAGCGCTCGACCCGCGGGATGTGGGTGTTCACCGCGTTCCTGATCTCCTGCACGCTCTTGGTGGTGATGTCCTGGCTGGTGTTCCTGCAGCCCAGCCTGTCGCTGAAACCGCCTATTGACGCCGAGCGCGGCATCTTCGTGAAGAACTATATCGACCAGAGCCAGGAGTTCACGCTGTGTGCGGTGGCGCTGGCCTATCCCATTATCACCCTCCTGCGCGCGAAGAGATTCGCGCTGGCCGGCCTGCTGGTCGCGATCGCCTTGAGCTTTTTCGTCAACATGGCCTTTGTGATCGTCTCGCGGACGGCGCTGGTCACGGTGCCCGTGATGCTTGCGGTGTTCGCCTTCCTGCATCTGAGATGGCGCAGCATCCTGATCATTGCTGCAGCGGTGGCGGTGCTGGCGGCGGTCGCCTGGCAGACCTCGCCGCAACTGCACTCGACAGCGGAGAGCTTCAGCAAGGACTATCGGGAATACAAGGAGCAGAACCGAGCGACCTCGATCGGGCTCCGGCTCGAATACTGGCGCAAATCGCTGGGCTTCATCGCCGATGCGCCTTTGATCGGCCACGGCACCGGCTCCATCCGCGGGCTGTTCGCGCAGGTCGCGACCGAGGTGTCCGCCGAGGAGCTCAAGGCGACCAGCGACGTGGTCGGCAATCCGCACAACCAGACATTGAATGTCGCCGTGCAATGGGGCATTGTTGGCGTCGTCATCCTCTATGCCATCTGGTTTTGGCATCTAAGACTGTTTCGGGGCGAGGGGCTGGTCAATTGGATCGGGCTCTTGGTGGTCGTGCAGAATGTCTTTACCTCGTTGTTCAACTCGCACATCTTCGATTTCCACGAGGGCTGGATGTACGTACTCGGCGTCGGCGTCGCCGGCGGCATTGTGCTGAAGGCGAAATCGGACGGCGCGGCCGTAAAACCGCTGAGTTCGGTCACGCCATGATCTCTGGCCTGCGCGCTGCATATGGGCTATCAGCAGCCCCGAACGCTGTTGCAAACCTCTTGGTCCTTGGCCCATCCGTCACATGACGCGCTTCTCTCAACTCACGGCACGCAACTTCCTGATCGTGATGCATGACGCGGTCGCGACCGCATTCGCGCTCCTGGCCGCATTCTATCTGCGCTTCGAGGGCGATCTGCTCACGGATCGTCTGCCGTTGCTGCTGCGCATCCTGCCCTGGTTTGTCGTCTTCAGCGTGATCATCTGTTACGTCTTCAATCTCACCACCTCGAAATGGCGTTTCATCTCGCTGCCGGACGCCCTCAACATCCTGCGGGCCTCGGCAGTCCTGACGCTGGCACTGGTCGTTCTCGACTACGTCTTCTTCTTCATCGCGCCGAGCTTCCACGGAACCGTGTTTTTCGGCCGCATCACCATCATCCTCTATTTCTTCCTCCAGGTGTTCTCGCTGGGCGCGCTCCGCTTCGGCTACCGCTATTTCCGCTACTCGCGCACGCGCCATCATGCCCGCACCGAGGACGCCGCGCCGACGCTCCTGGTCGGGCGTGCGGCAGATGCCGAGATCGTGCTGCGCGGGATCGAGAACGGCGCCATCAAGCGGATCTGGCCGGTCGGCGTGCTGTCGCCCTCGAATTCCGACCTCGGCCAGCAGATCCGCAACATCCCGGTGCTTGGCGGTGTCGACGATGTCGAAACCGTGATCCGCGAGTTCCAAAGCCGCGAGAAGCCGATCAAGCGGGTGGTGATGACGCCGTCGGCGTTCGAGCCCGACGCGCATCCGGAATCGGTGCTAATGCGGGCAAAGCGGATGGGCCTGATGGTCAGCCGCCTGCCATCGCTCGAGGGCGGCGATGCGCCGCGGCTGACCAATGTCGCGGTCGAAGACCTGCTGCTGCGTCCGACCGCGACGATCGACTATGCCCGCCTGGAAGGGTTGGTGAAAGGCAAGAGCGTCATCGTCACCGGCGGCGGCGGCTCGATCGGCGCCGAAATCTGCGATCGCGTGGCGACGTTCGGTGCCGCCCGCCTGCTGGTCATCGAGCATTCGGAGCCGGCCCTGTATGCGGTCACCGAGGCGCTCGCGGCGCGCGGGGCCGAGGCGGCGGTGGAAGGCCGCATCGCCGACATTCGCGATCGCGAGCGCATCCTGCGGCTGATGCGTGAATTCAAGCCCGACATCGTGTTCCATGCCGCGGCGCTGAAACACGTGCCGATTCTCGAGCGCGACTGGAGCGAGGGCGTCAAGACCAACATCTTCGGATCGGTGAACGTTGCGGACGCCGCACGCGAAGCCGGCGCCAAGGCGATGGTGATGATCTCCACCGACAAGGCAATCGAGCCGGTCTCGATGCTGGGCCTGACCAAGCGCTTTGCCGAAATGTATTGCCAGGCGCTCGATCACGATCTTGCCGCGCAGTTCGGCGACAAGCCGCATATGCGCCTGATCTCGGTCCGGTTCGGCAATGTGCTGGCGTCGAACGGGTCGGTGGTGCCCAAATTCAAGGCGCAGATCGAGGCGGGCGGCCCGGTTACCGTCACGCATCCCGACATGGTGCGTTATTTCATGACCATCCGCGAAGCCTGCGATCTCGTGTTGACTGCGGCCACGCATGCGCTGACGCTGGTGCGACCCGACGTCTCCGTCTACGTTCTCGAAATGGGCCAGCCGGTCAAGATCGTCGAGCTTGCCGAGCGGATGATACGTCTGTCGGGCCTGCAGCCCGGCATCGACGTCGATATCGTCTTCAGTGGGATACGGCCGGGGGAGAGGCTGAACGAGATCCTGTTCGCGAGTGAGGAGCCGACGGTCGAGATCGGGATTGCCGGAATCATGGCAGCCAGGCCGAACGAGCCGCCGATGGCGACCTTGCGCAAATGGCTCGCTGCGCTGGAAGAGGCGATCGCTAGAGACGATCGCACCACGATCCGCGGCGTGCTGAAGGATGCCGTGCCTGAATTCGGATCGAACGCCGCGTGATCCGCCCCTGATCCGCGAGACCACCGATGCAGAAGCCCGGAAAAGTCATCGTCGTCAGTCAGCACTATCCGCCGGACCAGAGCACGACCGCCGCGATCATGGCTGCGATAGCGAACCGCCTTGCGAAGGAGGTGGACGTGCTGGTGCTGTCGGGATGGCCGCGCTCTGCGTCGAAATCGGCAGCCGACCGGCCGGCGGTCGAGGAGATCAAGAACCGGATGCCGGACAAGGCCGCGCTCCTCAAGCGCGCCACCGCCGAGCTGCTGTTCACCGCGCGCACCTTCTTCGCCCTTCTCAGGCGGCTTGAGCCCGGCGACGTCGCGCTGACGGTGACGGCCCCTTTTGTGCTGCCTTACGCCGTCGCCGCCGCGGCCAGATTGAAGCGCGCCGGGTCGATCCTGATCATGCACGATCTGTTTCCGGAGGTGCTCGTCCTGAGCGGCCTGTTGAAGCCGGGTTCGATCGTCACCAGAGCGATGCGCGCCATGAATGGGCTGATGTTCCGCGCGTTGACCACCGTTGTCATCATCGGCCGCGACAGCGAGAAGTTGCTGTTGAGCTATCGCGGCATGACGCGGGACAAGATCGAATTCATTCCGAACTGGACCACCATCGACCCCGCGGTTCGCCCGGTTGCGGCCGACAATGCCTTCCGTAGCGGGCTTGGGGGCCGTTTTATCGTCGGCCTTTCCGGCAATCTCGGCTTCACCCACGATCCTGTGATCGTGTTCGAGGCGGCGCGCCGGCTGAAGGATGATCCCGGCATTCATTTCCTGCTCTCGGGCTGGGGGATGGGCTTCGACGAACTGAGATCGATGCAGTCCGAGGCGAAGCTCGCCAATATCACGCTGGTGGACCGCGTTGCGGATGAAGAGCTGCAGGATTTCCTGTCGGCGGCGGACCTCTGGCTCATTCCTTATCGAAAGGATGTCGCCGGCGTCTCGGTGCCGAGCCGGTTCTACAATCTGCTTGCGGTGGGCCGGCCGGTCATCCTCATATCCGAGCCGGATGCCGAAGCCGCGCTGACGGTAGCGGAGCACGATCTCGGGTGGGTTGTGACGCCGGGCATTCCGGCGCAACTGGCCGAGGCGATTCGCGCAGCATCGCGAACTCCCGATCCGACGCTGCCGGAGCGGGCCGTCGCGGTGGCGAGGAGCTATAGTCCCGAACGTGCCTTGACAGGATATGCAGCCCTCATTCAGAGACTGATTGGATCGGAAGAGCGGTATCGGGAGTTACGGTCGTGACTAAAGACCAGCCCGTGGTGTTGGTGACGGGAGCGAGCGGGTTCGTCGGCCGGCATATGTCGCCGGTGCTGGGGCGCAACGGTTGGGTGGTGCGACGCGCCGTCCGCAGCCCGACAGGCAGCGCCGACGAGGTGACGATCGATTCGATCGGCCCCGTCACCGACTGGCGGGCTGCGCTCGAGGGCGTCGATGCGGTCGTGCATCTGGCGGCGCGCGTGCATCACAGGCGGGAGGAACACACCGTCGAGCTTTATCGCATCGTCAATCTTGAAGGCACGTTGCATCTGGCCCGTTGCGCGGCCGAGGCCGGTGTCCGCCACTTTATCTTCGTCAGCACCGTGCTGGTGCACGGCCGAAGCACTGACGGTCGCGCGCCATTCAGCGAGAACGACGTCCTGACCCCGCGCGGCCTCTATGGAATGTCGAAAGCGGCGGCCGAAGCAGGATTGAGACATTTGGCGCAGGGGAGCCAGATGACGGTCACGATCATTCGGCCGCCATTGATCTACGGGTTCGGCGCCAAAGGTAATCTCGCGTTGCTCGAAAAGGCGATCGGTCTCGGCGTCCCGCTCCCGTTTGCGAACGTGCGCAACCGTCGTGCGTTCGTCTCGGTGGAGAATCTGACATCATTCGTGCTGCATCGGCTTTCTCATCCGGATGGCCAGTTCAACATTTTCCTTGTCGCGGATGACGAGCAGGTGTCGACGCCCGAATTCATCGAGCTCCTCGCCGCCGCAGCAGGCAAACCGGCGCGCCTGTTTTCCATGCCGCGGCCGGTGTTGAGTTCATTGTTCAGCATTACCGGCCGCAACGAGGCCAATGAGAGCCTGTTCGGCTCGCTCGAACTCGACCTGTCCAAGGTCGCGTCCACCGGCTGGCGGCCGCTCATCGGCCTCAATGAGGGCTTGAAGCGCGCCTTGCGCGGTTTCGACCACCTGATCGATTAACCGGCGTTTCTGCGCGAAAATCTATAGAGCTGCCACGCCACCGCGCTCGCGCCTGCGAGCAGCAGAACGAGGCTCGCCGCGGCCGAATCCAATTGGATCGACAACATCGCGAGCAGCGCGAGCGCGACATTGAGCGCGAAGACTTCGCCGACGATGCGCGACACGGAAAATCCGTTGTCCGTCGCGCGTTGGTAAAAGTGCGAGCGGTGCGCCGCCCAGAATGGCTCTCTGTTGATCAGCCGGCGCAGCAGCGTGATCGTGGCATCGGCCAGGTAATAAAGCGGCAGCAGCAACGCCGCGGCGACCTGCTGGTGATAGGCGAGCTGCAGCAGGCACCAGCCGAGCAGGAGTCCGATCGGCAGGCTGCCGACGTCACCGAGGAAGATCTTTGCCACCGGACGATTGAAGGGAGAGAAGCCGAGCAGCGCGCCGCACAGCGCCGCTGCCACCAGCGCGGTCGAAGGCGGAATCTGCGCCCAAAAGCCGAGCAGTGCGACTGCCGCCGTGATCGGCACTGCTTCGGCCGCCGTCATCAGGTCGAGCCCGTCCATGAAGTTGACGAGGTTCACGAACCAGAGGCCCGCGATCAGCAGCAAGCCGCGCTCGATCCAGAACGGGACGGCCGGTACGATCCTGAGATCGCCGGGCGCGGCGAACACGATCACAGCCACCGCCAATCCCTGCAGCAACAGGCGCGGCAGCACGGGCACGGGCTTGATGTCATCGGCAAAGCCGACAGCGGCGATGAACAAGGTCGCACCGAAGACCGCGATGGGGATTTGCAGCGTGTCGTTGCCGCTCAATGCGACCAGCATGCCCGCCGCGACCAGCGTTGCCGCGATCACGGCGATCCCCGCGCCCTGCGGCGTCGGGATCCGATGGGATGAGCGCGCATTCGGCTTGGCGAGCGCCACGCGCACCAGCATCGGCCGCAGCAGCCAAATGAGGAACGCCGACGATAACGCAGCAAGCGCCGCGGCGACGAGCGAAAGCGCGATGTCAGCGTTGGTCATTCGATTGGCGAGAGCGATTGCGCGGGGACATCGATCGGCTTGTCCCCTTGTGCTTTCTTTTCCGCGCTAAGAATCCACACCAGTCCGCCAAATGCGCCGACGATGAAGGACACGGCGCCGAACAGCAGCGAAACGTTGACGCCCTCGTTGACCGCCAGCCCGGCGTAGCCGAAGGCGAGACCCATGCTCGCCTCGCGCACGCCCCAGCCGGCAATCGAAATCGGCAGCATGGTGATCAACATCACCGGCGGCACCAGTTGAAAAATCTGGCTGAACAGCAGCGGCGCGGAAATGGACTGCACCACGCACCAGGCGATGATGACGGCCAGGACGTGGACCAGCAGGGAGAGCACCGCGACCTTCGGCCCGCGATCCCAACTGAACAGCACCTTGTTTGCGATGACGGCGCAGGCGTGGATGTGGTGCGTCGCCCACCACCGCTTCAGCCACGGCCACTTCAATGCGCCGAGCAGCAGAAAGCCGCCGCCGGCCGCAAGCGCCGCAAAATCGATCACGAGCAGCGCCGACCGTCCCTGTGGATCGTTGATCAAGCGATAGCTCCACGGCAGGCTCGCAACGATCAGCACGGCCAGCGCGATCAGGCCGATGGCGCGGTCGACGAAGATCGAATAGGTCGCCGCGCGCCAGCCGGCGCCGGAGCGTGCGACCAGCCACAGCCGCACCGCATCGCCGCCGATCGACGATGGCAAGGTCTGATTGAAGAAGGTCCCGATCACGTTGAAGCGCATCGCCTGCCGGGTTTCGAGTGGCGCGCCGCATTCGGCGCTGATCTCGCGCCACCGTAATACGCCGAGGAAGATCTGCAGGAAGGTCACCGCGACCGCGAGAGCGATCCAGCCCAGGCTTTCGACGCGGATGCGCGCAGCGAGGTCATACAGGTTGACCTTGCGGAGCGAGAGGTAAAGCAACGCAGCCGAGATCAATATCTTGATGGTCGAAAGCAGTATCCGGCGCATCTCGTCAGCGCTTGCCAGGTTCGAGAAAGACGTCAAAAACGGCGCAAATCGGCGCCGTGCGCCGAATTCGGTCGCCTTGGTATGGGTTTAGGACCGATCTTGCAATAGCCGTTCGATCGCTCTTGCGGCATCCTCTAACCGGCGGGTAAAGAGGGCCTGAACGGGGACTGCCGGGTTGCCCGGGTATTTGGCTTGCATGCTCATAAAGGTTTACGCTGCCCACAAAAATTCACCTGAAGGGACTAGCCGGTGTGGTAGCGCTTGCGGGTGGAAAACCCGCCCGGCAAGGGCTGTCATCTACTGCTAGTCGCGTCCGTGACCCCGGGGCATTTCGCCGATGTCGACAATGTGAAGGGGATAGGGACATCGGTTCCGGAGGAACGATGAGGACGTTAACTATCATCGGGCAACGCGATCATTACAGAATTCGAGGTTAGGATGGACCGAATTATTCCACTGATCATGTGCGGCGGGGCGGGCACGAGGCTGTGGCCGGCGTCGCGCGAGGTCCATCCGAAGCAGTTCCTGCCGTTGTTCGGGACGCGCTCGACCTTCCAGGAGACGCTGCTCAGGGTGTCGGATCCGGCGCTGTTCGAGCGGCCGATCGTGATCACCAACAACGCCTATCGGTTCATGGTACTGGAGCAACTGGCCGGCATCGGGCGCGAGGCGGACGTGCTGCTGGAGCCGGCGCGGCGCGACTCGGGGCCGGCGATCGCGGCCGGCGCCG
>NZ_PSRR01000268.1 GCF_004296405.1 Bradyrhizobium sp. Leo170
AAAGCGGAATATTTTTCGCGCGAGGGATGGACAAACTTTTGCTGATTTGCCCGTCGGGTCGTCTTGTCGCACCCAAAGTATCCACATCGTCATTGCGACCCGTTGGCTCGCAATGACGGCTGCGGAGGGGCGTGGGACGCAAATCCGTCCTACGATTTTCTCACCAGCTTCCACTTGCCGTCGGCGGTGCGCTTGAGTGCGGGGTCATCGAGGCGGATGTGGCGCGACAGGAAATCGATAAAGGCGCGAACGCGGGCGGGAAGAGGGCCGGCGTGGCCGACATAGACCGCGTGAATATCTTCGCGGTCGCCGGGATTCAGATTTTGAAGCACCGGCACCAATCGTCCGGCCTCGATGTCCGGGCCGATCTGGAATAGCGCAAGCCGCGCCAGCCCGGCACCGCCCAGCGCGAGCCGGCGCCCGACTTCGCCGTCGCTTGCGCGGACAACCGGCGGCGGCAGGACCTCTTCGATCCGCTCGCCCTTGCGGAACGGCCAGCCGCGGATCGTGCGTGGAAAGGTCCAGCCGATGCCGCGGTGGCTGGCGAGTTCAGCCGGCGTCTTCGGCATGCCATGCTTGGCGAGGTAATCAGGCGAGGCCACGACGACCATGCGGCTGGTCGCAAGCTTGCGTGCGATCAGCCGCGACACTTGCAACGGCCCGACGCGGATTGCGACGTCCGCGCGCTCCTGCATGAGGTCGATCACCGTGTCGTTGAGGACGATATCGAGCGTGATCCCTGGATGCTCGGCGAGGAAGCGCGGCACCAGCGGAAGGACATGCAACGTGCCGAACGGGATACTGCTGTTGACGCTGAGATGGCCTCGCGGCATCGCGCCGGCAGCGGCCTCGTGTTCGGCTTCCTGGATCTCGGCGAGGATGCGGACCGCACGTTGATAGAAGGCTTCGCCCTCCGGCGTGAGCTGCAGCTTGCGCGTGGAGCGATTGATGAGTCTGGCGCCGAGGCGGGCCTCCATCCGCGACACCAGCTTGCTCACGCCAGACGGCGTGAGCCGCAAGCTCCGCGCCGCGGCGGTAAAGCCGGCGCGGTCGACGACGCGGACGAACACTTCCATTTCGCCGGAACGGTTGGTGTCTGATCGGACCATGTTGAATTGGTGTCACAAATGATTGGACTTGTCGCCCTCTAATTCTCGTAAGGCCCCGACGCTATTTCCGCGCTTGCGTCCCTTCCAGTCCGGAGCCACATCCTTGCCCATCGCTGTCCTTGCGCTCACCGCCGGTGCCTTTGGCATCGGTACCACCGAATTCGTCATCATGGGTCTTCTGCTGCAGATCGCTGCCGACATGCAGGTGTCGGTATCGGCCGCAGGCCTGCTCATTTCGGGTTACGCGCTGGGCGTGTTCGTCGGCGCGCCGATCCTGACGCTGGCGACGCGGCGGATGCCGCGCAAGGTCGTGCTGCTGGCGCTGATGGCCATTTTCACGCTCGGCAATGCCGCCTGCGCGCTGGCGCCGAGCTACGGGTTGCTGATGGCCGCGCGGGTGCTGACCTCGCTGGCACACGGCACGTTCTTCGGCGTCGGCTCGGTGGTCGCGACAAGCCTCGTCGCCGAGGACAAGCGCGCTTCCGCGATCGCGACGATGTTCGTCGGCCTCACGGTGGCAACCATACTTGGCGTGCCGTTCGGCGCCTGGATCGGGCTATCGCTCGGATGGCGCGCGGCGTTCTGGGCGGTTACCGTGATCGGCGTCGGGGCCTTTGCCATCGTGGCGCTGTTCGTGCCGAGCCACGTAGGCGAGGACGGCAATGCGGTGACGATACGCGACGAACTGGCGGTGCTGCTTCGTCCGCAGGTCCAGCTTTGCCTCGCCATGACGGTGCTCGGCTTTGCCGGGGTGTTCACGGTCTTCACCTATATCCAGCCGATCCTCACACGCGTTACCGGATTTTCCGATGCTGCCGTATCGCCGATCCTCCTGGTATTCGGGCTCGGGCTGTCTATCGGCAACGTCGCCGGCGGACGGCTGGCCGATCGAGGCCTGCCGCGCGCTCTGATCGGAACGCTGGCAGCGCTCGCGGTCGTCTTGGTCGCAATGACCGCTGTGCTTCCGCTGAAGGTGCTGACCATCGTGCTGGTCGGACTGCTCGGTATCGCGGCGTTCGCGACCGTAGCGCCGCTGCAGTTCCGGGTGCTCGAGACCGCCGGCGAGGCCGGACGGACGCTCGCCTCGAGCCTCAACATCGCCGCGTTCAATCTCGGCAATGCATTCGGCGCCTGGGCCGGCGGCGTCACCATCGACCATGGGTTCGGTCTCACCGCGCTGCCCCTGGTTGCGGCGGCGATCACCTCGGCCGGTCTTGCCCTGGCGCTGTGGAGCCTGCGGCTCGATCGGCCACAGGCTCAGGCGGCGACGTGTCCGGCGGAATAGCGCAATGGTCAGAGGTCTGCGGTCAGAACTTTCGGAGGACCTGGACGGGGAAGGTCGCGTTGTTGGTTTGGCCGCTGCCGTCGGTCCAGAAGCAGTCGACCTGATCGTCTTTGACCGTGTCCACCGTCATCAATGACCCACCTGAGCGCAGGCGGACAAGATCGCCGGGGCGAAATTGGGGCGTAGCGGGTCCGGCGGTCGCGATGCCCTGTGAAGCCGGGGCGGCAAATGCCGGAGCGAAAAAGGGCGCGTTGAGTGACAGGATCAAACCGGCACCGATCGAGAAGCGCTTCATCACTGCGAGCATGTCAGAGCCTCCGTTTCTTCAGAGACGATGAGGTGAGATCTTCAATACCTCACTAGAGCATTTTCGGTTCTGATTGAATCAGAACCGAAGCTCTAGATTCTTGTTTTGGCGCGTTTTCTTCACGCGAACCGGTATCCACTTCGCTCGAAAACGCTCTAGATCTGCATTTCGTATTCCGCGCGCATCCCTTCATGACCCTGCTCGTTCCGTTGCAGGCGGTCGCCTTGAGTGGGCGGCGGCACGCTCGTCGCGCCATCGGAGGTCAATCGATCGGTCCTCAGATAGCCGACGGCTGCGCGCTTCACTTTCTCAAAGGCGTGGTTCTCGATCTGCCGCACGCGCTCCGGCGAAATGTCGAGCCGGTTGGCGAGCTCTGCGAGCGTGGGCGGATTGTCGGTGAGACGCCGTGCTTCGAATACCTGCCGCTCCCGCGGTGTCAGCACCTTCAGCGCGGCCGAGAGTGCGCTCGTCTGCTGGGTCGTCTCATCCCGTTCCGCCAGTATCACTTCGGCGTCCGGGGAATCATCGACCAGCATCGTCTCCCATTCCGCCGTTTGTCCATCGTCGTCCATCGGCTTGTTCAGGGAGAAGTCGCCGCGCAGCCGGCCGTCCATCTCGATCACGTCGGCAACGGTGACGCCCAGGTGCTGGGCGACCGTATTGGCAATTTCCGGCGTGAGCGAGGTCGGGTTGTTCGAGACTTTCCTGATTTCGCTCCTGAGGCGGAAGAACAGCTTCTTCTGAGCCGCGGTCGTTCCGATCTTGACGAGCGACCAGGAGCGCAGGATGTATTCGTGAATGCTCGCCTTGATCCACCATAATGCGTAAGTCGAAAAACGCGAGCCACGGTTCGGCTCGAATCGTTGGGCGGCAACGACCAGGCCGACATTGGCTTCGGCGATGATATCGGGAAGCGGCAGACCATATCCGCGATAATGCCGCGCTACCTTGGCCGCAAGCCTGAGGTGGCTTTTGACGAGCGCATGCAGCGCGGCCTGATCGCCGAGTTCATGCCAACGGCGTGCAAATTGCTGTTCCTGTTCCGCGTCCAATAGACAGTATTGTTCCATTGTAAAGGTTCCGTCAGTTATTTGCACCCGGCGCTTTGCGTCGAGAGCTGGTCGGGGCCTGAGCTGTGTCGAGGCAGTACGATCATTAGGGGCAGGCGCTGCATCGGTCTTTCGAGAGCGACGGTTTTTGCTGAAACGCACATTTCAGATCACCTCGCTTGGGCGCACGGCGTCTCTGTCCGGCCAGATCGCATCGGGAAGATTGACGATGATTGGCGTCGGCGTGCTGCGAACGACGACCCAGCGGAACGGTTGCTCGTTCGAGAGATTGCTTTCCATGTGCGGCAGGAAGGCCGGAACGTGGATGAAATCGCCAGCCTTTGCGTAGGCAACGAATTCTCCTTTGGCGCCCCAGCGGATCTCGCAGGCGCCGGAAAGGACGAATGCGATCGTTTCCTGCTCCCCATGATGGTGGATACCGGTGCGTGATCCCGGCTTGACCTCGAAAAGCCCGCCCCAGATGGCCGAAGGGATACCGAGCGCGGGATCGATCGCGGCACGACGTTCGGAGCCTGGAGTTTGTGTCGTGCCGAGGTCGAAGCGATCGGGGCTGACAATTTGGACTGAGCTGTTCATGGCGATCACGCTCACGTTTCGCGTTAGCTGCTCGCTAACGATAGGCAGGCGTGGTCGGCAGGGCCATTAAACAGGGGTTTAATCAGTTCACGTCCGATTGAGAGGACGCTGCTTACAAATCGGTGAGCTTGCTGTGCTCGCAGACAGCGGGCTCACGCCGCAGTTATTTGTGAAGTGTGCGTCGGGTTGAGGAGGTGAGGCGGGCGTGCGAATTCGCAAAATACGTGCGATCTCGATCTTGCGATTGCCTGCGGGCCGCGCGCTATCCCGGCGACGACGGAGCCGAGCGTCGCGATACAAACGACGCCCGGCTCTGCCACGCTCCTTGGGCTCCTCTAGAGCTTTGGTTCTGATCCAATCAGAACCGAAGCTCTAGGTTCTTGTTTTGAAGCGTTTTCTTCACGCGAACCGGTATCCACTTCGCTCGAAAACGCTTCAGGCGGCTTATGTGTCTGACTTGGTTTGGGCCGCTGGGCTCGTGGCGGACACCCGCCACACCGTGTTTCCAACATCGTCGGCGATCAGCAGTGCACCCGCCCGATCGATCGCCAGGCCGACCGGCCTGCCGTGCGCACGGTCGTCCGCATTGAGGAATCCAGTGACGACATCCTGCGCAGGACCGGATGGCTTGCCGCTGCTAAACGGCACGAACACCACCTTGTAGCCGTTGAGCGGGGTTCGGTCCCAGCTTCCATGCTCGGCGACGAATGCGCCTCCATGGTACTGCGCTGGAAGGTTATTGCCTGTGTACATGGCGAGGCCAAGCGGAGCCACATGAGAACTCAGGGCATAGTCCGGCACGATCGCCTTGGCCACGAGATCGGGGCGTTGTGGCTCGACGCGCGGATCGAGATGCTGGCCATAATAGCTGTAAGGCCAGCCATAGAAGCCGCCATCCTGCACCGAGGTCAAATAGTCCGGCACGAGGTCGGGGCCGATCTCATCACGTTCGTTGGCAATGGCCCAGAGCTTGCCGGTCTCGGGCTCCCACTGCAGCCCGGTGGGATTGCGCACGCCGCTGGCGAAGATGCGATGGGCGCCGGTCCCGCGGTCGATCTCCCAGATCGCGGCTCTCTCATACTCGGCCTGGATGCCATTCTCGGTGATGTTGCTGTTCGAGCCGACACCGACATAGAGCTTTGTGCCGTCAGGGCTCGCCAACAAGGTCTTGGTCCAGTGATGATCGATCGGCCCGCCGGGAAGATCAGTCAGCTTGGTGCCCGGGGCGGTGATGCTGGTTTGTCCATCCTCATAGGGATATCGGACGATCGCATCCGTGTTTGCGACGTAGAGATCGTGGCCGACCAGTGCAACGCCGAATGGCGAGTTAAGGTGGTCGAGGAACACCGTGCGCACATCGGGAATGCCGTCGCCATTGGTGTCGCGCAACAGCGTGATGCGATTTGCATCCTGCGCCTTGGCGCCGGCGAACCATTGCACCCAGCCGGTGACGAGATCCTTGGGCCGGAAGACAGGGGCCTTCGGGCCATTGCTTTCGACCACCAGCACGTCGCCGTTCGGCAGCACATAAAGCGATCGCGGATGTTCGAACCCCGTGGCCAATGCACGGATCTGCAATCCTTCCGCCACCTTCGGCGTTTCGCTGCCCCACGGAGCTGGCCGCGCAATCCTGATCGGCGGCAGCAGATATTGCTGCACCTCCGGCAAGTACGGATGGGCGCCGATCTGCCTTGCAGGATTCCCGCCGCTGTCGTCACAGCCGGCGAGACTCAAGGCAGCGGCGGCGGCCACAGCCACGGCGGCAAAGCGCGGCAGGTTCGCCGCACGGGAAAGATTGAGCAAGCTGGTCATTCGGCTGCTCCTGCGCGATCGCTATAGGTCAAGCCCCAACCTCCCACCGCCAGGGACAGCAGAAGGATCGTGACGAGCCCCGAGAGCGCGAGGCCGGTCGGCACCACCGCTGTATAGCCATCGCGGCTGTGAACGAGGACATTCACGATCGAGAGCACGATCGCGACAACATAGGTGAGTGCGCGAAACCAAGCCGGCCTCTGCCTGTCGATCAGGAGATCGATCACGGAAGCAATGGCCGCAAGCGCCGCGATCACCAGACCGGCCGCAATCAGCCAGACCGAAAATCTCTCCCACATCACCAGCGCAGTTCGCCAATAGGCGAGATCGGTGACGAAGGCGCCGATCAAGTAGGCCACCGAAAACGGCAGCAGCATTTGATGAATGGCGTGCCGGCGGGGCGCAACCACCGGCACCGCTTCGGTTTCGATTGTGGAACTGCTATAGGCCATCGCGATTTGCGTCATACTTCGATCCTCACGATAGTGTGCACGTGCGCGGCATCTCGGCGCCAACGCCTGCTTGGCAAGGCAACTTTCGATCTGTTCGATATGTCGGAGCACTTCGCAGCACCCATAAGTGCAAATGGGAAAGTGGGCGGCGCTTTCAAAAGCACGCGTTCGAAACTGACGGTAAATCCTCTGTGACCTTAGCCGCTGACCTCGGCTCGGCTCGCGAAACCTATCCGAGCTGCCTCCCGCGTCATCGTCTCGAGGCGTGCGCTCGTTCAGCTGCGGCGGTATCGGCGGGTGTGCCAAGGTCGGGCAGGTGACACCGTCAGGCAATCTGTCATATGGTTGACATAGGAAGGTACCATGTGAGGACCGAGGAATGGCGCGACCTCCGGGATCGGCTTGCGCGAAATCGAAGGCCCTCGCGAGGAAGTAGCCGACGAGACGGCTCGGTTGTCAGTGATGGTACGTATTGGCCAAATCGCTTCGTCCCGTGCGCAAGTCCGGCAGAGGATGAGCTTGCCCCGCTTCGGCGCCTGGACCTTGGCCAAGGTTGCGGCGCTACTTGTCATTTTGGTAGGGGTTACCGTCGCATCTGGAAACGAGCGGAAGCCGCCGATCGGCCTCATGACGTTTAACATCCCGGCGCAGCCGCTGATCGACGCCCTGCAGGCGTACAGCCAGCAGGCTGGCGTCCAGGTGATGTTCGAAACGACCTCGGCGGCCGGCTTCCGTTCGCTGCCGGTCAACGGCGAGTTCACGCCGCAGGCCGCGCTGCTGACGCTCTTGGCCGATACTGACCTGAGGGTTCGCTATAGCCGATCCAACGCCGTGACGCTCGCGCCGGCGTCCGTGCCGGATCCCGACGAGCCGCCCACCCATCCTCCGGTCTCCGCGGACATAACGCTTGGAACGTTGCGTGTTCGCGGTACGACCGACGCTTCCGATCGCAATCTGGGGGAGTATATCAGCCTCCTGCAATCGGACATTCAGAAGGCGCTCAAGAAGGGCGGGCGGACCAGGCGGGGCGAATATCGGGTCGCGGTCAAACTATGGGTGACGCCGTCCTCGCGAATCGTAGACAGGGCCGAGCTCGACGGTTCGACAGGCGACCTTGATCGGGATAGCTCGATCGCCGAGAGCTTGCGTGGCCTGGTGTTGAGCCAGCAGGCGCCGCCCAACATGCCGCTCCCGATCCGCTTCATGATCTCGATCCACGCGCTGTAGGCGACCAATATAAAGGGTTGCCTCAAGCTCCGGCGACATCTTACTCGATGCTGCGGCCATCAAACGATTCTCGGGGCGCGCAGCCGTTGCCAACGATTGCGGCAAAGCGGCCGCGGTATCTCGATATTCCCGCACCTGTGGTTCGATTGCCGCAATCGCCGACCAGCTTGCAAGTGACTGATGTCCGTCACGCGAGTGTCATCCTCGGTCGATAGGGAAAATCGTGGGACTGACCACGGTCTGCGAAATGAAACGCAGGGCGTGGCGTTGCGGGGCTGGTAGGTGTCTGATTCGAATAGTAAATCTCTGCGAGAGACAGTCGCAGCTGATTACGAGGGCTTGGCCAAGCGTCTGACGCGCTGCCTTGGCTCCTCGGATTTCGCGCGCGAGGCGCTGCACGAAGCGTTTCTGCGGGTCGATCGAGTGTCCGATGCGGTGCCGATTCACAGCCCCGTCGACTATCTCTTTCGCACTGCGCTGAACGTTGCCAAGGATCGGCGCAAGAGCGATCGGCACTTGTTGAACGCCTCGGAAATCGCGGCGATCATGGACATCATCCCCGACGACCGTCCGGACCCGGCGATGGTGACAGAATCGCGCATCGAGCTGACGGAGTTTCAGAAGGCCCTCGCGGAATTGCCCGCCCGGCGGCGCGACGTGTTTGTCGCAGCCCATCTTGACCATCTCCCCCACCGCGAGATCGCTACTCGGTTTGGCATCAATGTGCGCACGGTCGATTTCGACCTGCAGCATGCCATGGAGCATCTCAGCCGCCGGCTCGGCCGCACCGTTCTCCGGCGCCTCGGGCCGCGTCCAAAGGCGAAAGCCAGCGAGTAGCTTGCATCTTGGCAAGGGACGTGCTTGTCAGGCTGTTTAGATCATAATCCGATTGGACGGAATCGGATCATGGTCTCGTCGTCTTTGTTTGAGCATGATCTCCGCGCAAACGCTTCGCGTTTGTCGCGAGGGAAAACCGGTTTCCGCTTTTCCGGATCATGCTCTAGCGGCATTTTTCCAACGCGCACGGTTGAATGGCTGCGCGGACCGCGAATCTTCAAGAAAAATTTTGAAAGATGCACTTTCTATAGCGATAAAGAGCTTGAAAGTGCGGATAGCCCGGATTTTCGATTCAGTCTTCCTTTGCGTCAATCGTCTATAGAGCATGAGGACGCGGTATTTTTGAGTACGCCGGAATCATTCGGCGGGAGAATCAACAAAGAGCGATTGGCCTTGACCGCAGGCGACGATATTCCTTCCGAGCTGGACCCGCTGTTGCGGCAGGCGCTTGCGTGGGTTATTCGCCTGCACTCGGGCTCGGCGACGTCGGACGATGCTGCCGCTTTGGCACTTTGGCGGCAGCGCAGCGCTGAACACGAGGCCGCCTTCCGCGATGCCGTGAGGCTGTGGCGCAGCTTCGGGGAGGCCACGCGCGCGCTCGCCAGCCAAGAGCTTGTGAATGTCGAGCGCTGGAGGCCGCCTCTCGCGCGCGACAGGCTCAGCCGCCGGGCGCTGATCGGGGGCGCGATGGCTGCTGCCGCATCGGTGGCCGCCGGATATGTGGTCGTCCGTCCGCCGATGGGGCTATGGCCGTCGTTCGAAGAACTGTCGGCGGACTATCGGACAGGCAAGGGCGAACGACGCAACATCGCCTTGGCCGACAACCTCTCGCTGACGCTCAACACCCAGACGAGCATCGCCGTACGATCCGAGCAGGGGGCTCCGCGCATCGAACTGATTTCGGGCGAGGCTGCCGTCCAGGCCGAGCGCGACGCGCCCGCGCCGCTTGTCATTGATGCCGCCGGAGGCCGCGTCACGACGCGTCGTGCCAGTTTCAATGTGAGATGTCTCGATCGTGCCGTCTCGGTGTCGTGCCTTGAAGGCGCCGTCGAAGTCGAATGGAAAGGACAACGCGTCGCCATTTCGGGCGAGCAGCAGATATCCTATTCGGCGGCGATGGGGCTCGGACGCGCCTCGCAAGCGGATTTGGAGCAGGCGGACGCCTGGCGAAAGGGTCTTCTGATCGTCCGCGACTGGCCGGTCAATCGTCTGGTCGAAGAGATCAATCGCTACCGGCAGGGCAGGATTGTCGTTATGGACGAGCAGCTTGGGCACCGGATGATTTCGGGCACATTCCATCTCGATCACCTGGACGACTTCATCGCTCAGGCCCACGGCCTGTTCGGCGCCACGGCGCGGTCCCTGCCGGGGGGCATCGTGTTGCTGAGCTAGCGTCTTGAATGGACTCCATGTCCCCCGCGACAAATTGTTCGACAAGACAGGTCTGCCAGACAAACTGCAGGACAATGAGGATTCAATGATCAAGCCGCGACATGCGGATGGCGTGCACCGGTGTCGCAGGTTGGCCACCGTCGTCCAAGGCATTGCGGTCGGTTTCGGACTGCTGGGGCTGACGACGACGGCCGCTTGGCGCGCCGAGGCCCATGACATCGGCTGGGCGGTTGGGAATTTCGCGCCGCATCAGCAGCGGTCTGAGGTTTCGCCCCTGGCGCGCACGCAGGAGCCTACGGTGCCTAACCGCCAAAAGACCGGCACCGGCTTTTTTGTCGACGACAAGGGCCATATGTTGACCGCCCGTCACGCGGCGGAAGATTGCTCGCGGCTCATTGTCTTCAAGGAAGGCCGGGCCCTGGCGGCGCAGCTCGTGGCCTTGTCGCCCAGCGCGGATATCGCGCTGATCAAGGTGTCGAAGACCCTGGGGCTGGCGGCGGTTTTCCCGAGCTCGGTCGGCGTGAGCACCAACGATATGGTGTTTGCCTCTGCTTACGATAAGCTGGCGACCAACCGCGGTATGTTTGCAAACGCGACCGTCGCGGGAAGCCCAGGCAGCCAGTCGGGTGTGCTGCAGATAGATACGGATGTCACCTTCGGCGCCAGCGGTGCGCCGGTACTGGACAGTCGTGGCCTGGTACAAGGGATAATAAGCCGCAGGACCGGATCGAGCCGTGTGGTCGCGGTGGGGGCAGGGGACGCCAAGAGTTTCCTCGCCTCCAAGGGGGTTCGTGTCGCGGAAGATGACCGATCCCAGATTGTCGCCACGACCTCGCGATCCAGCCGGGCGGCTTCGATCTCGGCACGGGTCACGTGTTTGCAGAATTGAGGCGAGACGCATGTGGCAGATGAGTTCTCAATCGAATTCGTTCCCGGCGCGCCGACATTCGCGGCGTCGGTCCGCGTCCAGGATAGCCGGTTGGGTTGCGGCGACAGCCATCGTGGCGACGTTTTCGCCGGCGCTGGTTTTCGCGCCAGCGCGGTCGCAGGAATTTCGCGAGGCAAGCAAGGCGCCGCCGCATTGGACTCAATTCGCGAAGCTGGTCAGGTATCGTTTTGAAGACTGGATGGGAGCGGATGACGAGGTCGGCAATCGTTTCCGGGCCTATCTTCGCGAACACCGCGGAAAAGAGGACGGGCCGCCGCAGATGCTCGAGGTGCGCGCCTGGCTCAATCCTGACGGCACGGTCGAAAAGGTGAGCTTCCCCCCGCTCAACAATGCGCAGGCCGAAGCTGATCTGCGGAAGATCCTCACGCGGGGCAATGTCGGGGAGGCACCGCCACCGGAAATGCTGCAGCCCCTGCGCCTGCGCCTGTTGCTGAATCTGAAATAGCATCACGACCGGGGACGACGTCGGAAAAGCCTGATGCTGCGTGGTTTGCGCCGCGCGCTTCGCTGGTGGTCCGCAGGGCGCACGCGCCGTCCGCGAATCGTAAGGCGCACGCAAAAATTTCTTAAGACTTTGATTCAGTCTCGCTCCGGGTCGATCGTCTGTTGAAGTGAGGCACCATGAACGCGGCATTCCGCCGTGTCGTCATGTGTGTGCCCAGGAGACGAGCGAGCACCCGTGCAATCTGAGATCGGTTACAAGCGTGGCGGACCTGCGTCCGCCCGAACGGTGTTGCTCGGCCTGAGGCCTATCGTGTCGGTGATCGCCGGCGGTCTTTGCGCGCTGACATGGGGTGAGGCGGGTGCCGCCCCGCAAAGGGCGCAGCAGCCGGCGAATGCATCCCCTGCGCCGCAGCCCGCGAATGCGGACG
>NZ_PSRR01000269.1 GCF_004296405.1 Bradyrhizobium sp. Leo170
CGCCAACTTGACATGGCCGATCTCGCTGCCGGCGCCGGCGCCCCAGCGCGCTTCACCGTCGACAACGACGCCCATCCCGACGCCGTGGCCGACCATGATCGTGGCCGAGAGGCCCTGCGCCAGTGCCGGCTCCGCGGCTGCGAGGGCCAGCGCAACTGCGACAGCGTCGTTCGCCATCACGACCTCGACCCCGAATGCCTGACGCATCGGCTTCGCCAGATCGATGTCGGTGACCGACAGCGCCGGGCTCCACAGATGCCGTCCGGTGTCGGCGTTCACGATGCCCTGCAGCGCAATCCCGATTCCCAACAGCCGATGGCGCGGCGTTGCCGTCGCGTCAAGCATAGCATCGATCTGTGCGATCATGAGATCGCACAACGCATCTGCATCGAGAGCGCGCGTCGTGAGTGCAAGTCGCGATTGCGCCAAGCCAGAGCCACTGAAGTCCGCGATCAGTGTCTCAATCAGGTTCATGCGTAGCGAGACCGCAATGATGCGGCCAAACTCCGGGTTCAGGGTCAGCAGTACCGCCGGCCGGCCACGGCGACGGCCATTCGGCCCGTCCGCATCCTCTTCGTCGGTATCGTCGGGCCACGACGTTGCCGCCCCGGCGTCGGTCTCGGCCTCGCACAACAGTTCTTCCGCTATCAGTCTCGACGTTATGGCCGAAATGGCCGCGAAGCTCAGCCCCGTGCTGCGGGCGAGCTCCACGCGCGGCAATGGTCCCTGACGTCGCAAGACTTCGACGAGGCGGCCGCGATTCGATCCGCGGGCCACGCTTGAAGCACGTCTCGGCGGCTCGGGCTGCTCATCCATGCGGCCATTTTAATTCGTTCAGTGAAATTAATCAACGTGTGAGACGCAGGAGATGGCCAAAAAGAACAATGAAGGCTACCTTATCGTACCAATTATACTATCGTTGCGCGAGAAGATCGGCAACAACATCCTTGACTCGAGATTTTGTTCCGATAATTTATTTGCAGTGTAAACAAAATAAGGCGCAAGAAGCGCCGTGCGTGGATCCCCTCATACCGGGGTGACGACAGGGAGGTGCACATGAAGAGCTCAATGAAGACATTGATCGTGCCGCTGCTGGCGGGCGCAGCCGCGCTCGTGATGGCTACTGGGGTGGTGCAGGCGCAGCAGAAAAAGACAATCGCGCTGGTGACCAATGTCGCGGCTGACTTCTGGACCATCGCCGGCCGCGGGCTCGAGAAGGCGCAGAAGGAGCACCCGGAATACAATATCGAGTTGATCGTCACCAACGATGGAACCGCGGCGGGCCAGCGGCGCGAGTTGGACGACCTGCTGGTACGCGGCGTCGCCGGCATCTCTATCTCTGTAGACGATGCGCCGCACGCAACCGAACAACTCAACAAGGTTGCGGCCAAGACCGTGTTGATCACGACGGACAGCGACGCGCCGCAGAGCAATCGTCTCGCCTATATCGGCACCGACAACGTCGCGGCTGGGCGGCAGGCGGGCGAGGAGATCAAGAAGGCGCTGCCGAACGGCGGCAAGATCGCGCTGTTTGTCGGAACGATGGACGCTGATAACGCCCGCGAGCGTGTGCAGGGTATCAAGGAAGCGATCGCCGGCACCAAGGTCGAGCTGGTCGACG
Source organism: Bradyrhizobium sp. Leo170 (assembly GCF_004296405.1). Taxonomy (GTDB): domain Bacteria; phylum Pseudomonadota; class Alphaproteobacteria; order Rhizobiales; family Xanthobacteraceae; genus Bradyrhizobium. The sequence continues at coordinate 1,622 of NZ_PSRR01000269.1, forward strand.
TGTTCACCGACCAGGTGGACTTCGCCAAGGCTAAGGCGAATATGGAGAACGTACTCGTCAAATATCCCGACATTGCGCTGTTGTCCGGCCTGTGGAGCTACGAGACACCGCTGGTCTATGACGCGGTGAAGGCAGCGGGCAAGGTCGGCAAGGTGAAGATTGTCGGCTTCGACGAGGACCAGCGCACGCTGCGGGGCATTTCCGACGGCACGATCGAATCCACGGTCGTGCAGCAGCCGTACGAGTTCGGCTATCTCTCCGCCACCAACATCATCAAAACGCTGAACGGCGACAAGTCCTGGATCCCGTCGGACAGCAAGCTGATCGTGCCGACCAAGGTGATCAGCAAGTCCAACGTCGCGGAGTTCACCGCATCTCTGAAGGAACTGCTGAAGAAGTAACTTCAGTATGCTTCACCGCCGGGCTGCCACAGGCGGCCGGGCGTTGTGCGGGAGGAAACGCCAAATGGCGGAAACGCTGCTTGAACTTGCCGGGATCAGCAAGACTTATCCCGGTGTCAGGGCCCTCGACAACGTCAACCTGCGCGTGTACCGCGGCGAGGTGCTGGGCCTGATCGGCGAGAACGGCGCTGGCAAATCGACGCTGATGCGTGTGCTGGGCGGCGTGATCGCGCCGAGCGAGGGCGTGATCCGCATCGGCGGCAACGACCACGCCCGGATGACGGTGAGCGAGGCGACGCGGGCCGGCGTCGCCTTCGTGCACCAGGAACTGAACCTGTTCGAGAATCTCGACGTCGCGGCCAACGTATTCATTGGGCGCGAGAAGCTTATTGGCGGCCCGCTGAAGCTGGTGGACAACGCGGAGATGCGCGCCCGCGTGACGCCGCTGCTGGAGCGGCTGGGCGCCGATTTCACGCCGAACACGCTGGTCGACGACCTGTCCATCGCGCAGCGTCAGATGGTGGAGATCGCCAAGGCGCTCTCGATTGACGCCCGCGTGATCATCATGGACGAGCCGACCTCCAGCCTGACAATTTCGGAGACAGAACGGCTGCTGGAGGTGATTGCCGACCTGAAGGCGCACGGCATCTCGGTGATCTTTATCTCTCACCGGCTGGGCGAGATCATGACCTGCGCTGACCGCGTCGTGGTGCTGCGCGACGGGCGCACGGTAGGGGAGCTGGCGCGGGACGAGCTGAGCCATGCCGCAATGATCCGGCTGATGATCGGCCGCGACCTGAAGGCGCTGTATACGCCGCCGAAACGGCCGTCGCAGCCGGGCGGCTGCGACATCGTCGGCCTGGTGACATCAGCCTTTCCCGACCGGCAGATTAATCTTTCCGTGCGGCGCGGCGAGATTCTCGGCCTGGCAGGGCTCGTGGGCGCCGGCCGCACCTCGCTCGCCCGCGCGGCCTTCGGCATTGACCCGCTGCTGGGTGGCGAGATCAGGATCGACAACGCGCCGGTCGGTGTCGCGTCGCCGCGGGATGCGATCAGGCAAGGGGTCTATCTGGTGCCGGAGGACCGCAAGAAATCCGGGCTAGTGCTTGAACTGCCGATCCGCGAGAACGTGACGCTCGCGAGCTTGCTGAACTATGCGCAGATGTGGCTGGTAAACGGCGCGGCCGAGCGCAAGGTCGCGAAAGAACAGGTTAGGAGCCTGTCCATAAAGGCGCCGAGCATCGATATGGAGGCCGTGACGCTCTCCGGCGGCAACCAGCAAAAAGTGGTGCTGGGCAAGTGGCTTTCCATGCAGCCGCGAGTGATGTTCTTCGACGAGCCGACCCGTGGCATCGATGTCGGTGCCAAGAGCGAGATCTATGTGCTGATGCGCGACCTCGCCGACCAGGGCGTCGCGATCGTGATGATCTCCTCGGACATGGAGGAGGTCATCGGCGTCTCCGACCGGGTGGCGGTGATGCATGAAGGGAGTGTCAGCGGCGTGCTCGAGCGCGAGCAGTTCAGCGAATACAACGTGTTGCGGCTGGCGGTCGGCCAAGCGCTGGAAACCATGGAAGCCGCTGCGCCATGATGAAGAAAGAACTCGGCCTGTGCCTGCTGCTGGTGGTGATCTCCGCGATCACGGGCGCGATCAATCCGGCCTTCCTATCGTTGGTGAACTTGCTGAATATGGCCAATCTGATCGGCCTGTTCGGCGTGTTCGCGCTCGGCGTGGGGCTTGTGATCATCACCGGAGGCATCGACCTTTCGGTCGGCTCGATGTTCGCGCTGCTTGGCGTCGTATTCGTCGACCTTCTGACGACTTATCAGATTTATTGGCCCTTCGCGCTGCTGCTGGTCCTGCTGGGCGGACTGGCGCTAGGGGGCATCCAGGGTTTCCTGATCACACGGCTGAAAATGCAGCCCTTCATCGTGACACTGTGCGGGTTGCTGATCTATCGCGGCGCCGCCCGCTACTATACGAGCGATTCGACACGCGGCTTCGGCTACGGTGACGAGGCCAGCACACTGAGCAACATCGCCTCCGGCAATATCGCGGGCATCCCGAACACCTTCGTCTTCCTGATCATCCTTGCGCTGATCCTCGGCGTGCTACTGCACCGCTCGGTCTACGGGCGCTGGCTCTATGCCGTGGGCAAAAACGAGGAAGCGGCGCGCTTCTCCGGTATCAACACGGATATCGTGATCGCGACCGCCTACATCATCAGCGGCGGGCTCGCCGGGGTTTCGACCGTGTTGTTTGTGTTCTACACCAACTCAGTCTCTCCAAGTTCGTTCGGCAACTTCTACGAACTCTATGCGATCGCGGCTGCCGTCCTGGGTGGGTGCAGCCTGCGCGGCGGCGAGGGCTCCATTCTCGGTATCGTGCTGGGGACGGCGCTGCTGCAGGTGCTGCAGAACCTGGTGAACATCCTGGGCATTCCCAATTCCCTGAACTTCGCAGTGATGGGGACGGTGATTCTGCTCGGCGTGCTGGCGGATCAGCAATTGCAGAGCCGTCGGCGGCGCAAGATGGCGCTGGCCGGCCTGGCCCGTACGGCGCCGAAATCGACACTTGTGCAAGGAAAGCAAAGCGCATCACCGCGCGGCGCGGCTGCGTTGCCAACGAGTATGGGCGATCAGGCATGACAGTTCGATAGAGAACCACGACCAGGCGCTCCAGATGGCCGCTTCTTCGGCAGCCAAAATCGGCGTGTGCTGGGAAGGGAGCACGTTCCAGGCGCGAGGCTTTGGGCGGGGACGTGACACAAAATAAACAAAGCCGGGGACGCTGGGAGTACCAGAAGATGTTCTTGCATAGGTCTGTAAACGCCGCACGTGTGTGCGGCGTGGGGATTGCTTTGTCGTCTCTGTTGAGCGGTGGAGCGCATGCGGCCGATTTTTCAACGAAAGCTCCGCCTCTTCCTTATGTCGCGGCGGATGATTTCTGGACAAGGCCATACCTGTTTGGCGATCTCGGCAGGACCAAGCTGAAGGAGCAGGGCATCGATATTGGCCTGACGCTGGGTAATGAATCCGTCGGCAACCTGTCGGGCGGAAACAGGAACACCGCGGCCAACGCCGGACAACTGTGGTTCGGGGCCAAGCTCGATATGGCGAAGCTTGCCGGCATCCCGGGCGGCACGGTCGGCCTCACGCTGGTCCAGCGTTTCGGCGACAACCTGAATACCGAGGCAGGCATTCCGGCCTTGCAGTTGACCAACGAAGTTTTCGGCCGCGGCAATATCTTTCGCCTGACCCAACTCTACTACTCGCAGAAGCTGTTCGATGACCGCCTTGAACTGAAGGGCGGCCGTCTTCCAGTCGGCTCCGACTTCTTCTTCGGTCTGTGCGAGTTCATCAACCTGACCTTCTGCGGCGGCCAGCCCGGCAACATCCTGGGGGGCTACATCTACAACTGGCCGGTGAGCCAATGGGCCGGTGTCGTCCACTACAACTTCGCCAAGGAATGGACGTTTTCGGTCGGCGTCTACGACTCCAATCCGAATTATCTGACGACCTCAGAACCCAGCACGTACTTCTTGCCGGGCATCCCCTCCTCAAAACCAGTCTCGGGTGTATTCGTGCCGATGGAGCTGACCTGGAGCCCGAGCGGTGCCCTGTACGGGACCTGGAGATTGGGCGGCTGGTACGACAGTCAGTCGACGATTGATGGTGGCCTCCCGGGTATCATTGTTACCATCCCGGGTGTCGGCGGTGTTCCGGATCAAAATCTGGGAGATCAAAGAGGCCGCTTCGGCGTTTATGAGTCGATCCTGCAGCGGTTGACCGTTGATGGTCCCGGCGCGCTGGGTTGGTATACCTTCCTCAATACGACCGTCGCCGATCACCGGACGTCGTACCAGGATTACCAGATCGCCTGGGGCGTCAAGCACACCGGAACGTTCGCGTCGCGCCCCCAGGACGAAGTCGGCTTCGCGGTGGGCACGACCCACGTGAACTCGGCCGCTCTCAGCCCGAATGCAGGCGGTAACGAAGTTCCGATCGAAGCTTGGTACGGTTGGCAGGCAACCGGCTGGATGAACCTCAAATTCGACGTCCAGTATGTGATCAATCCCGGCGGGCGCGGGTATAATGCCGACGGCGTGAAGACCGACAATGCCTGGGTTCTTGGTATGCGCACCGAGGTCCACTTCTGAATGGTAACCCCTCACGTTGCCGGGCAGCCGGTCTTGGAGTTGAAAGGCATCGGCAAGGAGTTCGGTGCCATTCGCGCGCTGCCCGGGGTCGACATGCGCATCTTCCCCGGCGAGGTGGTTGGCTTGATGGGAGACAACGGCGCCGGCAAGTCGACGCTCGTCAAGATCATCGCCGGCAATTTCCCGCCGAGTCACGGAGAGATTCGCTTTGACGGCAAGGCGGTCCATTTCGCCCGTCCGATCGATGCCCGCGCGGTCGGAATCGAGGTGGTCTACCAGGACCTCGCGCTCGCCGATAATCTCACGGCGGCAGCCAATGTCTTCCTCGGCCGCGAGCTCAAACGCAAATTTGGTCCATTCGCCTTTCTCGATCACAAGGCGATGGCGGCGCGTGCGCTGGAACTGTTCGGAGAGCTGCGGTCGGAGACCCGTCCGCACGACCTCGTCAAGCAGATGTCGGGCGGTCAGCGTCAGGCGGTGGCGATCGCGCGGACGCGGCTCTCCAATGCCAAGCTCGTGATGATGGACGAGCCGACGGCCGCGATCTCGGTCCGCCAAGTCGAGCAGGTCTTAAGCCTGATCCATCGCCTGAAGGAGCAGGGCGTCGCGGTAGTGCTGATCTCGCACCGCATGCCCGACGTGTTCGCGGTCTGCGACCGCGTCGTCGTCATGCGCCGCGGCGAGAAGCGCGCCGACAAGGCGATCGGCGACACCAGCCCCGAGGAAGTCACCTCCCTCATCACGGGAGCGAAGGAGGCCGCGTGATGGCCACGCCCCCGGAATCTCCCATCATCACCTTCACCAATGTCGGCAAGGCCAAATGGTGGCAGAGCGGCATCTTTGCCTCGCAGACCGGTTACGTCCTGCTCGCGCTTGTGGCGCTGTTCGTGGTGATGAACTTCGCGAGCCCCTATTTCTTCACCGAAGGCAATATGCAGAACGTGGCGAAGAACTTTTCCTTCATCGCCATCGCCACGCTCGGCGTGACCTTCGTCATTATCACGGCCGGCATCGATCTCTCGGTCGGCTCGATGATGTGCTTTTCCGCGATGATCACCTCGATGGTCATGACGCACATCTCGACGCCGGGCACGCCTGGCGCGGAATGGTTCGTGCATTTGGCCGCCGACAGCAAGACCGTGATCGCCAATGTGCCGGGTTTGATCCTGCTCGTCTCGCTCCTGGCGGGGCTCGGCGTCGCGCTCATGGTCGGCCTCGTCAACGGCTTCTGCATCGCGGTGCTTGGGCTGTCGCCTTTCGTCACCACGCTCGGCATGCTCTCGATCGTGCGCGGCCTCGGCTACGTCGTCTCCAACGGCCGCGGCAGTTTTCCCGGCGGCCCCGACGCCGATTATTTCTATGCGCTGACATCGGGCGTTGTGTTCGGCATGCCCGCGCCGTTCATCTATCTCGTGGTTCTCGCGGTGGCGATGGCGGTCGTGCTGCATCACACCAGTTTCGGCCGCCACGTCTTTGCCCTCGGCGGCAATGAGAAGGCGGCTGCGCTGACCGGCATTTCGGTCGTGCGGGTGAAGGTCGAAGTCTATGTGATCTGCGCGCTCGCGGCGGGTCTGCAGGGCATCATCATCTCCGGCTGGCTGGGATCGGCGCCGGCAAACATGGCGACGTCCTACGAGCTCAACGTCATTGCGGCCGCCGTCATCGGCGGAGCCAATCTCGCCGGCGGCGTCGGCGGCCCGCTCGGGGCCATTGTCGGCTGCGTGCTGCTCGAGGTGATCCGCAACGGGCTCGTGCTCGCGCAGGTCAACTCCTATTGGCAGCAGGCCCTCGTGGGCGTGATCATCATCGTGGCGGTGCTGGTCGATCGCATCCGATCGCGCATGGCCTAGAGAGTTCCTCCGGGAGGATAACGAAATGATCGTCTATCCGCCTCCCGGAGCCGCTGATTTCAAGGGATAGGCACAAAAAATGTGGAGGGAAGCAATGAGGAAGGTACTTCTTGCCGGCATGGCCGTCGCCATGATGGCGACGCCGGCGTTTGCTCAGAGCTACAAATTCGTGATCGTGCCCAAGGCCATGAACAATCCGTTCTTCGATTTCGCGCGCGACGGCTGCCAGAAACGAGCCAAGGAGCTCGGCAACATCGAATGCATCTATAAAGGTCCTGTCGAGCACGAGCCGGCGACGCAAGCCCAGATCATCCAGGATTTCATCACCCAAAAGGTGGACGGCTTGGCCATCTCGGTCGCCGATGTTGCCGCGATGACCAAGTCGATCGAGGCGGCAACGGCAGCCGGCATTTCCGTCATCACGTTTGACTCGGACGCGCCGGGCTCGAAGCGGATTGCCTACATCGGCACCAACAACAAGGAGTTCGGCCTCGCGCTTGGCAAGCAATTGCTGAAGCTCCGGCCCGATGGCGGCAAATACGCAATGGTCTCCGGCGGGCCGGGTGCGGAGAATTTGGCCGAACGCGTCAATGGCGTCCGCGAAGCGCTCAAAGGTTCGAAGTGGACCGAAGTCCCGGGCTCGCCGACCTTCTGCAACGACGACCCCGCGCTTGGCGTGCAGCAGATGACGGATCTGCGCACCGCGACTCCTGACCTCGCGGCGATCATTCCGATCGGCGGATGGCCCATGTTCGCGCCGGAAGGCTTCAAGGCGTTCGCCAGCAAGAGCAAGAAGGACATGGACGCTGGCAAGTTCACGCTCGTCGTGGCCGACACCCTCAGGATGCAGCTCGAGCTTCTGAACGAGGGTTATGCCAATGCGCTGGTCGGCCAGCGTCCGTTCGAGATGGGCGAGAAATCGATGGATACTCTTCTTGCAATCAAGAAGGGCCAGAAGGTGCCGGAGATCATCTACACTGGTCTCGACGTTGTGACGAAGGACAACATCGCGAAGATGTTGAAGTAGGAACGTCTTGACCGGATTTCTACGGCGCAACGGACTAGAGCATGATCCGGAAAAGTGGAGACCGGTTTTCCGAAAAAGATCATGCTCAAACAAAAAGCTAGAGCGGGATGACGATTCGAAGAAAAGTCATCACGCTCTAGCGTCGAATCGCAAAGTCCTTCGATGCTCGCCGATATTCCCAATTGGCCTGCTCAAGTTCTGGTCGATCGAACTCTGCCTCGGGGTACCCGACGCACAAGTAGCCAATGAATTTCCAGGAGTCCGGTACTTCAAGAATCTCGTGGATGCTGGCTGGGTTCAGGATCGATACCCAGCCAACCCCGATGCCCTCCGCACGCGCGGCGAGCCACATCGAGCAGATCGCCGCGACCACGGAATATTCGACCGTTTCCGGCATGGTTGCACGCCCGAGGCCATGACCCATGTCGCCTGCCGTTTCCGCGAACACGGCCAAGTGTCCCGGCGCCTGTTCGAGGCCTGAGAGCTTGAGGGCTGCATATCGGGCCGCGCGTTCGCCCGAATAGGCCTGCAAGGCATCAGCATTGCAGGTCTTGAAGTCTTCGATCACGGCCCGGCGTCTCGTCTTGTCCTCGACAATGACGAACCGCCAAGGCTGGCTCAGGCCGACCGAAGGGGAAAGGCAGGCGATCTCAATGAGCCGCTCGATGGCGTCGCTCGGAAGCGGATCAGGACGAAACCGCCGGACGTCGCGGCGCCACACGAACAGCTCGCGCAGTTGCCGGCGAAAGGATTCGTCGAAGGAAACCATCAGGGCTCACGGTTCTGAATCGAATAATGATGCGGGATCAGCAGCACGGCGATTTCGCCGATCTGTTCGAACGCGCCCAATCTGTCCCCCAAATTTGTCGCGTTCCGAGAGGTCAAAAACGGGTACAAACGTGGGCAGTTTCGGCTAGTTTGGAGTGCACAGGTTCGTGTTTCATCCTGTTGAGAGCATAGGGTAAATCATTGAAATCGCAAGACTATCGCTTTTCTGTGGCGCCCATGATGGAATGGAGCGAGAGTTTCAAGAATCTCAATCGGTTAGAGCCCTGCGTGTGCACGACGTATGCACCGAGAGGTCAAAGAAAATCCAGCAACAACCAACGTCAGCCGGCTGAACTGAACGCTGCGGTCTCAGCGGGAGGCCAGCGATCTCGAGGGTAGCTACGAATTGCAAGCCGAACTTTGCGAGGAAGCAATTCGCGGAATGAGTGGTTTTGAAATGACCACAACTGGGGCGCAAAGCGGAGATCCGGAAAATTCCTGGACGTTGCGCGCTGCGAAGAGGACAAAGTTTTTAGGCAATAGCTGCGGTGCCGGCGATGAGTTCGAAGGAGCGCAGCCGAACTGCGTGATCGTAGACATCGGACACGATCATGAGTTCGTCGGCGCCTGTTTCCGCAACGAGCGCATCGATGCCCGAACGAACCGTATCGGGCGAGCCGACGATGGAGCGCGCGAGCATGCTCATCGCCTGCGCTTTTTCCGCAGGCGACCAATAGCTCTCAATATCGTCGATCGGCGGCTGGCTCAGGCCCCGCGCGCCGCGGAAGATGTTCGTGAAGGACATCTGCTGGGTCGTCGCCAGCCTGCGCGCTTCGTCATCGCTGCCGGCGGCGATGATGTTGACGCCTACCATCGCGTAGGGACGGTCAAGTTGCTCGGACGGTTTGAAGCGGCTGCGGTAGATCTGCAGCGCGGGGATCAGCAGGTCAGGAGCGAAATGCGAGGCGAAGGCATAGGGAAGCCCGAGTTCAGCTGCCAGCATCGCGCCAAAATTACTCGATCCGAGAATCCACAACGGCACTTCCGTTCCCGCGGCCGGCACCGCCCGGATGCGCTGATTGGGACCGGCTGGAGCCAGAAAGGCCTGCACTTCGAGAACGTCCTGCGGGAAGTTTTCGGCCGCTTCGGGCGTACGGCGCAACGCGCGCAGTGTAAGCTGGTCGGTCCCCGGTGCACGGCCCAGCCCGAGATCAATGCGGCCCGGAAACAATTGCGCCAGCGTCCCGAACTGCTCGGCGATGACGTAGGGCGCATGGTTGGGGAGCATGATGCCGCCCGCGCCGACACGGATGGTTTTTGTTCCCGCTGCGATATGACCGATCACAACCGACGTCGCGGCGCTCGCGATGCCCGGCATGTTGTGATGCTCCGCCACCCAAATGCGGCGATAGCCCCAAGCCTCGGCATGGACCGCGATATCGCGAGCGTTATCGAGCGCGCCGCGGGCATCGGTGTCCTCAGTGACGCGGACGAGATCGAGGATAGACAGTGTCGTCATAGGAACTCCCGAACGAAACCTTCTGTGTGAATGACGCTGCCAGAGATACTTGGAGCGTTTTCGAGCGAAGTGGACACCGGTTCGCGTGAAGAAAACGCGTCAAAACAAGAATCTAGAGCTTCGGTTCTGATTCTATCAGAACCGAAAATGCTCTAGCCGCGTCCAAGCTTGTCCGAAACGGCAGGCTTCATTCGATTCTTGTACCCCATATGGGCACTGTCTCCGCGTGGGTCAATCTGCTGAATCCGGTCCGCGATTGACCAACAGTGCCGACTGCAATCGGCACCGGGCGCGTCTCTGCGCCAACGACCGCTTCCGGTACATGGTGCTAGGTATAAAGAACATACGCCGAACTGCTCCTTGCGTTTTAGGTCTTGATAGGTTTTAAGCCCGGTGACTTCACGATTACAGGTACGAACGAGAAGCGAACCCCGTGGCTTGTCGCCCTTTAATCAGAGTGACGTAGCCCTGGTAGCTCAGG
>NZ_PSRR01000270.1 GCF_004296405.1 Bradyrhizobium sp. Leo170
GCTAAGCATCTGCCGGCTCTGAGTTGTCGGTGCGATTGAGCGCGCCGCGGACATAGGCGCTTGAGGTGTTGTGGTTCTCGAAGACGTCGCCGCCTTCGTAAGCCGGATAGCCGAAGCCGATCTGTCTGGCCTCGTTCGGATTCAAAATTCTGGCGGCCACCGCGGCGGAAAGGGCCTGCGACCGTGCGAGGAGATCGGCGCGGGCGAAGCCGTCGACGTTGAACTCGATGCAATACTGGTCGCGCTCCCCCGGCGTGAGCAGTTTTAGCTCAAGCTCTTGTTCCCAGCGCGTCAGATGCGGCAACAAGGTTTGGGAGAGGAATTCCTGTCCGAGGGATTCGATGCTGCGCGGAGTCGCGGTTTCAAGCTCGTAAAGCAGGTGGAGCGGCACACGATACAGTCGCGCGATCTCCGCGATGGCGAACTTCCTCATTTCCAGGAACTGGGCATCGGTGCTGGTTAGCGTGAGGGCCTGCCAGCTTGCGTCACTCGGCAAGATCGCGGTGCCGCCGCTGTTGTCGCCGCCGTGCGCGGCAGTCCATGCCGTCTTGATCTTCGCGATCGCGTCCGGTGTCGTGGCGCTTTTCAGCGAGAGCACGCCGGAAGGCCGCGCGGCATTACCGAATAGGCGCGATGCGTGGCGCTCAAGCACGAGCGCGAGCGCGATGGCCTCGCGGCCTTCGCCGACCAGGCCGCGTGAGGGATTATAGGCTGGGGTGTGGATATGGAGGATGTCCGACGCCCGGCTGATGCGCGCCGGGTTCTTGTCGTCTGTCTTGATCGCGTATGCCGGCTCGAAGTTGTTGAAATCGACAACGATGGACGATAGCTGCGGGTCGAGCCGGATCAGTTCATATGGTTTGCTGTCGACGCGAACGATTTGTGCGAAGCCGCCGTAAGGCTGCAACAGTGAGTCGGCGGTGACCTGACCGCGGAACAGGGCCGAAGGCGTCCAGCCGTTCGGCGCGTCGTGCAGGATCTTGTAGAGCGGATGGTCGACGGCCCTTTCTTTGCCGCCGTCCGGGAGCCGCTTGTAGACGTGAAGGGGAAGTTGCCCGACTGCCTCGCTGATCGCGCGGACTGCGCACGCGACGGGAGCGCAGGTCATGGCGGTGTAGGGGGTCACATTCACGCCGGCCAGCGTCGGCGCAGCACCGAATAGCTCGATCAGCCACGGTTCAGGCGAGGAGATGCCTGCTTTGGTCTCGATACCGAGAAGAGATTTAAGGCGGGACGCGATGGACAAAAGGCACAACAGAGGTTGGCCCGCTGGTTAGGCGGAGCGTGAGAACGGATTCTCTCTGTGTGCTGGGTGGCGGCGAACAAAAGTTACGCAAACGCGCCCTAGATCGACATTAGCTTGCGCATGAATAAGGGCAGAATTAAGGCAGCTCTACTGACGTAACGCTACGACGGGGTGTTACGAAGTGTTACGATTTTTGGAGGTTTGGGACGGCTAACTTATTGTTTTTGCTGAAAATAACCGGAATGGCTGGGGAACCTGGATTCGAACCAAGACAAACAGAGTCAGAGTCTGTTGTGCTACCGTTACACCATTCCCCAAGAATTGCTCAACGGCATCAATAGCTTAAGTCTATAGCCGGGGCAATGCCGGCGGGCGGGATCATGGCAAATCGCCGCCTCGCTGCGAGGTCCTTCTACTGTTCGGTCAGGGCCTTGGCAAGCAGGTATGGCGGGTGTTTCCGGGCAAAATGCGGCCGGCCGCGAGAAGGGCATCGGAGCAGCGGTTGGCTTCGATGCCGTCCGGCTTGTTGTTTGCAGGATGCGAGACTGGCCGTGCCCATCAGTGTCAGCCTTATAGGGAATTAAGGGCAACGCTTCATCACCACGCGCGCCGTGACGTGCCACCTCGCACTCGAATGCGCACGCCGCACGTACAGCGCTCAAGTGCCTAGCGTTGAAGCAGCGGTGCGATCGGTTGCGTGATGCCTGTGCACGCTCGCGCCCGGCTCGGCTTGCCGAGGTCAGGGTGCCATGCGATGCTGGTGTACCAAGAAAATTGGGGGCGAGGGCTGCAACGGCTCGTGGGTCTCCCATGCATAAAAAGCCCGGCACCGGGCAAGGGATATTGGAGACGTTCGAAGATGAGATTTTCATATGTCATCGGGCTGTTTTCGGCTGCCGTCATGTCGGCCGCGCTGGTGGGCAATGCCGCGGCCCAAGGCAAGACCGTCAAGATCGGCGGGATCTTCCCGATGAGCGGCAATGCCGCGAGCATCGGCGTTCATGTCAAGCAGGCGTTCGATGTCGCGCTCGACATCATCAACAACCCGCATCCCGAGCTCGGCAACTTCCCGCTCGCCAAGAATGGCGGTCTCGCAGGCCTCGGCGGGGCCAAGGTCGAGATCGTCTACGCCGATAACCAGGGCAGCCCCGCGACCGGGCAAAACCAGGCGCTGCGGCTGATCACGGAAGAGAAGGTGGTGGCGCTGACCGGCGCCTATCAGTCCGGCATCACGCTGACCGCGAGCGCGATCGCCGAGAAATACAACATTCCCTTCGTCAACGGCGAGTCGGTGGCACCGAACCTCACCGAGCGCGGCTTCAAATGGTTCTTCCGCGTCACGCCGATCGCGACCGATTTCGCGCGGGTCTATTACGAATTCCTCAACGACATGAAGGCCGCCGGCGCCAAGACCGACAATATCGCGATCCTCCACGACAACACCGAATACGGCGCCTCCGTAGCCAGCACCCTCACCACGGCGTTCAAGGAGAAGGGCATCGCGATTGCGCTCGACGTCGCCTATGCCACCAACGCGACCGACGTGCAGAGCCAGGTGCTGCAGCTCAAGGAGAAGAAGCCCGACGTCGTGATCGCGATCTCCTATACGTCGGATGCGATCCTGTTCGCCAAGACGATGCAGGCGCTCGATTACAAGCCGCCGATGCTGCTCGCCGACGACTCCGGCTATTCCGACCCGTCCTTCATCAAGGCGGTCGGCAAGATCTCGCAAGGCGTCTTCAACCGCTCGTCATGGAGCGTCGGTCCCGCGGGCTCGCCGACGGCGATCATCGCCAAGATGTACAAGGACAAGAGCGGCGATGACATGGACGACACCGTCGCGCGCCAGATGCAGGCGTTGTTCGTGCTGTGCGAGGCGATCGACGGCGCCGGCTCGACGGAACCGACCAAGATCCAGGCCGCGTTGAAGGCGACCGACCTCAAGCCGGATCAGATCATGATGGGCTACAAGGGCGTCAAGTTCGACGACAAGGGCCAGAACATCCTGGCGTCCGGCCTCATCATCCAGTTGCAGGACGGCGAGAACTACGTCGCGGTCTGGCCGAAGGCGACCGCCGAGAAGGCGCCGATCATGCCCTACAAAGGCTGGTGATGAGCTGTGAGGGCTGGGCACGAGCTTCGCCCTCATAATATGCCGTCAATGACGATGGCATGGATGGATAGACGTAAGCTTTCATGACCTTCACGCTTGTTCAAGTGATCGTCGGCGGCCTCCTGCTGGGGGCCGTCTACGCGCTGTTTTCCTCCGGCCTGACGCTGGTCTGGGGCATGATGAACGTGGTCAACTTCGCCCATGGCGATTTCGTCATGCTCGGCATGTATGTCGCGTTCGTCGTCTACACGCTGCTCGGCGGCGGGCCGCTCATTGGCGCACCGCTCGCGACGCTGTTGCTCGCGACCCTCGGCGTCATCGTCTATTTCGGCCTGATCCGCGACATCATGAAGGGGCCGATGCTGGCGCAGATCCTCGGCACCTTCGGGCTCGCGCTATTGCTCCGCTATTCGGTGTTCTGGTGGTTCGGCGCCAACTTCCTGTCGCTGCCGGAAAACCTCGTCGGCGGCACCTTCGACATCTTCGGCATTCGCATCCAGGCCTCGCGTCTGCTGGCCGGCGTGGTCGCGCTGCTGGTGACGCTCGGGCTGCATCTTCTGTTGACGCGCACCACGCTCGGCTCGCGGATGCTGGCGGTCGCCGAGGATGCGACGGCCGCGCAGCTCATGGGCATCCGGCCGGACAGCATGCAGGCGATCGCCTGGGGGATCGCGGCCGGCGCCACCGGCCTTGCCGGCGCGCTGATCGCGACCTTCTTCTACATCGTGCCGACGGTCGGCGAGACGCTCGGCATCGTCGCCTTCGTCACGGTCTCGCTCGGCGGCTTCGGCAGCGTGCCCGGCGCGCTGGTGGCGGGACTCCTGATCGGCGTGATCGAGTCGCTGTCGGGCTATCTGATCGGCGCTGTTTACAAGGACATCGTGGTCTACACGCTGTTCCTCGGCTTCCTCTGGTTCAGGCCACAGGGCCTGATGGGCAAGACGTGATGCGGCGCGCTCTCTGGCTCCTGATCGCGCTCGCGCTGGTGATCGCTTATCCGCTGGTATTCACGACGCCGTTCCAGCAGCGGCTCGGCGCGCTGGTCCTGCTCTATGCGATCGCGGCCTCCGCCTGGAACATCGTCGGCGGCTATGCCGGACAGGTTTCGGTCGGCCACGTCGTGTTCTTCGGCTGCGGCGCCTATGCCGCGATGGGCGCGTATGCGCATTTCGCGCTGTCGCCGCTGATCGGAATTCCCGCCGGCATCGTCTTTGCCGTCCTGATCGCCGCCGTGATCGGCAGGCCGACGCTGCGGTTGTCGGGCCACTATTTCAGCATGGCGACGATCGCGGTCGCCGAACTGGCACGGCTGATCGTCACCAACACCGAATATCTCGGCGCGGCCGTCGGCCTCAGCGGCCCAACCGTGCCGCGCAACGTCTTCGATCTCTCCTTTATCTCGGCGCTGCCATATTACTATCTGTTCCTGGTGATCCTGATCATCACGCTTGCCATCACCTGGTGGATGACCAACAGCCGGATGGGGTTCTACCTGCGCGCCATCAAGGATTCCGAGCGCGCGGCGCGTTCGCTCGGTGCGCCCGCGAGCCGCATCAAGCTTTACGCCTACATGCTGAGCGCAGGACTCACCAGCGTCGCCGGCGCGCTCTATGCGATGATGTTCGGCTTCATCGATCCGGAGTCCGGGCTCGGCATCCTGATCTCGGTGAAGATCCTGATCATGGCGGCGCTCGGCGGTGCCGGCCTCTTGTTCGGCCCATTTGTCGGCGCCGCGATCCTGGTGCCGCTGGAGGAAATCTCCAACAGCCTGCTGGGCGGCAAGGGCGCCGGCCTGACCTTCGTTGTCTATGGCGCCATCATCGTGCTGATTGCGCGCTTCCAGCCCGGCGGCATCCTGGCGCTGATCAATCGTCTCTGGGCGAAGCGCCGCGCCAAGCCGATGGAAGAAAGCATCGCGCAAGAGGCCAGCCATGCTTCTTGAGGCGCGCGGGGTGACCAAGGCTTTTGGCAGCTTCAAGGCGGTCGATGCGGCCAGCGTCACGCTGGGGCACGGCGACATCCTCGGCCTGATCGGCCCGAACGGCGCCGGCAAGTCTACCTTCTTCAATTGCCTGACCGGCGATCTCGCGCTGACGTCGGGCCAGGTGCTGTTCGAGGATCACGACATCACGGAGCTGCCGCCGGAGGAGCGCGCACGTCTCGGCCTGGCGCGCACCTTCCAGGTGCCGCAGACCTTCGAGGGCATGACGGTGCTGGAAAACGTGATGATCGGCGCCTTCCTGCGCACGCCACATCGCGCCGAGGCTGAGGCGAAAGGGCGCTCCGTGCTGGAGCGGGTCGGCATGATGCGGCTTGCCGACGCGCCGGCGCGCTCGCTCGGCACGCCTGGCCGCAAGCGGCTGGAGATCGCGCGGGCGCTGGCGACCGAACCCAAGGTGCTGCTGCTCGACGAGGCGATGGCCGGGCTGACACAGCGCGAGGTGCAGGTTGCGATCGAGCTGGTGCGCGACATCCATCGCTCCGGCATCACGCTCGTGATCGTCGAGCACATCATGGAAGTGATCATGTCGCTGGCGAGCCGGGTGATGGTGTTCCACCAGGGCAAGGAGATCGCGCGCGGCACCCCGCGCGAGGTGACGTCCAACCCGGCCGTCATCGCGGCCTATCTCGGCACCCGCGCCGCCAAGGCCGCCGCCGGCCACACCCCGATCGAGTTGATGGGCGGGCCCGCGACATGACCGGGCTGCTCCTGAAGCTCGAACATCTGGAAGTCCGTTACGGCGATCTGATCGGCGTCTCCGACGTCTCGCTGGAGGTGCCTGACGGCAGCGTGGTCGCGCTGCTCGGCTCCAATGGCGGCGGCAAGACCACGACGCTGAACGCGATCGCGGGCCTGATCCCGGTGCATGCCGGCAGCATCCACTTCAATGGCGAGGCGATCGCGGGCCAGAGCGCGTTCGCCATCGTGCGCAAGGGGCTCGCTTTGTCGCCGGAAGGCTGGCGGCTGTTCGTGCAGCAGAGCGTGGAGAACAACCTTCTGCTTGGCGCCACGCCCTTGCGGGACAAGACGCGCACCAGGACATTGCTCGAGCGCGTCTACGAGATCTTCCCGCGCTTGAAGGAGCGTCGCAGCCAGCGCGCCGGCACCATGTCCGGCGGCGAGCGGCAGATGCTCGCCGTCGGTCGCGCGCTGATGAGCGACCCGAAGCTGTTGATGCTGGATGAGCCGTCGCTCGGCCTGGCGCCGGCCGTGGTGGAGTCGATGTACGAGACCTTCGGCCGGCTGCATCGTGAAGGCCTCACGATCCTGCTCGCGGAGCAATCGATCGAGCTTGCGCTGGAAGTCTCCGACTTCGCCACCGTACTCCAGCTGGGCCGGAGCGTGCTGTCAGGCACCGCCGCGGCGCTGGCGCAGGACACGCAGGTGCAGAAGGCCTATCTCGGCGCGTGATGTAGCTCCGTAGGATGGGTAGAGCGAAGCGAAACCCATCATCTTCTTCGCCGTGGCAATTGATGGGTTTCGCTTCGCTCTACCCATCCTACGGGCTCACAGTCGTCATTCCGGGCGATGCCACCGGGTCCGCGCGAAGCGCGGCCCGATGACAGGCTCTGCATCGAGCCTGGCCGCCTCTCAGCCGGCCTTCTGACGCACGGGCTCGCTGAAGACTGCCACCGTGGGAATAGCAGCCTTGTACTTCTCGACTTCGACCACCGCCGTCTGAGCACTGGTGGCTTGAGCCAGTTTCGATGTCGCCTCGCTCACGGTGAGCACATTGACATCGCCATAGCGGCAGAGGGTGCCGGGTTCGCGCGGGTCAACCGGATCGTACCAGCCACCTTCGCTGATACGGATCACGCCAGGCCGGATCTCATCGGTGACCTTGATCCCGACCAGGATCTGTCCGCGGTCGTTAAACGCACGCGCCACATCGCCGTCCTTCAGGCCGCGCGCGGCGGCATCCTTCGGGCTCATCCAGCAGGGTTCGCGCCCCGACACCGCGTATGTCTCGCGCAGGCTGGTGCCGCAAAGCTGCGAGTGCAGGCGGTAGATCGGATGATTCGAGGCTATGTGCAGCGGATACTTCGTCGTCGGCCCATCCAGACGCTCGACCGGCTCCATCCACGTCGGGTGGGGCGGGCAGTCGTCGTAACCCATCTTCGCGATATTGTTCGAGAAGATCTCGATCTTGCCCGACTGTGTGCCCAACGCGTTCAGCAGCGGATCCGCGCGGAAGTCGGCGTATTGGACGTAGTCCTTCTGCGCCTCCTTCAGCGGAAAGGCCAATGGCTCGTTGTGATTCCAGAACACGTCGAAGACCGGCATCTCCATGCCCTTCGCCCGGGCTTCCAGGCGAGCTGACTCATAGAAATTCCGGATCCAGTCCATTTCCGTCAGACCTTCCGTGTAGTCGTACCGCTTGCCGATGCGGTCGGCGAGGTCGGCGAAGATGTCGTAGTCGCTGCGCGCCTCGTACATCGGCTCGATCAGCTTCTTCATCGGCACGATGTGGCTGAGCGCGTAATCGCCGACTTGCTCGATGTCGTTGCGTTCGTACGACGTGGTGACCGGCAACACGATATCCGCGAAGCGCGCCGTCGGCGTCCATTGGAAGTCATGGACGATGAACGTCTCGATCTTCTTCCACGCTTTGACCATCTCGTTGCGGTTTTGATGATGCATGAACGGATTGCCGCCCGCCCAATAGGCAAGCTTGATGTCCGGATACGTGACTTTCGAGCCGTTGAACTGGATCGTCTTGCCCGGATTGAGCAGCATGTCGACCACCCGGGAGACCGGAATCGACGAGGCCGCCCCGCCGAGGCAGTAGGAGCTCGTGGAACCGCGGGAACAACCGGGAGGCAGATTCACAGGTGAGCTCGCGGGGCTGTCCGTCATGCCCGGCAGGCTCGGCGCAGTATGGGTTGGATTGCCGGCGCTGTAGTGATAGGCGAGCCCGAAGCCGCCGCCCGGCAGACCGATCTGCCCGAGCATGGCCGCCAGCGTCACGAACATCCATGGCGGCTGCTCGCCATGATGCTGCCGCTGCGTCGACCAGCCCAGGGCCATCATGGTGCGGTTCTTGGCGAAGCTGCGTGCCAAATCCTTGATTGTCGCCGCATCGATGCCGCAGATCGCGGACGCCCAGTCCGCCGTTTTTGGCGTGCCGTCCGTCTGTCGCAGCAGATAGGGCAGGAACTTCTCGAAGCCCGACGTGTATTTTTTCATGAAGTCCTTGTCGTGCAGGCCCTCCACATACAGCGTATGGGCCATGCCGAGCATCATCGCGACATCGGTCTGCGGCCGTGGCGCGATCCACTCGCCATTGAGGTACTGACAGGTTTCCGTGCGGATCGGGTCGATGCAGACGACCCGGACGCCGGCCTTCTTGACCTCTTCCAGTCCCTGGAACACGCCATGATCCGGCACGATCCAGCCGATCTGGCTGGTGATCATGGGGTTGCTGCCCCAAAGCACCAGGATCTTCGAGTTCTTCGCGACATTCGACCATGTGGAGCATTGATTGACCACGCCCACCGAGCCGATGACGTGGGGCAGGATGACCGACGCGGCGCCGTTCGAGTAATTGCCGATTGAACCGGTGAAGCCGCCACCCATCTTCAGCAGCCGCCACAGCAGCACGCGGCAGCTGTGAACCTTCCCTACGCTCTTCCACCCGTAGGATCCGCCATAGATCGCGCTGTGCCCATACTTCGTGCGCACACGGTCAAGCTCGCCGGCAACGAGATCGAGCGCCTTGTCCCAACTCACCCGGACGAAATCGCCCGTGCCACGCCCAGCGGGATCGGCGCCCGGGCCTTGTTCGAGCCACGCCCGCCGCACCATCGGATATTTGATACGGCTCGGGGAATAGATCGAATTCATCATGCCCTGCAGCATGACGTTGGGATGCGGATCACCTTCCCAGGGGATCACTTTCTCGAGCTGGCCATGGGCAACATGTCCCCGGAACACACCCCAGTGAGACGCCGACAGGATCGTCTTGCTTGACGGCTCAGCCGCCGCACCGCGGCTCAGCAGGGAGCCTCCCGAGGCGCCGAGGGCAGCGAACAGAGCGGAGCTCTTAAGGAAGGAACGGCGGCTGACGCCGGTGTTTGCAGTGAAGGAAAGAACCTCAGACATCGCGGTCTCCTAATAATAATCTTCGGCTTCCGCCCAATCCCCGCCGAGGGACGAGGCAAGGCCGGACACGAAAGCGTCGATCAGCGCGAACACAGCGCCGTAGAATTCAGAACGTGTCGTCCGGGACACGGCATGCTTCACTGCCGGGACCCACCTTGACAGGCGCCTGGCCATATGACGGCTGAGCGCGTGGTTGCCCTGCCGCAAGGCTTCGGCCAGGATGCCCAACTCGATCGCCAGATGATCGGGGGGCTCGCGGCACTCCGCGCCAACGGATGCATCGAGCTCCCGGAGGACGGAGAGTATTTCGACGAGCGGTGTCTGGAACTGGCGTCGGGTTTCCCCGGCATAGGAGCGCTCGTACAAAGACACCGCCTCCGGCCCGGAAATGCCTTCGAAAAGCACGACGTAGACGTGCCCGAGACGCTTCTCGATCTCTTCCGGCGCATGCTCGCGCAAGAACGCCATGATCGCCTGGGCCGCCGCTTCCATGCCCAGCTCATCGCCGAGATCCGCGATGAACTCGAGCATGTCCTCGAAGCGATTGGCCAATACAGCCTCCTTGTCCAAGGGACGCAGGATGAGCCGACTGAACCAATCCGCCACCATGGCCTGGCCGAGCAGATCGCCTTGATTGACCACGCCCGCCGTGACCGTGTGTGACCGGGGGACGTTCTGCGAACGAAGCACGCTCATTTCGCCGAGGCCTCTGCAGCGTGTACGTCCTGCGCGTGGTTCTGCAAATATCCGAGCAGCAACCGGTACTGATCCGTGGTCAGCGACGTATAGCGACGCATCGCACCGAGATTACCGATCCACTGGTTGGCCAGATAGTGATGCGGCTCAGGCAGAGAGTGGCAGGTGCCGCATGAGCTGTTGTACAGACTGGACGAGTAGCTCCACATATCGGCGAGACCGGTATTGAGCCCGGTGTTGTCGATCCAGACGGTCAGGCTCACGGGAGACCAGGCCGGGCCCGACTGAGACGCCACCTTCTGGCCGCGCTCCAACTTCTCGATCGCGGCCTCGTCGAGCACACCGACCATCATCCGCTGGCCCTGCATGCCGAAGATCGCCGACTGCACGCCGTCGACCTGCCATCCCTCCAGCTTCACCTTCAGCAGGTTGTTCTTGCGCTCAAGAACCTTCAGGCGGGCTGTGGCCAGCAGCTTTCCGGCCTCTCCCCCCTTGGTGCCAAAGCCCGCCTCGTCCAGGTGGAACGGCTTGGTATTCACGACATAGACCGAATCCGCCTTGCCGACAGCCGTGGCATCCGAGATCGGCAGCACCACGTTATGTTGCTGCAGCGGGATCATGACGATCTGCGGAGTCAAGTTCGGTTCGGGCTGGCCCGGCGCCGGCTTGTCGACACCCGGCGCGGTCTTCAGATAGGCCGCCATCGCCCGCAGTTCATTGATCGGCAGCTGCGACGTGTTCGCGATCACCTCCGCCATGTCGCCACCCGCTGTCTTGTTGAGTGGACTGATGCCAGACTTGAGGTAGTTGACGACGGAATTCGCGGCCCAGAACTTGATGCCGGTCTCGTCCTGGCTGATGTTCGGAAAATATCCCTTGCCATCAGGCGTGGGGCCGCCGCCGTAATGCATGCCGGCCTTGATCGCGCCGGTGAAGGCACGGGGAGAGTGGCACTCGGCGCAGTGCCCGGCAGCCTCGACCAGATAGCGCCCGCGCGCAACCAGCTCATGCTGCGCACTTGCGTTGGTGGCGGGCTTGGTGGCGACAGACTGATTCTCGATCGGCCGACCGTCGAGGAACGCCAAGCGCCACACGCCGATGCCTCGGCGCAGGCTGTAGGGGAATTTCAAGTCGTGGTCGGGCACTTTGCCGGGCAAGGGCTCGAGCGTCTTGATGTAGGCGAACATGTCGCGCACATCGTTGGCGCTCATGCGCTGGTACGAGGTGTAGGGGAAGGCAGGATAGAGATTCTTCCCGTCCGGCATCACGTCGGCAGGGCCGACACCTTCGCGCACCGCCTTGGTGAACTGGGCCAGCGTCCAGTTGCCGATGCCATCCTTCGGGTCGGGCGAGATATTCGGCATGTAGAACCGGCCGAACGCGGTGTCGAACGCCCGCCCGCCGCCCAGCTTCAGATGATCCTTCTGATTCGTCGTTGCGTGACAGGTCGCGCAATCGCCCGCGATGAACATGAGCTTGCCGTTTTCGAGGTTGGCTGGACCCCCGTCGGCGACATCGCGGGCGGGGTGCGTCGCCGACCAGAGCCAGGGCGAGGTGAAAGCGAAAAATCCCACCCCTCCGAATGCGGCT
>NZ_PSRR01000271.1 GCF_004296405.1 Bradyrhizobium sp. Leo170
GGGTGGAAAGTGACGCAAAGCTCGGACGCAACGCGCCGCGAGAATGCGGACTCATATCCCGTCATCATACTCTATCGTCATGCCCCGCGAAGGCGGGGCATCCAGTACCCGGCGGCCTCTCGGCTCAAGCACCGCTGCCTCTGGAATACTGGATCGTCCGGTCAAGCCGGACGATGACAGCGGAGAGCTGTTTGACATTTGAATCAGAACTCTCACCGTCATTGCGAGCGCAGCGAAGCAATCCATCGCGCCGCAAGTGGAGGCATGGATTGCTTCGCGGCGCTCGCAATGACCACGGAGAGGGAGCCTGTGACACAAGGCGGGACCTGCAGGGTGGGCAAAGCAACTTCATGCACCGCGGCTCAAACGAGCTCCGGCGGAAGCGTGCCCACCATCGCGAGCGGAGCGCTTGACGGTGGGCACGCTGTCGCTTTGCCCATCCTACAAATCGAACCGCTCGATCCGCCCTACTCCGCCACTTCCACCTGGCGCGTGGTCGGGCCTGCGAGCGGCCGTTCTTCCATGATGGTGATGCACAGCGCCGCAGTTGCGAGCAGCACGGCGGCGGCGCCGAAGACGAAGCGGAAGGCGGTGGTCATGTCGGCGACCGGAATCGAGCTCACCGCTCCATGATGTTCGCCGGCGAGCGAGATGTCGGCGCCGAGCGCCATCAGCAGGATCGCGGCGAACGCCGCCACCGCGAACGAGGCCATCAGCGCGCGGAAGAAATTCATTGCACCGGTCACGGTGCCGACCTGCGAGCGCGCCACCGCATTCTGCAGCGAAACCACGCTGACCGGAAACGTCGTGCCGAGGCCGAGCGCGAAGACCGACATCAGCGTGAGCAGCCCCCACAGCGGCAGCGTGGTCATCGCCATCGCCGCGCCGCAGAGGGCGGCGACCGAGGTGCCGACGACCGCCACGCGCTTGTAATGCTTGGCACGCACCATGGTCCGGCCGGCGATCGCCGCGCCGCAGGTCGAGACCGCGGCAAGCGGGATCAGCGCCAGGCCGGCCTCGCTGGCGCTGAGGTGATAGACCACCTCATAATAGAGCGGCAGGTGCACTGTCAGCCCGACGATCGCGCCGAGCGCGCAACTGCCTGCGACGATCGCGAAAGGAACGACGGTTCCGCTCAGGAGCGACAGCGGCAGGAACGGCTCGTCCGCCCTGCCCGCGTGCCACACGAAGCTGGCGGCGAGCACAAACGACGCGCCGACCATCGCCATGATCACTGGCGACAGCCAGGCAAACCGGCTGCCGCCCCAGGTCAGCACCAGCGTGACCATGACGGCGGAGGCCATCAGGAGGATGCCGCCAAGCCAGTCGACCTTGCGCTTGCGGTGGAACACCGGGATCTTGCCCATCCTCGGCAACAGCAGCGCGAGTGCGGCAAACGACAGCGGCAGGTTGATCCAGAAGATCATCGACCAGTGCAGATGCTCGGCGAACGCGCCGCCGATCACCGGCCCCGCGATGCCGCCGGCCATCCAGACGCCGCTGAAATAGGCTTGGTATTGGCCACGCTCGCGCGGGCTGACCACGTCGGAGATGACGGTCTGCACGACAGGCAGGATGCCGCCGCCGCCAAGCCCCTGCAGGCCGCGCGCCAGGATCAATACCGGCATGTTGGGGGCGATCGCGCACAGGATCGAGCCGACGATGAACAGGCTGAGCGAGGTGATGATCATGGCGCGCCGGCCATAGATGTCGCTCAGCGTGCCGAATACCGGCGCAACCGCGGTCGATGCCAGCAGATAGGCCGTAATCACCCAGGACAGGTTGGAGACGTCCTGGAACTGGCGGCCGATGGTCGGCAGCGCGGTCGCCACAATGGTCTGGTCGAGCGCCGCCAAAAACATCGTCAGCATCAGGCTGATCACGATGGTGCGGACTTCGTCAGGGGCAAGCGGAGCCGGCGGCGCCAGCGGTGGCGCGTCGGTGAGGTCGATCACCTCGGTCGGCAGGCGGGACAGCTCTTCGGCTACGTCTGCAGGCAATGCCCGTCGGTCGGCAGGATCGCTGCTCTGCCGTTCAAACTTGTTCATCTCAGGCGCAAGTCTCGCTGCGGCGCAACGCCACAATGGAATCGTTCTATGAACTGCAATGTAGGCAGCAAATTCCTGTTGAGGCAGGCGGCTCAGCGCATAGGCGCATTCCGAGGCCGCGTCATCCCAATGATGTGATTTTCGCGCTTGGACAAGACGTTACGATTTCGGCCGGTTTTTCAGCCGCGCCCGCTTCGGCAGCAGCGCCGGCCACCGCACGATGTGGTCCTCGAGCTCGGCGTCGGGGATCTCGTCCTCGGTGCCCTGCACCCGGCCGCGCACGGAGACACCCGCCTCGTGCACGGTGTTCGGGTCGCCGGAAATCAACGGGTGCCACCAATAGAGATCGCGGCCCTCCGCGACCAGCTTGTAGCCGCAGCTCGGCGGCAGCCAATTGAGGGTACGGACGTTCTCGGGCGTCAGGCGGACGCAGTCCGGAACCTTGTCGGACCGGTTCTGATAGTCCTTGCAGGCGCAGAGCCCGGCATCCAGCAGTTTGCAGGAGACGTGGGTGAAGTAGATCTTTCCGGTGTCCTCGTCCTCGAGCTTCTCCAGGCAGCAGCGCCCGCAGCCGTCGCACAGGCTTTCCCATTCGACGTTGGACATTTGCTCCAACGTCTTGGTTTTCCAGAAAAATCCCTCTTGGGCGGAGGCGCGCTTGGGCGGTGCGGTCATGGAAATCGAAGAATTTGGTTTAAGTCGGTTCACAACCCATCTAGGGGCGGTAGTGGCAGGCACGCAAGCGGGCCCATCTGCGGGCGCGCGAACGAGTTCACAAACAGGTTCAGCCTGACATTAAAATCGCAAGCAACACCATTGGTTTATAGCCTCCGCTCGGATAGAAACGATAACCGAGTCTCCCAACTGGCGCGAGCAGCGCCTTGGGTTTGCCGCAACATGGAATCAAGACGCTCGACCGGTGCCCAAATGGATGGGCACGCGAGCGGTTTCTAACCGAGCAAGGGCCCCGGTGCGCCAGATCCTACCGCCGCAGTGGACGACCAAGCTCCGGAACTTCTTTCTGGACCTGGATGCGCGCATCGACTCCACGCTGTTCTCCTCCGGCAGGGGCCTGCGTGAGCTTTATGAGCGCTATTCCACCTTCATGGACAACTTCTATGTCGGCCGCTGGAAGCGCTGGGTGTTCATCGAGCCGCTGTCGGAAGCCGCGACCATGGGGCTCGGCGGCATGGTCGTGCTGCTGGCGCTTGCGATCCCGGCGTTCCGCGAAACCGCCGATGACGACTGGCTGAAGAAGTCCGATCTCGCGGTGACCTTCCTCGACCGTTACGGCAATCCGATCGGCAGCCGCGGCATCAAGCATAACGACTCGATCCCGCTGGAAGACTTTCCCGACGTCCTGATCAAAGCCACCCTCGCCACCGAAGACCGGCGCTTCTACGACCATTTCGGCATCGACATCGCCGGCACCGCACGCGCCCTCGTCACCAACGCGCAGGCCGGCGGCGTGCGCCAGGGCGGCTCCTCGATCACGCAGCAGCTTGCCAAGAACCTGTTCCTGAACAATGAGCGCACCATCGAGCGCAAGATCAAGGAAGCATTCCTGGCGATCTGGCTCGAGCACCGCCTCAGCAAGAACGAGATCCTCAAGCTCTATCTCGACCGCGCCTATATGGGCGGCGGCACCTTCGGCGTCGATGGCGCCGCGCATTTCTACTTCAACAAGTCGGCGCGCGACGTCAATCTGGCGGAAGCCGCGATGCTTGCCGGCCTGTTCAAGGCGCCGACCAAATACGCGCCGCACATCAACCTGCCGGCGGCGCGCGCCCGCGCCAACGTCGTGCTCGACAACCTCGTCGACGCCGGCTTCATGACCGAGGGCCAGGTGTTCGGCGCCCGCCGCAATCCCGCGGTCGCGGTCGACCGGCGCGACGAGAATTCGCCGAACTACTATCTCGACTGGGCGTTCGACGAGATGCGCCGGCTGGTCGACACCTTCCCGAAATCCTATACCGAGCGCGTCTTCGTGGTCCGCACCGCCATCGACATGAACGTGCAGCGCGCCGCCGAGGAAGCGGTCGAGAACCAGCTCCGCCAGTTCGGCCGCGACTATCACGCGACCCAGGCGGCAACCGTGGTGTCCGATCTCGACGGCGGCGTGCGCGCGATGGTCGGCGGGCGCGACTATGGCGCCAGCCAGTTCAACCGCGCGACCGACGCGTACCGGCAGCCCGGCTCGTCGTTCAAGCCTTATGTCTACACCACGGCGCTCCTGAACGGGTTCACGCCGAACTCGAAGATCGTCGACGGGCCCGTGTGCATCGGCAATTGGTGCCCGCAGAACTATGGCCACTCTTATTCCGGTTCGGTGACGCTGACGCAGGCGATCACGCGCTCGATCAACGTCGTGCCGGTGAAACTCTCGATCGCACTCGGCGGCAAGGAAGGCCCGAAAGCCGGCCGCGCCAAGATCGTCGAAGTGGCGCGCCGTTTCGGCCTCAAGGCGCCGCTGCCCGATACGCCATCGCTGCCGATCGGCTCCGACGAAGTCACCGTGGTCGAGCATGCGGTTGCCTACGCGACGTTCCCGAACAGGGGCCGGTCCGTCACGCCGCATGCGGTGCTGGAAGTCCGCACCGGCGCCGGCGACCTGGTATGGCGCTGGGACCGCGACGGGCCGCAGCCGCGGCAGGCGATCCCGGCCTCCGTTGCTGCCGACATGGCGGGGATGATGAGCCATGTGGTGAGCGAAGGCACCGCGCGCCGCGCGGCGCTCGACGGCATTCCGACCGCCGGCAAGACCGGCACCACCAACGCTTATCGTGACGCCTGGTTCGTCGGGTATACCGGCAACTTCACCTGCGCGGTCTGGTACGGCAATGACGACTATTCGCCGACCAACCGCATGACCGGCGGCTCGCTGCCGGCGCAGACCTGGCACGACATCATGGTCGCCGCGCATCAAGGCGTCGAAGTGCGGGAAATTCCCGGCGTCGGCATGGGCCAGAAACTGCCGAAGGAGCCGGCGACGCAGGCGAACGCTGCCGCGAACGCCGCGCCCAAGATACTCGAGACCAAGCCCGGTCCGCCGCCGGTGCTGACCAAGCGCGGCGCCGATATCCTGGTGCGGGTCGAGAAAATGCTCGACGACGCCGCCAGGACCTTGGGCAAAACGTCGTCCAACGCGCCGGCGAAATCGGACAAGCCGTCATCCAGCGCACTGGCCTTCCCCGAGAATTACGTCACGGCGGCCGGCGACCAGGCGGCGGCACCGACGCCGCGAAAAAACTGATGCCGGTGATCGCTTCGGAGCTGTAGGGCCGTGCGGCTGATCCTCATCACCTTGCTCGCGCTGATCGTTGCTGCCGGGATCGGGCTCGGCTCGACCTATGTGGCCGCGACGCGCGGCACCAATATCGGGACGCTGAAGATCGGCGCCTGGACCGCGCGGCCGAGAAACGGCACATCCGACATCGATCCCTACAACCGTGCGACCATCGCCCGCTCCGGCGAATTGCCGGTCGGCACCGGCGACGGCATCGGCTTCACCGCCACCACCGATGACAAGAAGAAGCCGCTCGACGGACGTTGCGACGTCGTCGTCAGCGGCGTCACCCCGCCGGCGCGGTTCTGGACGCTGACGCTGTTCGACAGCAAAGGCCGTCTGGTGGCGAATTCGCTGCAGCGCTACGGCTTCACCAGCCAGGAGATCATCCGCGGCTCCGATGGTACGTTCGAGATCCGCATCGCCTCCCGCTCGCGGGCCGGCAACTGGCTGCCGACGGGCGGCATCGAGCGTTACGCGCTGATGCTGCGGCTCTACGACACGCCGGTCGGGGTGGCGACGCGGACCCAGCGCGATGCGCCGATGCCGATGATCTCGACGGTGGGCTGCCCATGATCCGCCTCGCCTTCACGATTATCGCTGGCGTGCTGCTGGGCGGCGTGGTGCATCTCGTCAGCGTGCTCGCCTTGCCGCGGATCGCTTCGCAGGACGCCTATTCGCGGCTGACGCCGATCACGCAGCTCAACGCGGTCACGGCACTGCCATCAGCGGATCCCGGCAATTCGCTGATGCCGTTCATGGACCCGGCATTCGCGATGGCGATCTGCCGCTACGATCTCTCGACCGGGCCGATCAAGCTCACGGTGCCGGTGAGCCAGGCCTATACCTCGGTGTCGTTCTACACCCGTAACGAGCTCGCCTATTACGCCATCAACGACCGCTCCGCCGGCAAGAAGGTGATCGAGCTCGATTTGATGACCGAGGCGCAGCACAACGAGCTGCCGGAGGACGAAGACATCACCGCCGCCGACCGGCTGATCATCGATTCCCCGACCACGACCGGCCTGATCCTGTTGAAGGCGCTGGCGGCCGAGCCCGGCCTGATGCCGCAGGCACAGGCCTCGCTCGCGGCCGCAAGCTGCAAGGTGCAGACCGAGCCGCCGGCGCCCAAGCAGGCCGAAATCCCGCTCCCCGCCCCTGCGCCCGCGGCACGGCCTTCGAAACGCTAGCCCTTGACGACCGTGGCGTGCCCGATCACCGGCGGCTGCGCGGCGACCGGCGGATTGGCGGTCAGCACGGCGAGCTCGCCGATCAGGCGATCGGCATCGGCCGCGACGTTGTCGGGCGCCTGGATCACCAACCGCTCCAGCGCCCAGCGGTAGGACGAAATCCGCCGCTCCAGGCATTGCTGGACCCATTGCACGATCAGCGTGTTCTCTTCCATCCGGGCAATCGCGTCCGCCCGCTCCCGCGGCGACAGGTCCGACACCATGCCGAGGCTGGCATTGCGCTTGCGGTCGAGCTCGATGACGCGCCAGGCGGTCGCAAAGAACGGCTCGAAGCGTGTGATGTCGTCGCGCACGTCGTCGATCAGTTGCATGTAGCGGGAGGTGTGCGCGCGGTGCGGCTCGTCGATCAGCGCCCGTCCGTAAGCGGTGCGGTCGAACACTACCTTCTGCCGCCATGGCGAGGGCAACGGCTGATAGTCGCCGAACACGCTCTTCCAGGCCGGCCGCGAATGCGGCGGCTCGATCAGGGGATAGGCGAGATCGCGGAGCTGGCGCTCGTTTTCGGTAAGCTGGAACTGCGACGGTCTCATGCCGATGCTGCCGGTCGCTTCCGCGCCGAGCCAGCGGTGCATGTCGTCGTTACGGAAGTCGGCACGCGTGCGGCCGAAATCGCCGCCGCTGCAGCCGCCGAGCGCCGCGCCGATCAGCAGCAGCGCCAACACCGCGCGTGGGCGCCGGCTTCCGGTACTCCGGCTCGGAAGATACCCCTCCCGCATTTCAAACGTCCAATCGTCAGGTGCGCCGACGGCGACGGCGACGAGGCGCTGTACCTTCTGCCGGCCCGCGTCCACCGTCGCTCTGCTCGGTTACGCGCTCAATCCGGATAACGGGAAGGATCAGAACAGTCCCCATGCCATCGCTTGCAGCGCCACCCATGACCGCGCCCGGCCGCCGCGATGCCGCATCCGCCGGAAACTCAATGATGGTGCCCATTTCTGTTCTCTCTGCCTGCCGCGCGGTGATGATTTGCGAGGCGACGTCCGGATTAAGAACCGCACGTGGTTAATGACCTCTTAATCGGAGCCGCCGGTCGGTTACCGATGTGGCGAGTGTGCCTTATTCGCCAGATCGCTTCCGTCAGATAGTTCACATTTTAACGGATGCCTTCACGGCTCGTTTTCCTTAACCGGCTCTTAAAGCCGCCGACATAGGCTGGCGTCCGAACGTTTTGCGCATTTTCGAAAGTCGCGTACGCCTTCCCATGAGCGCAGCTCCAGTCATTCCAGGCCTCGATGGGCTGATGACCCTGTCACGTCGCGAGGGCGTCGACATTCGCCCGACGCTGCTGCGCGTGCTCACCGACCTCTATGTGCAGGCCAAGGTTCATTCCGCCGATGAAGAGCGGCAATTCGTCGAACTGGCCTCGCGCCTGATCGACCAGGTGGACGATGCGACGCGTGCGGCGGTGCGGGCGCGGCTCTCGGTCTATCCGGCAACGCCGGAGGAGCTTCTCGGCAAGCTCAGCCTGCGGCGCACCGACCCGGACCAGCCGCTGCCGGCCGCTGCTGAAATCGCGGCGCCGCCGTCACAGCCACTATCGGTCACCCCCCCGACCGAGGCGCAGCTTCGGATGGCAGCGAGCCTTGCAATGCGGCCCAACGATGCCGCAGAGATCACCGACATGTTCTTTGCCGCGACGGCCAGCGAGCGGGTCCAGATCCTGCAGAACATTGTGCAGACGCCGCTCAAGGCGTCGGCGCGGATTCCTGCGCCGCGCGCCGCGCGCGCCATCGAGATCCTTGAAATGGCGGCCTTCGCCGAAGACATCGAGAATTTCGCGCGCGAAGTCGGCGAAGCGCTGATCCTGCCGTCGCGCATTGCCGAGCAGGTGGTGAACGATCCCAGCGGCGAGCCGCTGGCCTGCGCGGCGAGAGCGCTGAACATGCCGAGCCCGGTGTTCCAGCGGGTGCTGATGTTCCTCAATCCGGCGTTGGGTTCATCGGTGCACTACGTGTTTCGCCTGTCGCGCATGTACGATCGGCTGAGCGAACGGACGGCGCTCATCATGCTGGCGGCGTGGCGAGGCTCGACCATGGCGGTCGCGCGTGCCAAATATCGCCCCTCGCTCTACGATGACGAGCGCCATCGCGCGCGCTCCACATCCGCTGAGAGGCGGCCGACCGGTCAGCCGGGTGATGCGCCCGCGATCCGCTCGCAGAGCTCCGGACGCTAACCCTTCGCCAGGTCCAGAAAGTGCCGCCCGGCCTTGTCCTCGGTCTCGACGACCCAGGCATCGGGATCGAAGCGGATTTCCTTGGCAAGCCGTTGCTCCACCGATGATTCCGGCACCGGCTCTTGCGTCATCGGCACGAAGATGCGGTCGAACGGCCGGCTGTCTTCATAGGCTGTCTGCGGCGCGGGCGTGTAAAGCATGGCGTTGCCGTCGAGCAACGCCACCTTGACGAACACCGCCCCCGCCTCCTCCGCACCGCGCCGGCGCACCGCACCGAACACGCCTTCCTTCTGGCAGCGCCGCAGATATGCGGACACCCAGATGCTTGATTTCAATCGCATTGCATAACGATAAGCCGGCCGCGAGATCAGCGCCAGTGCCTCTCCGCGCGCCTTGTGCGACGCATCCAACCGGACCGGACGGGCCGGCAGCGTCGCAAGAGCCGACCGAATTGCCAACTTTTCCACAAGACGTCAGCACTCCGCGACTCTTTGTCACGCAATTCGAACCAGCTCAATTTCCAGCGAAAACTGGCACGATCCGCCGCGGATGAGTGAACTCTTCGCCGCAACGATTGCAACTTCATCCCGATGTCGCGCGACCGTCACGGCCGCTTGGTTAACGGACCGGGCTACGATCCATTATCCAGGGGAAAGCAATGTCAGGACGTCATCAACACCATCACACACATCACCACGGCGGTCCGTTCGGCAAGAAGCTGTTCGGAACGACCAGCGACGACGATCTTTTCGGGTCGGACCGCAATGACATCATCTTCGGCCTTCGGGGCGACGATCTGATCGATGGAGGCAAAGGCAACGACACGCTGTTCGGTGGAAGGGGCAACGATGCTCTGATCGGTGGCGAAGGCAACGACCGCCTGTTCGGCGGCCCCGGACGGGATCTGCTGCTGGGCGGCGCCGGTCGGGACGAACTCAGCGGCGATGACGGCAACGACAAATTTCTGTTCCGCAAGGGCATGGGCGTCGACACGATCGAGCATCTCGATCGCGGCGACCGCATCGATATCCGTGACTTCCAGGTCGCCTCTTTTCAGGCGCTGATCGACTCCGCCCGACAGGTCGGTCACGACGTTCAGATCAGCTTCGGCAATGGCGACAAGCTCGTCATCGAGAATACGCGCATTTCGAACCTTCACTCCGAACAGTTCATCATCGCAGATGAGGTCAAGGGTCCGTCAAGCTCACAGACGCCCTACCTCCTCAGCAGCGATTCCCATGTCTACACTCAGTCACTGCTGACGGCGGGTGACAGCGTGGGCGGCTACAAGATGGCCGGTATTCCCGACGGCCTTGGCGCATTCGACAATGGCGACGGGACCTTCACCGTGCTGATGAACCACGAACTCGGCGGAAACCTGGGCGTTGCGCGCGCTCATGGCGCCACAGGCGCGTTCATCTCGGAATGGGTGTTCGACAAGACCACGCTGCAGGCGGTGTCGGGCAAGGACCTCATCCACGACGTCTGGCTCTACGACGCGACGACCAACAGCTATGTCGACCACAACGCCAGCAACAGCCCGGTGTCGTTCAACCGCTTCTGCTCCGCCGACCTTGCCGATCAGGGCGCGTTCTACAGCGCGGAAACCGGTCTCGGCTTCAACGGCGGCAGGATCTATCTCAACGGTGAAGAGTCTGGTGTCGAAGGGCGGGCATTCGCCCATATCGTGGGCGGCGCGCAGGACGGCAATAGCTACGAACTCGCCGGGCTCGGCAATATGGCCTTCGAGAACGTGGTCGCCAGCGCGCATACCGGCGACAAGACCGTGGTCGCGGCGCTGGACGATGGACAGAACGGCCAAGTCTATTTCTATGCCGGCGACAAGAAGGCGACCGGTAACGCCGTCGAGAAGGCCGGCCTGACCGGCGGCCATTTCTTCGGCATTCACGTTAACGAGTTCGAAGGCACGTTGAACAACAACGAACCGAACACCGCCTCCCCGCTCGGGACGGACGAGAAGTCGACCTTCTCGATGATCGATCTCGGCGACGTCAGCGGCATGACAGGTGCCGAGATCGATGCGGCGAGCGAGGCTGCCGGCGTCACCAGCTTCCTTCGTCCGGAAGACGGCGCCTGGGACACGCTCAATCCGAACCGCTTCTACTTCGTGACGACGGACGCCTTCAATGCGCCGAGCCGGCTGTGGGCACTGGATTTCAACGATTCCAGCAACCCGGCCGCGGGCGGCACCATCAAGCTGCTGCTGAACGGCACTGAAGGCCAGCAGATGTTCGATAACATGACCGTCGATGCCAACGGCAAGATCGTTCTCTGCGAGGACGTCGGCAACAATGCGCATCTCGGCAAGGTCTGGCAGTACGATCCGGCGACCGACAAGCTGACGCAGCTCGCCGAGCATGACCCTAGCCGCTTCACTTCGGGCGGTGCGAACTTCCTGACCCAGGACGAGGAATCGTCCGGCGTCATCGACGTCTCGCACATCCTCGGCAACGCCGGTGAGAACGTCTACCTGATCGATACCCAGGCCCACTTCGCGGTCGGCGGCGAACAGGTCGAGGGTGGTCAACTGCAGTTGATCCACCAGTATCTGGTCTGACGGCGATCAAGATGGGCGGGCTCTGCCCGCCCATCACCGAGACTTGACTGCGGAGGTGCGGCTCCCCCGTCACCTCCGCATTCATGCATTCAAGCGTGGTCCGACACATCGCTGTCAAACAGTGGCCGCTCACCTACAATCTGCGGAGCAACTCCCCGTGATGTCAATCGCGCAAGCAAACCGTCCTGCCGCACCTGGCGCGGAATCGGACTTGCACATGGCTCTTGCATCCTGCCGCGCCGCGCTGATCGCGATCGCGATGTTCAGCGGACTGATCAACCTGCTCAGCCTGACCGGCTCGCTGTTCATGCTGGAAGTCTATGATCGCGTGCTGCCGAGCCGCAGCGTGCCCACGCTTGTCGGTCTCA
>NZ_PSRR01000272.1 GCF_004296405.1 Bradyrhizobium sp. Leo170
GGCGAACAAGCCGGCCGCCGCCACTCCCGGCGCGGCGTGATGTTCGCCCTTCAGCAGCAGGCCGATCATGATCGGCGTCAGGGTTCGGGAAAGACCGTAGGAAGCCAGCATCGCAAACACGACGGCAAGGCCGAGCGGCGTGAACAGGTATTTTGCCGGCCCGTCAAGGAACACCACGGAGGTGAAGACGCAGCTAATCGCAAGCGTCGAGACCAAGGTCGGCACGGCAATGCCTGCGGCGCCGTACAGCGTCGCCTGCGGCAGCGGCATCCCCTCCTCGGTAAGCAGCCGATGGGTGTTCTCGATCGTGACCGTCGAGTCGTCCACGAGAATGCCGACCGCGAGCGCCAGCCCGCCGAGCGTCATCGTGTTCAACGTTTCGCCGAGGAAATAAAGCACGATCAGCGAAGCCAGGATCGAGAGCGGGATCGAGATCATGACCACCACGGTCGAGCGCCACGATCCAAGGAACAGCAGGATCATCAGCGCCGTCAGCGCCGCGGCGATCGCGCCCTCGCGCAGCACGCCCGTGACCGACTCCTTCACGAACACCGACTGATCGAACAGTTCATTGATCTGCATACCCTGAGGTGCCGCGGCGCGCGCGGTCTGCAACGCCTGGTGCACGGCATTGACCACGGAGAGCGTGGAGGCATTGCCGTTCTTGATGATGCTGAGCAGCACCGAGCGCCGGCCGTTCTGCCGCACGACGTTCTGCTGCACCAGCCAACCGTCATGCACCTGTCCGACATCCTTGACGAACACCGTCGCGCCGTTCACCACCTTGATCGGAATGTTGTTGAGGTCGTCGATGCTCGGCGGCGTCGCATTGGTGCGGATGGCATATTGCGTCTTGCCGAACTTCGCCGTGCCTGCCGGCAATGTCAGGTTCTGGGTGTTGACGGCGTTCACCACGTCGAGCGGCGTCAATCCCTTGGCGAGCAGCTTTTCCGGATCGATGTCGACCATGATCTGGCGGTACTTGCCGCCCGCCGGCGTCGGCAGCGTGATGCCGGGGATCGGCGCCAATTGCTGACGGATACGATAGATGCCGTAGTCGTAGAGCTGCTGCTCACTGAGCGTGTCGGAACTCAGGCTGATCTGCAGCACCGGAACGCTTGAGGCATTGAACTGCACCACCACCGGCGGCTGGATCCCCGGCGGCATCAACGCACGGATCGAGTTGGTCGCGGCTACAATCTGGGAAATCGCGAGGTCGAGATTGACGTCGGGCTGGAAGTAGATCTTCTGCACCGACAGCCCCGCCATGGTCTGGGCTTCGATGTTCCGGATGCCGTTGACGTTGGAGCTGATCGAATACTGGCTGTAGGTGGTTACGCGCTGCTCCATCTCGGGCGTGCTCAGCCCGGTGTAGCTCCAGATCACCGTCACCACGGGGATGTTGATTTCCGGAAAGATGTCCGTCGGCATCTTGTAGCTGACGACGGCACCCAGAAACAGGATCAGCGCAGCGACCACATAGAATGTATGTGGAAACCGCAGAGCGAAGCGAACGATACCCATAATCGGTCCTTAACCGCGCGCCGCCCTGCTGGTCCTTACGCAACCCGGCAGCGCGCCTATTTCAATTGCACCTGCACGACGTGACCGGGCTTGTCCGGAACGCCCTCTGCGATCACCACGTAACGTCGCTGAATTTTGTCTTCGCCACGCCCCATGCTCCGGCGAGATGCAAGAGCCGACATCCTCATTGTTTCGTCCCCTATTGCATATGCATTGTATGGTTAGACATCGCGTCCGGTGAGTGCATGGCAGGCATCGTATCCGGCTGCGGCGCAGGCGCAGCACCCGGCTGTGTCGACGCCGCAACCGACGGCGGCAACTCCTCTCCAACCGCAAGCCGCATCGCCGCGATCTCCTGCTGCTGAGTTACGACGATTTCCTGCGCGAGACGGCGAAGCTGCTCGTTATGGCCGTAGCGAAGGACGGCCTTCGCCATATCGATCGCGCCTTGATGGTGCGGGACCATCATCGCGACGAAATCACGGTCGACATCGCCGGTCGGCTTGATCGTCATGTCCGCCATCATCTTGTTCATGGCGGCATCGTTTTCTGAAAGGAACGGCTGCTCGTCGGCATAGTCGGGCCGATCGGCCACATATTGAACCGGCATGGCCCCGCGAACGTGATACGCCCTGGTGGGATTCTGGGCCAACACGAACGACGTCGCCGCGACCGAGGCTGTCGTCGCAATTGAGATCACGCGTTTGCGAACGAAAGAACGTGACAGCACAATCATCCATGCCTCCAAGCAAAATCTGCCGCTGCGTGGAGCGACCCGCGGCCCGACCTCTTCCGTTTCCGAATACCTCTAGTGGGTAGTCCGCCCGAACAAGCTCAAAGACGTCGCGTCGCCGACGCCTTTCAAGGTGGCGGTCGAACATCCCATTCTCAACTAAAAAACGATTTAGGTTTCGACGGTGCCGATTGGATGTCGGATCGACGTATTCGGCATCAACAAACTGCTACGATCAGCCAACATTCGGTGATGACGCGGATCGCAGCACTCAAGACCCGGTGAGCTGGCCAGGACTTTTCTCCTCACGCGATGAGGCTGCGTCGAAAATCCCGCGAGCCACTCTTGATCAAGCTATGCGCAGAAGGCCGATCTGTTCATTCAATTGTGACTGCGGACCCTCGCGCCTGTGATGACGAGCGCCCGTCTTCCTATGCGCCAGAACAGGCTGGCCGGACGATCGCACATCGCAGCGCTTGTTGTTTCAGGCTATGCGCGGCAGATTTGTTGCGCTGACTTCAACGACGTCACAGAAACGACGATGCCAGAGCCGGACTCTCGGCGAGCGCATGCGCGGTATACTCCAGCGCGCTCCTGACCTGCGCTCGATTGACGGGGCCGCCGAGGCATATCCTGACTGCCTCGGGCGGAGATCCGTTGACGACGAATGCATCGCTTGCGACGACACCGACGCCGGTCGATCGCATGTGCTCGACGAATGCCGAGCGCGTCCATGGCACGGGTAGTGGGACCCAGATGTTGAAGCTGAGCAGGTCCCCGCGATAGGAACCTTTCGGCAATATCTCCGCCGCCAATCTCTGCCGCGCAGACGTCTCCGTGCGGATGAACCGCAGGATTGTGTCTGCGGTGCCGTCCTCGATCCAGCGCGTCACCAGCGACACCGTGAGCGGCGAGGCCATGACTGTTGCTGCACGAAGCGCGGAGGCGAACGGCCAGGCCGAACGCGTATCGGGGACCACGACATAGGCCGCGCGTAGTCCCGCGCCGATGCATTTTGCAAGGCCCGCGACATGCCAGGTGAGATCGGGCGCAATCGCGGCAAACGGCGCGTGGCCGTGACCGTGTTCGGGGATGAAGCCATAGGCATCGTCCTCGACGATCGGCAACTTGTAGCGCCGCGCGATTGCAACGATGTCGCGCCGTCGAGAGTCTGGAATCGTCAGCGTCGTCGGATTCTGCAGCGTCGGATTGAGATAGATCGCCTTCGGCTTCAGCTTTTTGCACGCATCGGTCAAGGCCTGCGGCTCGACACCGTCATCGTCCATCGGCAAGCCGACCAGCGTGATGCCGAGTTGCGCGGCGATCGCGCGTATCCCCGGATAGGTGATGGCCTCGCACAGCACGACCTCGCCGGGCTTTGCGAGGATCGAGAGAATGCCAAGCAACGCCGGGTGCGCGCCAGGCGACACGAAGATACGGCTCTGCGCCGGCACCAGCGCGCGCCGGCCGAGCCAGCTCGACGCCGCATCCTTGTCGGCCTGGGTGCCGCCGAAACCCTGGTAGCGCAACAGCGAGACGACATCGCGTATGATGTAGTCCGCCCCCGCCTGCATCCTGGCGATCAAGTCGAGGTCATCAGGCTCGGGCGGCAGGTTCATCGAGAGGTCAACCGGCCGCCGCGGAAAGGCCTGCGCCGAACGCCGCGGCCGCGGCTTGTCGCGGACGAAAGTTCCCTGCCCGACCTTGGACTCGATCAGCCCGCGCTTCTGCGCCTCGACATAACCGCGCGCCACCGTCGTGAAGTCGATGTCGAGGCGCTTGGCCAGTTTGCGCTGCGGCGGCAATCGGTCGCCGATGACAAGTTTTCCGACGGCGATATCATCGGCGATGGCGTCGGCAATCGCGAGATAGCGCGGCTTGTCACTGTTGGAGAGGTCGGGTCGCCAGTCGGTCATTTGCGAGATTTAGCACATGAATTCAAAATTGACCGTATATTGTTGCACGTCATCTCGCAATTAGGTCCGAAGCACTGCCATTCTTTCTGCGGCACACGACGAAGGCGCCTGCATAACAATCGAGCGCGTTGCACAGTGCTGAGAGGCAGCTTTTCTGACGGCAGAGAAACAATCCCTACAGTCCCGTCAGATATCCAGTCAAGATTGACTGTATACATGACTGTATATTGACTGCTTTGATGATTTATCGTGCAAACAGGCATTTGGCACATCGATTGCAAATCCTGAAATCGATCCGGGAGGCCGGACGAGAGCAGGAGGTGTACAATGCCCGCAGTAACGATGCCCGCTCGCCAGAAAGGCGATTTTCTTGTCGATTATGAGGAGAAGGTTTTCGAGGACGTCAAAGCCAAGCCCGGCGAGAAGGCGCTGGTGACGTTCCACACTGTCGCGTTCGAAGGCTCGATCGGTCTCGTCAACATCCTTCAGGCGCTTCGGTTGAAACGAAAGGGCTTTGACACCTCGATCCTGCTCTACGGTCCGGGCGTCACGCTCGGCGTCCAGCGCGGCTTTCCGAAGATCGGCGACGAAGCGTTTCCCGGCGCCCAGAACTTCAACAACCAGCTTGCAAAATTCATGGACGAAGGCGGCAACGTCTACGCCTGCCGCTTCGCCTTGCAGGCGCTGTACGGCCATGGCGAGCCATCCCTGATCCCGGGCATCCGGCCGATCAATCCGCTCGACGTGCTGGATCTGATCCTGATCCACCGCAACGACAACGCCTTCATGCTCCACACCTGGACGCTCTGAGCCGAACCTGCGCGAGCGGACGAGGGAGGAGACAGTGACAGCGAAACGCATCGTCAAGGCTGCAGCCATCCAGATCGCACCCGATCTGGAGACGCCGAGCGGAACCGTCGATCGGATCCTTGCGGCCATTGCGGAAGCGGCCGGCAAGGGCGTCCAGTTCGCCGTGTTCCCGGAGACGCTGGTTCCCTGGTATCCGTATTTTTCCTTCGTCCGCCCGCCGGTCCTGAGCGGCGCCGAGCATATCCAGCTCTACGACAACGCCGTCGTGGTGCCGGGCCCGGTGACCGACGCCGTCGCGCAAGCCGCCAAGCGCCACGCCATGGTGGTCGTGCTCGGCGTCAACGAGCGCGATCACGGCTCGCTCTATAATGCGCAACTCGTATTCGATGCGACCGGCGCGATCGCGCTGAAGCGGCGCAAGGTCACGCCGACCTTCCACGAGCGCATGATCTGGGGCCAGGGCGATGGCGCCGGACTGAAGGTGATCGATACCGCCGTCGGCCGCGTCGGCGCGCTCGCCTGCTGGGAACACTACAATCCCCTCGCCCGCTACGCGCTGATGGCGCAGCACGAGGAAATTCACGCCGCGCAATTTCCGGGCTCGCTGGTGGGGCAGATCTTCGCCGACCAGATCGAGGTGACGATCCGCCACCATGCGCTCGAAAGCGGATGCTTCGTCGTCAACGCCACGGGCTGGCTCTCCGAGGAGCAGATCGCGAAGATCTCGCCGGACGAAGGCCTGCGCAAGGGCCTGCGCGGCGGCTGCATGACCGCGATCGTCTCGCCGGAAGGCAATCACCTCGTCCCGCCGCTCACCAGCGGCGAAGGAATTCTGGTCGCCGACCTCGATATGGCGCTGATCACCAAGCGCAAGCGGATGATGGACTCGGTCGGCCATTATGCCCGCCCCGAGCTCCTGTCGCTCGTGCTCAACGACCAGCCGGCGCGTCCGATGCATGGCCCTCACCCGAACCGCCTCATGCCCAATCCGGGAGACGTATCCGATGACACAGCAGATGCCGCACGAGCGCCTCAAGGCGATGCCGACCGAGGAGTTGATCAACGAGTTGCAGTCCTTCGGAGTACGCCTCGCTGATCCCAGGAACGGCGGCATCAGCCGCCGGGGTGGCGCCGGCCCCTCCGACCATACGCCGTTCACCATCGATGGCTCCACCGTGATGGTGCCAGTCCATAATGCGCCGGCGTTCGAGAGCCCGTACCTCGTCGAGCGCCCGGATGCCGCCGGCCGCAGCCGCATCTCGCGCGACGGCATCGTGCTCGCCGACGTCTCGTTCCCGTTGCGGCCGAAATTCTACGAGCTCTCTACCGCCGACGGCATCCCCTATTCCAAGATCGCGACGCTGCATGGGCGTGACGTGCTCGCGACCACGGTGCTGCAAACCTGCATCCGCTATCAGAGCCGCACCAAGACCTGCCAGTTCTGCGCGATCGGCCAGTCGCTCGCGGCGGGACGCACGGTCGAGCACAAGACGCCGGCGCAGCTTGCCGAAGTCGCGAAGGCCGCCGTCGAACTCGACGGTATCAGCCACATGGTGATGACCACAGGCACACCGCGCACCGCCGATCGTGGCGCGGCGATCCTTGCCGAGAGCGCTGCGGCCGTCAAAGGCGTGGTCGACCTGCCGATCCAGGCGCAATGCGAACCGCCGGACGATTTCGCCTGGTTCGGCCGCATGAAGGATGCCGGCGTCGACGCGCTCGGCATGCACCTGGAAGTCATCGGCCCCGACGTGCGGCAACGGATCATGCCGGGCAAGGCCCAGGTCTCCATCG
Organism: Bradyrhizobium sp. Leo170; assembly: GCF_004296405.1. Classification (GTDB taxonomy): domain Bacteria; phylum Pseudomonadota; class Alphaproteobacteria; order Rhizobiales; family Xanthobacteraceae; genus Bradyrhizobium. The sequence goes on from NZ_PSRR01000272.1 coordinate 6,778, forward strand.
ACGACTATTTCGAAGCCTTCGCAGCGGCGGTGCCGGTGTTCGGGCGCGGCCAGGTCTCGACCTATATCCTCGCCGGTCTCGGCGACAGCCCCGCCAAAATTCTCGCCACCTCGCAGCGACTGATCGACATCGGCGTCTATCCATTCGTCGTTCCCTTTGTGCCGATCGCCGGCACTCCGCTGGAGAGCCATCCGACACCACCTCCTTCGTTCATGCACGACATCCTGCGGCCGCTTGCGGACATGCTGCGGGACGGTGGCCTGCGCGCTTCCGACATCAAGGCGGGCTGCGGCAAGTGCGGCGCCTGCTCGGCGCTGTCGACCTATGAGCGGAGGGCGAGCGCATGATCTTCGAATCCTTCAAGCCGTTCATTGCGCCGGAATTCCAGGTGAAGTTCGCAACCGAAGCCTGGGAGAAGGCTGCGGCCGCTGCGCTCCGCCGCCGGGTGTTTTGCGAGGAGCAGCACATCTTCGCCGATGATGACCGCGATGCGATCGACGACTTTGCCATTCCGCTGGTAGCCGTGTCCTTGCTCGGCGTCGCAGAGGACGACGTTGTCGGCACCGTGCGTATTCACCGCGATGATCATGAACCCGATGTCTGGTGGGGATCGCGGCTGGCGGTTGCGAGGAGCTATCGCCGGCTGAGCGCGGTCGGCGCCGGCCTGATCCGGCTTGCTGTGTCGTCTGCGCACGCGCGCGGCTGCCGGCGCTTCCTCGCCAATGTGCAGAGCCAGAATGCGCTCCTGTTCCAGCACATGCACTGGCGATCGCTCGGCGAGTTCGAGCTGCACGGCCGCCCACATCACCGCATGGAGGCGGACCTCGATCACTATCCGCCATTCCGCACTCCTGAGACCGGCTTCCTCTCGCTGGCGAAACTGGCGGCCTGATCATGCTCTCCGGCGTCGCCATCGATCAACTTGCGGAACGGCTTCGGAAGAGCCGCGGCATCGCCGCCAAGGCTGACATCGCCGCGGTCGCCGCCGCGCTCGAGCTGTCGGGCGATCAGGCAATCCCGGTGGGCGATGACTGCGCCGCGATCGCGGATGGTGACGGCTACCTCCTGTTTGCCATCGAAGGTTTCATGAACGAATTCGTCGCCGCCGATCCCTGGTTCGCCGGCTGGTGCGGCGCAATGGTCAACATCTCCGATGTCGCGGCGATGGGCGGACGGCCGACCGCGATCGTCAATGCAATCTGGTCCGACGGCGCGGATAACGCGGCGCCAATCCTCGCCGGATTGAAGGCAGCGGCGAAGGCGTTCGGCGTCCCCGTCATCGGCGGCCACACCAATGTCCGCAGCACCCAGAGCCAGTTCGCCGTCGCGATCCTCGGCCGCGCCCGCCGGCTGCTGACGAGCTTCGACGCGAGGCGAGGCGACAAGCTCGTTGCCGCCATCGATCTGCGCGGTCGCTATCGCGAGCCGTTCGCGAACTGGGAAGCGGCAACCGACGCACCGCCGGAACGGCTGCGCGGCGACATCGCGATCCTGCCGTCGCTCGCCGAGTCCGGACTCGTGTGCGCCGCCAAGGACATCAGCCAGGGCGGTATTGTCGGCACCGCCGCGATGCTCGCCGAGTGCTCGCAGGTGGCGCTCGCCCTCGATCTCGACGCGATACCGATTCCGGACGGCGTTCCGCTCGAACGCTGGCTGCAGACCTTTCCGAGCTTCGGCTACCTGCTGTCGGTCAAGCCGGAACATATCGACGAAGCGCTCGCCCGCTTCCGCCAGCGCGGCATCGCCGCTGCGTCTGTCGGCGACGTGATGGCCGGAACCACGGTCGACATTCGCGCAGGCTCCGACCGCGCCACGGTGTGGGATTTCGCACGGCAGCCCTTGATCGGCTGCGGCCCCTCCCGGCCTCCCGTTCAGCGGAGCGTCGCATGACCGCTTCATCCGCCCGGCTCCGCATCGCGATCCTGACCCACTCGACCAATGCGCGCGGCGGCGTGGTGCACGCGCTCGAACTCGCCGACGCCCTGACGAGGCTCGGCCATGTCGCCGTCGTGCATGCGCCCGATCGCACCGGCAAGGGCTTCTTCCGTTCCAGTCTCGCGCCGACCGTATCGGTGCCGGCGTCGGCTGTCTCTGATGACGTCACGTCGATGGTGGAAACGCGCATCGCGGACTATGTGCGGCATTTCGACGATCCCGCACATCGCCAATTCGATGTCTACCACGCCCAAGACGGCATCTCCGGCAATGCGCTGGCGACGCTGAAGCAGCGCGGGCTGATCCAGGGTTACGTCCGCACCGTCCATCATGTCGACGACTTCCGCGACGTGCGGTTGCGTCAACTCGACCAGCGCTCGATCGTTCTCGCCGATCAGCTCTTCGTCGTCAGCCGGATGTGGCAGGAGCGGCTGAGGATCGAACTGGCCTGCACGTCGACCTTGGTCGGCAACGGCGTCGACACCAGCCGCTACTCGCCCGCCTCCAATCCCATCGATAGCGCACTGCGCCCCCGGCTCGGCCTTCGCGAGGGACCGGTGCTGCTGGCGATCGGAGGCATCGAGCGGCGCAAGAATACCCATGCGATCCTCGATGCCTTCTGTCAGGTCCATGCCGTCCACCGCTCCGCACAGCTCGTGATCGCCGGCGGCGCTTCGCTGCTCGACCATGGCGCCTACCAGCAGCAGTTTCGGCTGCGACTGCAGGATGCAGGCCTGCCGGCAAATGCGGTGATCGAGACCGGGCCGCTGGCCGATGCCGAAATGCCATCGCTCTATCGGCTTTCGGATGCCCTGGCCTTTCCGTCGCTGCGCGAGGGCTTTGGCCTCGTCGTGCTTGAAGCGATGGCGAGCGGTGTTCCCGTGATCGTCTCGCATATCCCGCCTTTCACCGAATATCTCGGCGACGATGACGTCGCCTGGTGCGATCCACATCATGCAGGCTCGATCGCCAATGCCATCATCAGCGCGCTGTCCGAGCCGCTTCGCTCCCGCCTCGCCGCGAACGGACGTAACGTCGCCGAACGTCACGATTGGAGCCGCACCGCCGAGGCGCACCTTCCGGCCTATCACCGCATGAGCGAGGTGCACTATGCCTGAAATGCGTTTCCATGTGCGCTGGCCGGATGAAAGCATCGAAGCCTGCTACTCGCCGTCGCTCGTCATCAAGGACCACCTCACTGTCGGCACGACCTACCCGCTCGCCGATTTCCGGGAACGCAGCCGCATTGCGCTGACGATCGCAGCGGAGCGCGTCCGCGAGAAATACGGCTTCTTCTGCACGCGCGCCCTCGGCCAGCTTGCCCGGATCGAGGAGAAGGCCAGCCGGTTCGAGGCCACGCCGGGGGCCTCCGTCACCATCGTTTCGTTCGAAGACTAACAGGAGTTCATGATGTCTGATCTCGACTCTTACTACCCGGTCGTCGTGATCGGCGGCGGACAGGCTGGCCTTGCGATGAGCGCGCAACTCAGCCGGCACGATATCGACCACGTGGTGCTGGAGAAGAACAGCATCGCCCATTCCTGGAAGACGCAGCGCTGGGACGCGTTCTGCCTGGTGACGCCGAACTGGCAGTGCCAGCTTCCCGGTTTTCCCTATGCCGGCAACGATCCGCACGGCTTCATGCTACGTGAGGAGATCGTCGCCTATATCGAGGATTTCGCGAAGCACATCGCGGCGCCGGTCCGTGAAGGCGTTGCGGTCGTCAGGCTGTGGCAGACAGATGGAAGATTCCTGCTCGAGACGACCGCGGGCGAGATCGCCGCTGATAGCGTCGTGCTCGCGGTGAGCGGATATCACGTCCCAAGGATTCCGGAGTTCGCGGAGCGGCTGGACCCGGCCATCACGCAGATCCATTCTTCCGCCTACCGCAATCCGGACCAGTTGCCATCGGGTGAGATCTTCGTCGTCGGCAGTGGCCAGTCCGGCTGCCAGATCGCCGAGGACCTGCATCTGGCCGGCCGCAAGGTTCATCTCGCGGTGGGCAGTGCGCCGCGCTGTCCTCGCTTCTACCGCGGCCGCGACGCCGTCGACTGGCTCGATGATCTCGGCCAGTACGATCTGCCGGTGGATCAGCATCCACTGCGGGAAAAGGTTCGCAAGAACGCCAACCACTATCTCACCGGCCGCGACGGCGGCCGCGACATCGACCTGCGCAAGTTTGCGCTCGAAGGCATGAAACTCTACGGGCGCCTGAAGGACGCGCGCGGCACCACGTTGCGGCTCGGCGACGATCTGAAGACCAACCTCGACAATGCCGATCGCGTCTACAACGGCATCTGCAGCCTGATCGACGACCACATCGCAAGGGGCGGGATCGATGCGCCGCTGACGCCGCACTATGCGCCGGTGTGGTCGCCCGCCACGACTCCGACGGAGCTCGACCTTGCGGCAGTCGGCATCACCAGCATCATCTGGACCACCGGCTTTCGTTCGGACTGGTCGTGGGTCGATTTGCCGCTGTTCGACGGCGCAAGTTATCCCACGCACAAGCGCGGCATCACCTCGGTCGATGGCGCCTATGTGATCGGATTGCCCTGGCTTTACACCTGGGGTTCGGGCCGGTTCATCGGCATCGGACGCGACACCGGGTTCGTGGCGGACCACATCGTCGGCCGCCGGAACGCGGTGCAGGAGAATGCAACTCGCGCAGACGGACGCATGCTTGCGCTTGATGCGGCGGGTTAAGCGCCAATCACACCGACGTCGTTCCTGCGAAAGCAGGGACCCATAACCACAGGCGGCTGTTGTGGCGGGAGCAAGCGGTTGCGGCGGAGCATACGACAATGGCCTGTGGTTATGGGTCTCGGGTCCCGGCTACGCCAAGGGGCTTCGCCGCGGCGCGCAAGCTCGGGACGACGGGGGAGAGATATGATTCAAATTTCAAATAGCGTGAGGATGTGAGGTTGCATTCTCGCGGCGTGATGCGCCCGAGGTTTGCTTCACTTTCCACCCTCCT
>NZ_PSRR01000273.1 GCF_004296405.1 Bradyrhizobium sp. Leo170
ATCGCGAGCGCGTGGCCCAACAGCCGCAGCCCGCGCCGGCCGCGCCGCCAGCGCCACAGCAAGGGGTGCTGCAGGTCGTGACTGATCAGTTCGCAACGGTCACCGTGGTGCCGAACGAGGAAATCCGCCGTGAGGGCACCGCCCAGCTCGGTGACCTCCTGTTTTCCAAACCGGGCATCACCGGCTCAACCTTTGCGCCGGGCGCTTCGAGCCGGCCGATTATCCGAGGCCTCGACGTCAATCGCGTTGGAATCATCGAGAACGGCAATAACGCCGGCGGCGCCTCGGATCTCGGTGAGGATCATTACGTGCCGGTTGATCCGCTTGCCACCAACCAGGTCGAGGTCATTCGTGGTCCGGCGGCGATGCGTTACGGTTCGACTTCGATCGGTGGCATCGTGAGCGCGACCAACAACCGCATTCCGGACGCCCTTCCCTCATGCGCGGCCCCGCCGTTCCAAACCTACGGCCTACCGGCGAAAGCGCCGCTGGCTGGCGCGCCTTCGTCACCTTGCGTGAACGTCGAGACGCGAACGGCAATAAGCTCCGTCGATCGTGGCGTCGACGGCGGCATCCTGCTCGATACCGGCGCAGGCAATTTCGCGTTTCACGCCGACGCCTTTGGTCGCAAGGCCGGCGACTACAACATCCCCAGTTATCCTTACCTGTTCGACCAAACCAGACCGGTCAACGGGCGGCAGCCGAATTCAGCCATGCAGGCGGATGGTGCCTCGATCGGCGGCTCGTATATCTTCAATGGCGGCTTTATCGGCGCTGCAATTACCCAAAACGATTCACTTTATCACATCCCTGGCATCGACGGCGCCGACCATCAGACCCGGATCGACGCACATCAGACCAAGATCACCGTGAAGGGCGAATACCGGCCGGATGCAGCGGCCATCGATGCAATCCGTCTGTGGGCCGGCGCGACCGACTACAGGCACAACGAGATTGGGCTGGCCGATCCAGCCGATCCATTCAGCGACGGTGTACGCCAGACCTTCACCAACAAGGAGCAGGAAGCCCGCGTCGAGGTGCAGTTGATGCCGTTCAACGCGCGCTTTGCCGACGTCACCACCGCGTTCGGCCTGCAGGGCGGCCACCAGGAATTGACCGCTCCGAGCCCGGACGACCCCGGCTCGCTGTTCAACGGCCTGTGGAATCCGAACAACAACAACCGTATCGCCGGCTACGTCTTCAACGAGTTCAAATTCTCCGAGACGACCAAGGCGCAGATCGCCGGCCGTATTGAGCATGTCGAGCTGCACGGCTCGACGCCGAATTTTCCACCCGACTTCTTGCCGGACGGCAATCCGCAATTCAACATCGCCCGCAATCCGTCCTTTACGCCGAAGAGCGGCAGCATCGGGTTGATCCAGGACCTACCCTACGGTCTCGTCGGCAGCATCACCGCGCAATATGTCGAGCGCGCGCCAAAACCCGCCGAACTGTTCTCACGCGGCCCGCATGACGCCACCGCCACCTTCGATATCGGCAATCCCAACCTGACGATCGAGACCGCGAAATCGGTCGAGATCGGCCTGCGCAAGGCGACCGGACCATTCCGCTTCGAGGCGACCGCCTACTACACCCATTTCGACAACTTCATCTTTCGCCGGCTCACCGGCGTGATGTGTGACGAGGACTTCAATTCCTGCGGCGCGCCCGACGGCGAATTGAACCAGGCGGTCTATTCCCAGCGCAACGCCACCTTCCGCGGCGGCGAATTCCAAAGCCAGCTCGATATCGGGCCGCTCTATAGCGGCATCTGGGGCATCGAGAACCAGTTCGACATCGTCCGCGCCACCTTCAGCGACGGCACCAACGTGCCACGCATTCCTCCGATGCGCGTCGGCGGCGGCGTCTACTGGCGCGACGACAACTGGTTCATGCGCGTCAACCTGCTGCACGCGTTTGCACAGAACGACGTTGCTCCGATCGTGGAGACGCCGACGGCGGGCTACAACCTGCTGAAGGCAGAGGTCAGCTACAAGACCACGCTCGATCCGTCCTGGTTCGGCGCACGCGAGATGACGGTCGGCCTCGTCGGCAACAACCTGCTCAACGAGAACATCCGCAACTCCGTCTCCTACACCAAGGACCAGGTGCTGCTGCCCGGCATCGGCGTCAGGGCCTTTGCGAACCTGAAGTTCTGAGCCGGCTCCCTTCCCTCTTCCACGGCTCGTGGGAGAGGGAGGAACGTACCTAGAGCATTTTCGGTTCTGATTGAATCAGCACCGAAGCTCTAGATCCTTGTTTTGACGCGTTTTCTACGCAGATAAGTCTACGCAATCTCCGTAAACTTGATTGCTATGCGAACCGGTGCCCACTTCGCTCGAAAACGCTCTAACCTACCGCGCCTTGCTCCAATCGGGACCGATCGGTCCGGAGACGTCGGTGAAAGCGCCTTCCACAAGTTCGGCCACCAGCAGGCGGTTGTAGTCGACCGGACCGGGCATGGTCGCCCTGCCCTTCGGGATCACCTTGAAGCCGACGCGGCTGTAATAAGGCTCGTCGCCGACCAGAATCACGAGGCGGTGCCCTTTGGCCTTGGCATCGGCGAGCGCGCGGTCGAGCAACGCGCGGCCGACGCCGCGGTCGCGGAACGGCGGCTCCACCGTCAGCGGGCCCAGCATCAAAGCCGGTGTGTCGCCGATCATGACGGGCAATTGCCTGACCGAACCGACCAAAAGTGTGCCGATGCGCGCGGTGAAGGACAGATCGAGCAGATGGTCGACATGCTCGCGCAGCCGATAGGCGCTAAGCACGTAGCGGCCGGGCCCGAACGTACGTTCGTGCAGGCGCTCGATCGCCTGGGCGTCGTTCGGCGCTTCCGGCAGGATGGTCAGCGACAAATCACTCATGGTGAGGCGCGGGATAGCACCTGGATCGGGCGCGGTCCATCGCCCGCGTCATTTCTTGTCAATGGCCGGCTGCGACAGGTAGGCGAGCAGCTTCATCTCGCGGCGGCCGCGCGTCACCGTGTCAAGCACCAGCCCTGACGAGACCGACAGCATCGCCACGATCATGAGGCCGGTCGACAGCACCGCCGTCGGCAGCCGCGGCACGATACCCTCCTCGATGAAGGTGATGATGATCGGGATCGCCAGCACGATCGAGATCAGCGCGAGGACCACCCCGATGCCGGTGAAGAACCGCAGCGGCTTTTCCGAGCGGTAGAGCCTCAGGATGGTTCCGAGAATCCGAAACCCGTCGCGCCAGGTATTCAGCTTGCTGACCGATCCCTCCGGCCGGGCATAATAGGGCGTCTCGATCTCGCCGACCGGCAACGCCAATTCCAGCGCGTGGACGCTGAGTTCGGTCTCGATCTCGAAACCGTCCGACAGCACTGGAAAGGACTTGACGAAACGGCGCGAGAACACGCGATACCCGGACAGGATGTCGCGAAAAGCGTGGCCGAACACGGCGGAGAGGAAGCCGGTCAGCATCCGGTTGCCGGTGCGGTGGCCCCTTCTATAGGCAGCGGCGGATTGATCGATCCGAACGCCGACCACCATGTCGAGATGATCGTTCACCAGGGCTTCGATCATGCGCGGGGCACTCGGCGCGTCGTAGGTCGCGTCGCCGTCGACCAGGACATAGATGTCCGCGTCCACGTCGGCGAACATACGCCGCACCACATGTCCCTTGCCCTGGCGCCGCTCGCTGCGGACCTCTGCACCGGCGGCACGCGCGATCTCGGCGGTACGGTCGCGCGAGTTGTTGTCATAGACGAAGATCTGCGCCTGCGGCAGCACCTTGCGGAAATCGGTAACCACGGTACCGATCGCCGCTTCCTCGTTGAAACACGGCACAAGCACCGCGACGCGCAATGCGGAAGCCGTCATTGCCACCGTCGCTGAACAAGCCGTGACATCCTCGCCCCCCATCAGGCACTCGCTTTTTGCGGCGCGCCAAAATCATCCGCGAGCTTCGGCGCCCAATGATCCAGGGTCGCGAACAACAGCGTCCACAATGACAGCATGACGATCGGGATCACGTAATAGGGCGTGAAGACGGGATGGCTCATGAAGAAGATCAGGTTGATGACGAGGTTGAGCGCGATCACGGCGACAATCTGTCGTGTCGCCACGCGCCCCCCGGACCGCCACAGCGCCACCACCCAGGCGATCGCAATCAGCAGCAGCGGGAATTGTGCATCTCGCACATATTGTAGCAGGACGGACGCATTCAATTCCGGCGGCACCGCGTCGACACCGCCATAGGTGGTCGAGAACGGGCTTCCCGCATTGATCGCGTTCGCGATCAGTGTTGGCGCCATGCCAATCAGGAACGCGATGCCGAACGAGAGACCCTGCCAGAAGGTATTCATGTTCCGTGCACGCAGGAAGGCGACGAGGAAGAACACCGCATAACCTCCCGCGAGAAGCAGGTTCGGCAGGCGGAAATTGACGGAAAGGCCGATCAACAAGCCGACCACCGCGGCAATCAGGATGCGACGCGCGCCTGCACTAGCGAACAGCCGCGCGGTCAGGAAGCCGGTCAGCGCGCAGACGACCATGGTCGGCGCCACGGAATAGCTTGCCTTGGTCGGATTGATCATCAAATAGAGCGCCACGATGCCGAACACGCCGGCGAGCACGACAGCGGAACGCGTGACAGCGCGGGCCAGGGCAAGCAGCGCAAGCCCGAAAATCGCGATCGACGCGGCGGCATAGAGCGGGATCACCTGAAAGCCCGACGGAAACAGCGCGAGCACGAAGCCGGTGCCCGGCGGATATTGCAGCACGACCTTGTTCAACGCCGCCGTGAAGGTATGGCACGGCAAAAGCGCGGGATCGCCGGGATCCGGGAAGTTGATCTCCTGGAGCTTGCGCAGCATGTAGCGGTCATCATCCCTGGCGATGTTCGTGTCCAGGCCGCTTATGCCGAAGCGCTGGAACAGATGCGCCTGGCGGAGGTAGCAGATGTCATCATAGACGCCGCGGCTTTCGTTCCATTTCGAGATTGTCCAGATGTTGCTGATCAGGATCAGCAGCAAGACGACGCCGAAGGCGGTTTTCAATTGTTTCATCCAGCCCCTGTCGCGGCGTTCGATCTTTAGGACGCGTCTTCTAGCACAAGCCGTCGCTAGCGCCATGTGGCGATCGGCGCCCCGCCGCCGAGCACTTCGGCGATCCGCAGGCGGGTGCCGGGCGTGGTGTCGGCGGGCAATGCCGCCGGATCGAAGAAACCGGTGTCCACGATCTCATGGTTCGGCTCCGGCAGGCGGTCCTGGCGGTACTGCCTGATGACATAGACCGCGACATGGTCGCGGCGGGAGACATGGCTGTTGAGGAAGACGCCGTGCAGCACCGGGGTGCCCACAAGCTCGATGCGCCCCTCCTCCTCGAGCTCGCGCCGCAGCGCTTCCATCAGTGTCTCGCCGACCTCGACGCCCCCGCCGGGCAGGTACCAGCCGCTGACATAGCTGTGCTTGACCAGGAACACCTTGTTCTCGTGATTGAGCACGACCGCGCGCACGCCGAGCGTCATGCCGCGGGCCAACCGAAAATAGAGATGGAACACCCGTCTGAGCTGCGGCTCGTAGCGCTTGCGCAAATCCATCAGGATCGTCACGAAAACCTCGACTGGAACGACAACGACGTTTGATCCTTGCGCGGAAGGCGCCCGCTTGCCAATAGAATGCGGACCATCAGGGAATGACCATGCCGCGGCTGTATATCACGGACAGGCCAACAGGGACGGAATGATGGCGGCGTTTCGGTTGGCGCATCTGTCCGATCCGCATCTGCCGCCGTTGCCGGTGGCGCGGCTGCGCGACCTCGCGGGCAAGCGCGCCTTCGGCTATCTGAACTGGACCCGCAACCGTCACAAATACCATCGCCGCGAGGTGCTGGATGCGCTGGTGGCGGATTTGCAGGGGCAACACCCGGATCACATTGCGATTACCGGCGATCTCGTCAACCTGGCGCTGGAGACGGAGTTCAAGCCGGCGCGTGCCTGGCTCGAGAGCGTCGGCCCGCCGGATCGCGTGACCGTCGTTCCCGGCAATCACGACGCCTATGTGCGCGCGACGCGGCATCGCTTCGCCACGACCTTCGCCGACTATCTGCGCGGCGATGGCGCAGATGGCGCCGCGCTGTTTCCGTTCCTGCGCCGGCGCGGCCCGGTGGCCCTGATCGGGACATCCTCCGCGGTGCCGACGCCGCCCTTGATGGCGACCGGATGGCTCGGCCACGCGCAGCTCGCAAGCCTCGAGCGCATGCTGGCGGAATTGTCGACCGAGGGCGCCTTCCGCGTGCTGCTGGTCCACCATCCCCTGCATTCGGATGCGCGCGTCAAACGGTTGACGGACTCGCACAAGCTGCTCGATCTCATCAAGCGATACGGCGTGGAATTGATCCTGCACGGCCATGACCACATCCATTCCACGATGTGGTTCGACGGGCCGAGCGGCAAGATCCCGGCGATCGGCGTGCCCTCGGCTTCGGCGCTGCCCCGCCATCATTATCCGGCGGCGGCGTATAATCTGTTTTCGATCGAGCGCGACGGCAATGCCTGGCGCTGCGAGCAAGTGGTGCGCGGGATCGGCGACGATTTGCGTGTCGGGCGTTTGAGCGACACGCGGCTGGCGTGAGGCCGCTAGAGATTGTCCAGGCTCGCGAACAGCGCCAGCGCGAACAGCGCGAGTGCGCCGAGGATGAAGCCGAGCAGGAACATCCCGAATCTGCCACGGCGGCGCTGCGGCTTCTCGGCGGTCACGGGCTCCGCCGCCTTCGGGCTCGCCACCATCGCATGCTCGCGCTCGATCATGCGGCGGGCGACATAGTCGGTGACGGCATCCACGATGACCGGCACGTCGTGCGATTCGGCGAGCACGATGCGGCCGAAGCGGGTGTCCTGCACGAAGCGGTAGATCCGCTTGTCGCGCCCCATCACGACATGGGCGACGACGTCGATCCACAGCCGCGGCGTCTCGCCCTGGCTGATGCCGCGGTCGAACAGGTCGACCTTTTCCGGCACCTGCGCGAACAAGGGATCGAGCGCCTCGTTCAGGATCTCCAGCCGCGCGACCTCGGCATCGCGCAACTCGACGACGACGCCAGTGCGATCCGCGGCCTCGATCCGGGCCTTGCGCAAAGCTTCGCGCAGCGTCGGCCGCATATCGCTCGCGGCATTGCCGGTATTCTGGGCGTCCGACATCCCTTGCGGCCTCGTCCTGACGGGTTCTACCGGATTAACCTATCAGTAACCGTTACTTCCGCAAAGGCCGTTGGTTCCCAAGGGGTTATCGGGCGACTTATCCCCAAGGGGGCGTCAAGGGCTGTCCCGAAATCAGACAGCCCCACCCGGAAATCCGGATGGGGCCGTCCGTCCTTGGACGTCTTCTTCAACGCTGACCGTCGGCAGCCTGTCAGGCCGGGACGCGGGAGGGCTCTTCCACGATGGAGAAGCGTACGCCGGCCTTGTGGCGGTTTTCTTCCGACACTTCGCGCCAGCAGTCCTCCGCCTCCTTGCGGGTCTTGAACGGACCTTTGACCTGGGCCGAGCCTTCGACGAGCTTGTGGAAGTTCATCGAACCGAACTCACCGCCGATCACCCAGAAATTGCTGCCTTTGGTCATGATAGTCTCCTGATCGATTCCACCGTTAGCCGAACTGGTTCATCGTGTTGTGGGCGCCGCCCGCCTTCAGCGCGGCTTCACCGGCAAAATATTCCTTGTGATCGTCGCCGATATCGGAGCCGGCCATGTTCTGATGCTTGACGCAGGCGATACCCTGGCGGATCTCCTGGCGCTGAACATTCTTCACATAGCCCAGCATGCCCTGCTCGCCGAAATACTCCCTCGCGAGATTGTCAGTCGACAGAGCTGCCGTGTGATAGGTCGGCAACGTGATCAGATGATGGAAGATGCCGGCGCGCTTGGCTGAATCGGCCTGGAAGGTGCGGATGCGCTCGTCGGCTTCGATTGCCAGCGGCGTGCTGTCGTATTCCGCCTTCATCAGCTCGGCGCGGTTGTACTTGCTGACGTCCTTGCCGGCTTCCTTCATCGCGTCGTAGACCTGCCAACGGAAGTTGAGCGTCCAGTTGAAGGACGGCGAGTTGTTGTAGGCCAGCTTCGCGTTCGGAACGACCTTGCGGATCCGATCGACCATCTTGGCGATCTGCTCGATATGCGGCTTCTCGGTCTCGATCCACAGCAAGTCGGCGCCGTTCTGCAACGAGGTGATGCAGTCCAGCACGCAGCGGTCTTCGCCGGTGCCGGGGCGGAACTGATAGAGATTGCTGGGCAGCCGCTTCGGACGCATCATCTTGCCGTTCTGGTTGATGATGACATCGCCGTTCCGAGCGTTGGCGGCCGTCACTTCCTCGCAATCCAGGAAGCTGTTGTACTGGTCGCCGAGGTCGCCGGGCTTGTGGCTCACGGCGATCTGTTGCGTGAGGCCGGCGCCGAGCGAGTCGGTGCGGGTCACGACGACGCCGTCTTCGACGCCCAACTCAAGGAACGCGTGACGGCAGGCACGAATCTTCGCCAGGAAGACCTCATGCGGCACGGTGACCTTGCCGTCCTGGTGGCCGCATTGCTTCTCGTCCGAGACCTGGTTTTCGATCTGCAGGGCGCAGGCGCCCGCTTCGATCATCTTCTTGGCGAGCAGATAGGTCGCTTCCGCATTGCCGAAGCCGGCATCGATGTCGGCGATGACGGGCACGACGTGGGTCTGGAAGTTGTCGATCTTCTCGATCAGCGCCTTTTCCTTCGCCTTGTCGCCTTCCTTGCGGGCGGCGTCGAGCGCGCGGAAGATATCGTTCAGCTCACGCGAGTCCGCTTGACGCAGGAAGGTGTAGAGCTCCTCGATCAGGGCCGGCACCGAGGTCTTCTCGTGCATCGACTGGTCCGGCAGCGGTCCGAACTCGGAGCGGAGCGCGGCGATCATCCAGCCGGACAGGTACAGATAGCGGCGATCGGTCGTGCCGAAATGCTTCTTGACCGAAATCAGCTTCTGCTGGGCGATGAAGCCGTGCCAGCACCCCAGCGATTGGGTGTACTTGGTGGGGTCGCCGTCATAGGCGGCCATGTCGGCGCGCATCAGCGCCGCGGTGTAGCGGGCGACGTCGAGGCCGGTCTTGAAGCGGTTCTGCAGCCGCATGCGCGCCACGGCTTCGGCGGTCACACCGTTCCACGTGTCCTTGGTCTTGAGGAGTGCTTCGGCGGCTTCAATCTCGCTCAGATAGGAAGCCGGTCCCTGGATCGCCCGGTCGCTGATCCCACGTGGCTGGTAGTTCATGTGCGTGCTCCTTTCGGTGACGACCAACCGCAGCGTTTGTCTCCGCTACTCTCGTCGATCGACATTCGTGACAGTGCATTGCGAAATGCGTTCAGGAGCTAAACGTGAAGCGCCACGATTAGTACAGATGGCTTGCATTCGAATGGTGATGTCATGTAACATCTGTTCTTGTGTGAAATGTTATTTTGTAAATTTTGTAAATAATAGGTCAGGAACGCTGCCATGCCTGCCGAGTCCGGAAAGAAGCTGTTTGTCGGCCCCCGATTCCGTCGGATCCGGCAGCAATTGGGGCTGTCGCAGACCCAGATCGCCGAGGGGCTCGGCATTTCCCCGAGCTACATCAACCTGATCGAGCGCAACCAGCGCCCGGTGACGGCGCAGATCCTGCTCCGCCTGGCCGAGACCTACGACCTCGACCTGCGCGACCTCGCGACCGCCGACGAGGATCGCTTCTTTGCAGAGCTCAACGAGATCTTCTCCGATCCCTTGTTCCGCCAGATCGACGTTCCCAAGCAGGAACTGCGCGACCTCGCCGAGCTCTGCCCCGGCGTAACGCACGCACTGCAACGGCTCTACGCCGCCTATACCGAGGCGCGCCGCGGCGAGACCCTGGTCGCTGCCCAGATGGCCGACCGCAACGAAGGCGCCCGCTTCGAGGCCAATCCGATCGAGCGCGTGCGCGACCTGATCGAGGCCAACCGCAACTATTTCCCCGAGCTCGAGACGGCAGCGGAGAATTTGCGCGACGAGCTGAACGTGGCCGCCGACGAGCTGTTCGCGGCGCTCTCCGCGCGGCTCCGCGAAAAACATTCGATCGTGACCCGGATCATGCCCGTTGACGTGATGCGGGAAACGCTGCGGCGCTTCGACCGCCATCGCCGGCAGCTCCTGATCTCCGAGCTGGTCGATACACCGAGCCGCACCTTCCAGCTCGCGTTGCAGATCGGGCTCGCCGAATGCGGCGGAAGCATCGATTCCATCACCGGCCGCGGCGGTCCGCTCGACGATTCGGCGCGCCGGCTCTACCGCATCACGCTCGCGAACTATTTCGCCGCCGCCGTGATGATGCCCTACCAGCCCTTCCTCGCCGCCGCCGAGGCGCTGAGCTACGACGTGCATGTGCTGGCGCAGCGCTTCAACGCCGGCTTCGAGCAGATCTGTCATCGCCTGACCACGCTGCAGCGGCCGAACGCGCGCGGCGTGCCGTTCTTCATGCTGCGGGTCGACAATGCCGGCAACGTGTCCAAGCGATTCTCCTCCGGGACGTTCCCATTCTCGAAATTCGGCGGCACCTGCCCGCTGTGGAACGTGCATTCGACCTTCGACACGCCGGACCGGCTGCTCAAGCAGGTGATCGAGCTGCCCGACGGCACGCGCTATTTCTCGATCGCGCAGATGGTGCGCCGACCGATCGCCCCGCACCCGCTGCCGCAGCCGCGCTTTGCGATCAGCCTGGGCTGCGAGATCCGCCACGCCTCGCGCCTGATCTACGCCGCCGGCATGGACCTCGAGAAGGCCGAGGGCACGCCGATTGGCGTCAACTGCCGCCTCTGCGAGCGCGAGAACTGCGCCCAGCGCGCGGAGCCGCCGATCACGCGCACACTGATCCTGGACGAGAACACGCGGCGGGTAAGTTCGTTTGCGTTTTCGAATGCGCGGGAGTTGTAACGAGTGCTCCGTGTTCGCTCCTCATCCTGAGGAGCGGCGTCTTCGCCGCGTCTCCGGACGATGCTACGCATCGCCGGGAGAAGGATGAGGCCGGCCGGTGGCCTCGCCCTTCGAGACGCCTGCTTCGCAGGCTCCTCAGGGTGAGGGGATAGAGGCAAGCGTGCGCGTTTACCCACCCTACGACTTCCTCGCACTCAATCCACCGCAGCAAATACCTTGCACCAGCCGTCGCGGCTGATGTCGCCGGCGACAACCCTGCACGATTTCGGTGCTTCGAAGAATGTGCACATGCCGCAGCTATAGATCCCGTTCGGCGTGTCCTGATAGCCGGCTTCCTGCAGCGTCATCTTTTCCGCCGCGTTCGCCCGCGACCTGCGCAACAGCAACGTGCCCGATGCGGTGCCGAGGAGCGTGCGGATGAGTTTTCGCCGCAACTGATCCATGCTGATCGCCTTCGATCGTCCCGTGATTACCGACGATCATAGTGAAGAGATCACGGCCCCAGCGTGGCGAACAAGCAGTTGCGGAACTACGTAGGGTGGGCAAAGGCGCGTCTATCGCGCCGTGCCCACCGTCAAGCACTCCACTCGTAATGGTGGGCACGCTTCGCTTTGCCCACCCTACGGCTTGCCGCGAGTTATGATTCAATTTTCAAACAGCGGAGGGGATGTGAGTCCGCGTTCTCGCGGCATGCATTG
>NZ_PSRR01000274.1 GCF_004296405.1 Bradyrhizobium sp. Leo170
TATTCGACCCGGAGCGGTTCGAGCTATGCGCCGAGCTTCACCGGGGCGGGCGGCAAGATCGTCGTCGAGAACGGAGCGCTGATCACCACCAACGCGGCGTCGTTGGTGACCTCCGGCGGCGGCTTCGTGCTGATGATGGGCTCTCAGGTCGATAATGCCGGAACGATTGCGACGCCGAAGGGCCAGGCGTTGCTGGCAGCCGGCGACGCCTTCATCCTGCGTCCGGGTTTCGGCACCAATTCCAACCAGGCCTCGACCACCCGTGGCCACGAACTCGCACCGGTGATTGCGGTCGGCAGTGCCAGCGGCGTCGTCAGCAACAGCGGGCTGATCTTCGCCCAGCAGGGCGATATCACCTTGGCGGGCCGCACGCTGGCGCAGAACGGCGTGCTGATTGCGACGACCTCGGTCAATACTCGTGGCACTGTTCATCTGCTGAACGCGGCCTCGGACGCTGCGGGCAGCGTCACGCTCGGTGCCACCAGTCTGACGACCGTGCTGCCGGAACTCGATAGCAACGAGACCGCGCTGGACAGCCAGCGCGACGCGCTGATCGCAGCCTCCACCGCGGCGAACGCGCTGCGCGGGGTCAGTTCCGCCGGCCAGTTCGACAATCTCTCTCTGCTGGCTGACCGCCAGGACCAGTCGCGCATCGAGATCGTCAGCGGCGGCACTGTCACCTTCAAGGGCGGCTCGGTGACCGCGGCGCAGGGCGGCCAGATTGCGGTCTCCGCCAACAAGCGCATCTTCGCGGAAGACGGTGCGATGCTTGATGTTTCCGGCGTGCGCGGCGTCGCACTTGCGATGGCGTCGAACAACATCAAGATCAACGTGCAGGGCAACGAACTGAGAGACTCCCCGCAGAACCGCGATTCCAGCCTGCTGAAGAACAACGACGTCTGGATCGACGCCCGCGATCTCACATTGGTGCCGGCGGGCACCGGTGGCTATGCCAGCGACCGTTACTATACGGCCGGCGGTTTGCTCGAGGTCGGCGGCTATCTCGGCACGTCGGCGCATACGATCGGCGAATGGTCGGCGCTGGGCGGCAGTATTACGCTCTCCGCACCGGAGGTCATTGCACAGCGCGGCGCCGCCTTCGACATCTCCGGCGGTTCACTGGATTATGCCGGCGGCTATATCCGCTCGACCAATCTGCTTGGCAGCGACGGTCGGACCTACAGCGTCGACAACGCGCCCGCCGACATGACCTTCACAGGCTTTGCCGGTGGCTTCTCGCGCAAACACAGCATCCAGGGCAAGGTCGATGATAGGCTGACCGAGACCTGGAGCAGCATGTTTGGCCGTGGCCGGACCAGCGTGCGCTGGGAAGACGGCTACACCGTCGGCCGCGACGCCGGACGGCTGATCCTGTCGACGCCGACCAGCATCTTCGAGGCCGATATCGTGGCCGACACCGTGACCGGCCAGCGGCAGACCAACAAACGCCCCGACGGCGCCTCCGATGGATACAAGCTGACGCAGACGACGGCCGCGCTCAACGGGCAGTTGATGGTCGGGCGATACGGTGTCGTGACCGGAGACGGCATCTTCAATTCGGATATCAGGTTCGGCGATGCGGCCGCGATCACCGCGGGTCGTTCCGACACCGATGTGCTGCCTTCGGCGCGCACCGGCACGGTCTGGTTCAACACATCGCATATCAACGCAATGGGTCTTGGCGGTCTCGACATCGGTACCAGCGACACGATCACGATCGAGCGTGCGCTGATGTTGGCCGACGGCGGACAGATCAGGCTCATTGCCCCCGTTGTGGATATCAAGGCTGACATCACTGCGCGCAGCGGCTCGCTCACCGTGGATAATTATTTCAAGGGGGGCGGAGACCGTGGCAACGCGGTGGTGCTGCTCAAGAACGGCACATCGTCGGTCGCCCTGCATGAGGGCGTGACGCTCGATCTGCGCGGCGTGTGGGTTAACGCGCTGCTGAACAAGGATGACACCCGCAAGCTGGCCTATCTGGATGGCGGCACGGTGCGGCTGCAATCGACCCATGACGTGACGTTGAAGGCGGACAGCCTGATTGATGTGTCGTCGGGCGGCGCGATCCTCGCCAACGCAAAGGTTAAAGGCGGCCGTGGCGGCGACGTCTCGCTGATTGCGGATCAGGAGAATTCTCAAGTTCAACCGGACGGTCTGCTGACCCTCAACGGTAACATCCGCGGCTACGGCGTGAGCGGCGGCGGTACGCTCAAGATCGAATCCGGGACGGCTATCGGAATAGGCGGCAAACTGCTTGCCACCGACGGTGTGCTCGGCGCGGGCGAGAAAGCACCGGCAGATCTGGTCCTGCTGCAGGATTTTCAGGTCAAAGCCGGCGATGTGCTGCCGGTTGATTACAGCTACAAGACCAGCATCGCGAAGCCTGGCGAGATGCTCGGGACGAGCAACCTGGGCATCAACGACGTGACGCTTGGCGCTGACTGGATCCCGCCGCGTCCCGGGGGCGGAAGCGTTGGGTATGTAATCCTTACTAATATTGGAGTTTACCGGATCGGGCCGGACGCGGCACTGCCGGTGATTCCGGCCGGAACCATCATCAATAGCATTCCGCAAGGATCGCTCCCATCCTCCTTTGTCGTGCCGGGCGACGTATTCCCGAACGGCATCCGGATATTTGAGAAGACCGTCACGATCGCAGCGGGCGCCGTGTCTCCGGTCGATTTCACGATCGCGCAGGGGACCCGCTTGGCGGCGGGGACGGTCTTCACTTCGGCGGTGACGGTCGCTCCGACGATGACGGTCGATACGTCGCTCTTCCAATCCGGTTTCTCTAGATACGACGTGAACGGTCGTCATGGTCTGGTTGTTGCCGGCGGCGCCAGGCTTGACGTCACGATGCCGGTCTATCGCTTCACGGACACGGCCTCCACCACCGCGACCGGCGCCGATCCTGCGAATGCGCTAAACGCATGGACACCGCCGGAATGGACGGAAGATTCTGTCAACAACCGGTTGATCCAGCGCGGCGGTGCCAGCTTGACCTTACGCTCCACGATCGGTGAAGCGGGGTTGATGGCAGCGACTGGCCCGATCGACGTGCGTGAGGGAGTTGCGATCAGCGTCGATGCCGGTCAGTCAATCAGTCTGCAGGGAACAGATTTCACGATCAATGGCACGCTGACCGCTCCGAGCGGCACCATCAGTCTAACGGGGAACAGCGCTGCCACGAACAAAGCCGGCCTGATCTGGATCGGCGATCACGCCGTGCTCGACGTCGCGGCGCGCGCCGTGACGGCGACGAATGCGAGCGGCCGGACTTATGGTGTCGTTGCCAATGGCGGCTCGATCCTGATCGGCGGTGCGATGGATTGGGAGGCGAAGGGCGAGGCGGCCGCGCCGCATGCTTTCGTTGTGATCCGGCCCGGCGCGGTGCTCGACGCTTCGGGCACAGGCGCGGTGCTCGATATTCCCGCGCCCGGCCTTGGAGCGAACAGCACGCCATTCAACATCGCCAGCGACGGCGGCACGATCGTTGTCAAGTCCAGCATCGGGCTTTATCTCGACGGCACTCTGCGAGCAGCTTCGGGCGGTGCGAACGCGGCAGGCGGCACGCTGGCGCTGGCGCTGGCGACGCCCGCTTATCCGACGCTAACGACGACTGGCGATGTGCTGCGGCATCGCGAATTCGTCATCGCCGATATCCAGGGCGATAGCTCAATCGCGGGTGCGGCGTCCATGGCGGAAGGCAAGGCCGGTCTTGTGGTCGGCACCGCGCGGCTCGGCGTCGATCGTATTCACGAAGGCGGGTTCGGCAATCTTTCGCTGCTGGCCGACGGGCCGCTGTCCTTCGACGGAAATGTCACGCTCGCGATGAGCCAGAGCCTGCGCCTCTATGCCGGTACGTTTGCGCTGGGTGAGAGCGCAGGGGCGAACTCACAGGTGTCGCTGTCAGCGCCTTATGTGCGGCTGGCGGGTACAACTCGCCTCGCCGGCGATGGCTTCACCCTGCCGGCCGTGACCTGGGGCAGCGGTCCGTCGCAACAGGCTAGCGACGCCGTGTTCTCGGTCACCGCGGATCTGATCGATCTTCGCGACCGCGTCGGCTTCGGCGCACGCAAGTTGATCGACACCAAGACATCGATCTACACCGTGGATCGCCGGAGCTTTGCGCTGGTCGATCTCACAAGCCGCGGCGACATCCGCCTGCTCGCCGGTCTACCGGGGCGCGGCATCGGGTCAAGCGCGCTGACGACCGAGCTCGCCACAACGGGCGATATCACGCTGGTCGCCGCGCAAATCTATCCGGCAAGTGGCGTCGGGGCGCAGATCGTTGCCGGCTACCAGGAAATCGATAATTTCCTCAGTGGTAGCGTGCTCACCATTCGGCGATACGGTGACACCGTGCCTGACGTGCCGTATTCGGCATTCGGGTTGCTCTATCTCGGCGCGGAAACCGTCAATCAGGGCGGCGTGGTGCGCGCGCCGTTCGGCGCGTTGCAGCTCGGCACGATGGGTCGTGGCGACCCGGCACAAGCCGATGCGATCAATCTTCTGCCGGGCAGCATCACGTCCGTGAGCGGCGCCGGGCTGGTGATGCCCTATGGTGGGACCATCGATGGCCTCGATTATCGTTATAACGGGTCCACGATCGTGCTCGACGGCGCCGGGGGCATGACCGGCACCGATCTCAAGCGCGGTATCCGGCTTTCGACCACTCATCTCAATGTCGAGTCCGGTGCGGTTCTCGATCTGGCGGGTGGCGGCGAACTGACCGGCGCGGGCTTTGTGTCGGGCCGCGGCGGTTCAGTCGATATCCTGACGACGCCGTTGATCAATTCCAATCCTGGTTACAGCTACAGTAGCAAGGGCAACGCGGTTTATGCGATCGTGCCGAGCCGCGCCGCGGCGTATGCGCCGGGGGTGCAGGAGGCGGGCTATGGCGCGCCGCTCACGGGTCAGCAGATCACCATTCCCAAGGGTGTACCGGGTTTGGCGGCCGGCACCTACATGCTGATGCCCTCCAGTTATGCGCTGCTGCCCGGCGCGTTCCGTGTCGAAATCGGCGCGAGCAACCAGACCAATCTTGCGAGCGCCACAGCAATCGGCAACGGCTCCTATGTGGCGACTGCCACGCTTGGCATTGCCAACACGTCCATTCGCGCGTCGCTTCCCAATCTGGTGACGATCACACCGGCCGATACCGTGCGTAAGCATTCATCCTACAACGAGATGGGTTATAACGCTTTTGTACTCGCGGATGCAGCGCGCCTCGGCGTTCCGCGCGCGATGCTGACGGTGGATGCCAAGACGCTGGACATCCTGATGGGCAGGCCGGCCGTTGCGGACGGCCGTTCGCAATTGCGGTTCAATGGCGATCTGCGCATGGACCCGGCGTCCGGCAGCGGCGGCTTCGGCGGCACCGTCAATGTCCGGCGTCTCGGCGAAATCCTGGCTCCAGGCCAGAGCGCCGATCCCGCCATTCGATTCGCATCCGTCTACGCCGACGAACTCAGCAAGCTCGACGCGCCGCGTCTGGTGCTGAACGGCACCATCACCACGGTTTACGGCGTAGCGGGCCGCTTCGCGACCATTCTAGGGGGCTACGGCAATAACCTCATCTTGCGGAGCGGCGCCCGCATTGCGGCGGCGGAGGTGATCCTCGCCAGTAATGGGGAAGCGGGGTTCATCACGATCGAGGAGGGCGCGTCGATCAGTACGGTCGGCCGTGGCCGGGCCAGCTACGATTCGAGCGACGGCTTCGTCTTCATCGCTGAAGGTGGCGTCGTTGCACTGTCCAATGGCTTCGTCAATCTGCTGCAGACATCGGCAACCAACTCGGCTTCACGCGTCAACATCACGGTCGGCGGCTGCGTCACCGTGGACTGCAACAGGACAACGACACTTGTCTCCGAAGGCACCATCGCTGTTTCGACGTCCGGCGCGTTCAATATCGCCAACAACGTATCCTACGGCACGCGCAATCTGGTGCTTGGCCTGTCGGCGATCAATCTCGGCGAGGACGCCAGTCTCGCAGCCGCGGCGGCATGGGGCCATCTGCCCGCAGGTCTTTCGCTCAATCAGGGCCTGCTGGCGCAATTGCTCGCAGGCAATACGGCGACCGGAGTGCCGGCGCTCGAGACCCTGGTGCTCAATGCGCGCGATGCCGTCAACATCTTCGGCGCCGTGACCCTCGATGCCTCGAAGGTCGGACGTCTCGTGCTCGGAACGCCCGCGATCTATGGCTATGGCGCGGCCGGCGATGTCGCAACCATCCGCGCGGGCGAGTTCATCTGGACCGGCTCGGCGGCGGCGCCGGGCGCGGCGATGGCCGCGCTCCTCGGCGACGGCACGCTCGACATTGCGGCGAAACGCGTCGTCTTTGGCTATGGGCCCAACTCCCAGCCGAGCAGCACGGTGGTGGACAACCGTCTCGCGCTCGGTTTCGCCACCGTCAACATCGCCGCAAGCGAGCGCATCACGTCGAACGGCAAGGGCACGCTCGGCGTCTATCACAAGCAGGGCGCCTACGTTCCGGCGACCGGCTATCAATACACGGGCGGCGATCTGACGTTCACGGCGCCGTTGTTGACCGGTGTGGCGGGTTCGGTCAACACCATCACCGCGGGCGGTGATGTCCTCGTTACCGGAGCGGGCAGTGCAGCCGTGCCGCACGTTGATGCGCTTGGCGCTCAGCTCAAGCTGACGGGGACCAACGTCACGGTCGATACCAGTGTTGTCCTGCCCTCGGGCAAGCTCGTTCTGACAGCAACAGGCGATATCCTGCTTGGCGGTGCCGCGCGCATCGACCTGTCGGGGCGCGCGGTCGAGATGTTCGACGTCACCAGGTACAGCTGGGGTGGCGACGTGGTGCTGACCAGCAGCGCCGGGAACATCCGCCAGGCAACCGGATCGGTGATCGACTTGTCGGCGCGGTACAACCGCGGCGGCACGATGACGGTGACGGCGCTTGGTGCCGGTGCCGGTCATGTCGATCTCGGCGGCACTGTTCTCGGTTCGGCAAGCGGCCAGTATGACGCGGGCGGCACGATGGTGCCGTACGACGCGGCTGAACTCACCGTGCGGGCGCAAACGCTCGCCGATTTCGCGGGGCTGAACGCACGCCTTAACTCTGGCGCCGTGGTCGGTGCGCGGCGGTTCCAGATCAAGCAGGGCAGCCTGACGGTCGGGGACGAGGTGCAGGCAGGCGACGTCGAGATCGCTGTCGACGGCGGCAACCTGACCGTCAATGGCGCGATCAATGCGAGCGGCTTCCAGGTCGGATCGATCGGCTTGCGGCGATGGGCGACCTCACCATCAACGGTACGCTGGATGCGCACGGCACCGGCCTGCGTGTCGACAGTTACGGCAAGATCATCGACAGTCCGAACCGCGCCATCGTCGATCTGACGACGCGCCTGGGCACGCTGACATTGAGCAGCAATGCAGCGATTGACCTCCGCGCGGGCACCGGAGTCACACATGGCAACGGTCCCGGCCAGAACGATGGCGCGGCGCGCGGCACGCTCAACCTCAATGCGCCGCGGCTCGCTGGTTCGGGTATTCCGTCCGGCGAGAGAGGGGTAAACGGCGCCAACGATGTCGCCGTGAACGTGCTCGGCACACCCGCAATCCGTGGCGCCAAGACCGTCGCGGTCAATGCCTTCCGCATTTATGACGATGCGCCGCTCGCCAGCGCGCCGGATGTGACCGGCCACAAGCCGCAGGAGATCACGCAGGGCTATCTCGACGACATCGATCAAGACAGCAGCGCCTTCATCAATGCGGCGCTCGCCAATACCGCGCTCGCCAGCAAGCTCTCTGGGCTCGGCAGCTATCACCTGCGGCCCGGTGTCGAGGTTGTCAGCAAGATCAGCACCGAGAATCCGAACGGCGATCTCACGGTCGCGGGCGACCTCGACCTGTCGGGCTATCGTTATGGGCCGCAATCGAACCGGCTCGATCCGGCGTTGCGCGGATTCGGCGAGCCCGGCGTATTGACGATCCGTGCCGCTGGCGATCTCAATATCCGAGGCAGCATCAATGATGGTTTTGCACCGCCGTCGGCCACGTTTGACGACAAGGGCTGGCAGCTCGGGCCAGGCGTGGTGCCGTATGGTGGTGATCTTGTGCTTCCCATTGCGGTGACGCTCGAAGCCGGGACCACTTTCCGAAAGGGTGTGACGCTTAACTATGATCTGCCGGCCACGTTCGATACGCTCGTGGGGAATCCACAAGGTAACAACGTCCTGGCCGGCACGGTGCTACCGGTGAGGGCGACTCTGGCAGGTCCTCTCAATTTATCCGCGGGCAGTGTGGTCGGCGCGACCATCTACAACGCCGATGGTACGGTGGCTTATGCCGCCGGCACGGTTCTGCCGAACGCAGTGACGCTCACCGCCGGCATGCAACTCGGCGCCGGAACGGTGCTGCGCAGCGACGCCAAGATTGCAGCGCTGATCTGGCCAAAGGGCATTCCGTTGCCGGGAAACATGACATCGAGCGGACCGTTGTCGCTTGCCACCGGGTCGCTGATTCCATCCATGACCAACGTAAAATTGGCAGGCGATCAACCGATCGAGTTGCGGCCAGTTGTGAACGGCGTGCAGGGCCGCAACTGGGCGGTGGCGCCGATGCTAGGTGCTGGCGCAACAGCGTGGTCGATGAGTCTTGTCGCGGGCGCGGATCTCGGATCGGCAGACCGCCGTGCACTCAATCCCGCCTCCACCGGAGCAATCACGCTAGGCGATACCCACTACATATCAGGGCCTGGCCCTGCCCAGAAACTCTGGGATCCCAACAATTGGTGGGGCATGCCGCCGAACGATCCGGTTCCGGACGATTGGCTATGGGCGTGCTTGGATCCTGGCCAGTGCTACGATGGGGCACCAGGGGCTCCAGCACCTGTCGCACCATCCTTCAGCGTCGTCCGCACAGGCACCGGCGATCTCGATCTTGTCGCCGCCGGCGACATCCGGATGAACTCGCTCTACGGCATCTACACGGCCGGCACGGCGACGTCGGTCGATCCAACGTATAACCGTGCACGTGGCCTTCTGGCCGACGGTACGCTTCTCGGCCCCAGAACCGCCGACTATGCCGCCCCCCTTTCGACCTATCAGGCTTGGTATCCCGACCAGGGTGGCAACGTCTTGATCGCGGCCGGTGGCGATCTCGTTGGCGACATCACGCAAGGCACGGGTCCGGCGAGTGTCATTACCGGCAACTGGCTGTGGCGACAGGGCACGGGCAGTACGGCGGTCGATGCAACGATCCCGACGTCCTGGTGGATCAACTTCGGAACCTATACGGCCAACACCGCCTCAGGTGCGCCCGGTAATCCCGATCTGCTGGGCTTCACCGGCATCGGCGCGCTGGGCGGCGGCGATGTCGCGATCCGTGTCGGTGGCAGTGCCGGCACGATCGCTCTTCGCGGCGAGCAAGCGACGGATGGCGGGCATCGAAGTCAGGGCCTGGTCGTTGCTGTTGGCAGCACCGGCCGCGTTGGCGCTGACGGATCACTGACGCTGACCGGCGGTGGCGACGTCGACATGCGGATCGCGGGTGCGCTCAACCCGAACTTGGCTCTCACCAACAGACAGGAAATTCAAGTGCTGCCCGGCGCGCTGGTGAATTTGCGCGGTGCCTTGCATGTAGCGGCGGAATCGATCGGCGGGATCAAGCTCATTTACCGGTCGGGTGCGTCCGGATTTAATGACGCCTTCGATCCGCGCGGTATCGACCCGTTCACAGCAACGTCCTCGGATGCACGCTCCGGCATTACGCTGGTGCCCGGCGATTCGGCGGTTTATCTCGAAACCTTGGGCGACCTCGTCCTTGGTGGCGCCGGTGATCCGGGGCGCTCCAAGTCGCCGAACCGATCTGCCTTCTCTGCCGGCGGCTCGAACGATACCGGACAGAGCTGGTTCTCGCTCTGGACCGGTCACACGGCGATCAACCTGATCTCTGCCGGCGGCAATCTCACGCCCAGCACCTCGGCGTCAGAAAACCGTGCACAGACCAGCGATCAGATCGCAGCAGATGGGTCGTTCATCTACCCATCGATCTTCCGGGCGGCGGCCCTGGGTGGCAGCATGTATTACGGGGTCAACGCCTTGTCCTACATGCGAGGCGATGCTTCTGAGATATATCCCTTCATCACTCTTGCTCCGTCTCCGCATGGTTCGTTGGAGATGCTGGCCCGCGACTCGATCTATGGCGGGCAGTATTCGTTCAGCCTGTCCAGCTCCGGCGTGGCGTTACCGACGCCGTTCAATCCGGCCTTCATGGGAGACGGTGTGGACCCCTTGGGACACGTCAAGGTGACCAATGGGTCCGGCGGCGTTATCGACCTAGGCGGTAACCCCGTGGCGTTGTCGCTGTTCTTCTTCGGTCCGAACACTGCTGCGTTTGACATCGGCCGAGCATCGAGCGCCGATCCGATCCGGTTCTACGCACGCGAGGGCGATGTTGTCGGGCTGCGCACGGGTGAAACGTTGTCATTCAGCGCCGATGGCTCGACCTGGTACAGCGCGGCGGCTCCGATCATGGTGCGTGCGGGTCGCGATATCGTCGGTGCCGGCCTTGCGCCCGGCGTCGCGTTGACGAGCGCCCTACAGGGGGCGACGTCGCGCGGCAATCTGATCGTGCACAGCGATCCGAACGACGTGTCGATCGTCTCCGCGGGCCGCGACATCGTCTATGCCAACTTCGATATTGCCGGTCCTGGCACGCTCGAGGTCTCGGCGGCGCGCAATTTGTATCAGGCCGACAAGGGCGCGATTACGAGCATCGGGCCGATCGTTCCTGGCGACACGCGTCCCGGCGCCAGCATCCTCCTGCAAGCTGGCGTTGGGCCGGACGGGCCGGACTATGCGGCGCTGGTCAAACTCTATCTGGATCCGGCCAGAATGGCCGATCCAGCCGAGCCGCTCGGTCAACAGCCGGGCAAGGTGATGCAGACAGCCGACACCATTGCTTCGCCTCGCGATCTTTATGCCTGGGTGAAAACTCAGGCTGGTTACACAGGAGACGAGGCGGGGGCGCTGGCATTTTTCAATTCTCTACCCGCAGACAAGAGGGCGGCTTATCCAACCAATCCGCTTCTCTTCACCTGGCTCAAAGACCGAGGCTACAAAGGCACGCAGGGGGATGCGCTTGCTTACTTCCTCGGCCAGAGTGCGGATCAGCGTAACCAATTCACCTACAACGCCATGCTCTACGCCTGGCTGCAAACACAGTACGGCTACTCCGGTAATCAAGCGGGAGCGCTGACCTTCTTCAATGCTCTGCCCATGGTTGAGCAGTCGGTATTCAGCCGCATTGTCTATTTCGCGGAATTGACGGCCAGCGGGCGCGAGTACAACAATCCCGACAGCCTGCGTTACGGCTCATACCTCCGCGGCCGACAGATGATCGCGACGCTGTTCCCGGAGAGGGACGCGGATAACAACCCGATCCTTCGTTCCGGCGATATCACCATGTTCGGCGGATCGGGCGTGCGCACCAATTTTGGCGGCGACATCCAGATGTTGACGCCCGGGGGACGCACGATCATTGGCGTCGAAGGGCAGGTGCCGCCGGCATCGTCAGGGCTGATCACGCAAGGAAAGGGCGACATCCAGCTCTATTCGAAGGGCTCGATCCTGGGGG
>NZ_PSRR01000275.1 GCF_004296405.1 Bradyrhizobium sp. Leo170
CGCGGCCGAAACGGCGGCGAAGCTCGCTGGCGTCAAGAAGGTGCTGGTCGCTGAAGGCGAGGCCTATGCCCACGATCTCGCCGAGCCGCTTGCCGCGCTGATCGTCTCGCTAGCGCCGTCTTATGATGCGATCGTCGCGCCCGCGACCTCGCGCTTCAAGAACGTGATGCCGCGCGTCGCGGCCCTGCTCGACGTCATGCAGGTTTCCGAGATCATCAAGGTGGTCGCGCCTGATACCTTCGAGCGTCCGATCTATGCCGGTAACGCGATCCAGACGGTGAAGTCCAAGGACGCCAAAAAGGTGATCACGGTCCGTACCTCGACCTTCGCGGCGGCGGGCGAGGGCGGCAGCGCGCCGGTCGAGACGGTGGCGGCTGCGGCCGATCCCGGTCTCTCCAGCTTCCTCGGCGAGGAGGTTGCCAAGAGCGACCGTCCGGAGCTCACCTCGGCCAAGATCATCGTCTCCGGCGGCCGCGCCATGCAGAGCCGGGAGAATTTCGCCAAGTACATCGAACCGCTGGCCGACAAGCTTGGTGCCGGCGTCGGCGCCTCGCGCGCCGCGGTCGATGCCGGCTATGCCCCGAACGACTGGCAGGTTGGCCAGACCGGCAAGGTGGTGGCGCCGGAACTTTATGTCGCGGTCGGCATCTCCGGCGCGATCCAGCATCTGGCCGGCATGAAGGACTCCAAGGTGATCGTCGCGATCAACAAGGACGAGGACGCGCCGATCTTCCAGGTCGCCGATTACGGCCTCGTCGCCGACCTCTACCAGGCGGTTCCGGAGCTCACCGAAGCGCTCGGCAAGCTCGGAAAATAAGCAAAGAGAACACCGGCCGGATGGTTCAGCCCCGGCCGGTGTTCTGTTTTTGAATGGCGTTTTCCGGCGAAGCAGGTACCCTCTCGCCGAAGCATGATCTCTACCCGGAGCGCCGCGTTGGCGCTAAGGGGGCGCCGGTTTAGGAAAAGATCATGCACAAACGTAAGACTTGTCGGATATTGGGGACATTGTAGGGACTTGGGCTAGGCGCGATGGACGCGCTGTCCCGGTGGATGACAACATGACGGTCGCAATCAAGAAGGTCGGCGTGATCGGCTCGGGCCAGATGGGTAACGGCATTGCCCATGTGGCGGCGCTTGCGGGTTTCGACGTGCTGCTCAACGACATTTCCGCCGATCGCGTGAAATCGGCGCTCGCAACCATCAACGGCAATCTGTCGCGCCAGGTGGCCAAGAAGTCCATCACCGAGGAGCAGCGCAAGCAGGCGCTGTCCCGGATCGTCGCGACCGAAAGCCTCGACGAACTGGCGGATTGCGATCTTGTGATCGAGACCGCGGTCGAGAAGGAAGAGACCAAGCGCAAGATCTTCCACGATCTCTGTGCGATCCTGAAGCCGGAGGCGATCGTCGCCTCCAACTCCTCCTCGCTCTCGATTACGCGGCTCGCTGCCTCCACCGATCGCCCCGAGCGCTTCATCGGCATTCATTTCATGAATCCGGTGCCGCTGATGGAGTTGGTCGAGCTGATCCGCGGCATCGCCACTGATGATGCGACCTTCGACGCTGCCAAGACGTTCGTCGGCAAGCTCGGCAAGCAGGTCGCGGTATCAGAGGATTTTCCGGCCTTCATCGTCAACCGCATCCTGCTGCCGATGATCAACGAGGCGATCTACACGCTCTATGAGGGCGTCGGGAATGTCGAGGCGATCGACGCGGCCATGAAGTTAGGGGCCCACCATCCGATGGGCCCGCTGGAACTCGCCGATTTCATCGGGCTGGACACCTGTCTGTCGATCATGCAGGTGCTGCATGAGGGGCTCGCGGATTCAAAATACCGGCCGTGCCCGCTCTTGGTGAAATACGTTGAAGCCGGCTGGCTCGGACGCAAGACCCAGCGCGGTTTCTACGACTACCGCGGCGAGAAACCGGTCCCGACGCGCTAGCGTCTCCACGATTTGTAGGGTGGGCAAAGCGCAGCGTGCCCACCGTCAAGCATTCCGCCCGCAATGGTGGGCACACTTCGCTTTGCCCACCCTACACATCCGAGGATCGCGGAAGCGCTAATCGCTCAGGCGGCATCCGGCGCGCTTGAGCATGTCGCGCACGATGAGGGGCGTGGCTGCAGTCTCGGTTGATGGCGCCGTGTTGGGCGCGCCCTCGATCGCATCACGCGCATTTTTCGCATCAAGTGTGAGCCGCCGCGCGCAGGGCGGCAGCGGCAAACTTTGATCGCGCGCGGCATCAAGGAGCCATCCGGCGGTTTCGCCGGCAGCAGCAAGATAGGCCGTCAGCACCTGGCGCGCGGTGGGATTTGTCGCGGCCTGGTCCAGCATCGCTTTCACCTGTGCGACGGAGATCTGCGCGCGGGACGTGGACAGCTGGGCATGGGCAGCCGCGATCAAAACGAAAACGCTCGCGATACCGGCAGTGAGACGATTGAGCATGATTTTACTCCGAGCTCTGATGTTGACTTGCAGATAATTATTATCGTAAAACGATAATACAACGTCAACGACCCCGTCGGAGGTTCAGCATGATCACATCCTTGTCGCCGGAGCTTTCCCAGCCGGGGCCGCGGCCAAAGCGGCTCGAGCGCATCCGCGTCGTCAGCCGCATCCTGGCCCGTTCATGCATGGGTGTTTCAATCGTCCTGGCCGTGGCACTGGCGGCGTACTGGATGGTCAGCACCGATGAGGCCATCCTGCGCGACGCGCGGCTGGGCGGCATCGCGATCCGCCCGATCGGCTGGCCTGTCCGCCTGGCAGGCCTGGCGATTTCAGCCGTGCCGCTGGCGTGCCTGATCTGGGGATTGTTGCAGGCTCGCCGGTGTTTCGAGTCGTTCGCGGCGAATCGCTTCTTCACGCCCGAGAACAGCAGCCGATTGCGTGGTCTCGCGACCGCGATGCTTGCTTCGGCGGTCCTGAAACCGGTCGTCGGGGCCGCGCTCTCGGTGGTGCTGAGCTGGCAGACCTACGCGCAGGGCAAAGACCTTGTCATCAATCTCAGTTCCGATTCGCTGTTGGCGTTGCTGTTTGCCGGCCTGGTTTCCGTGACGGCCTGGGTGCTGGCGGAAGCCAATTCGATCGCCGAAGAAAACGCTCAATTCGTCTGAGGCAAACATGCCGATCCGAGTCCGGCTGAACGTGATGCTGGCCGAGCGCAACGTCAAATCGAAGGAGCTTGCCGAATATGTCGGCATCACCGAAGCCAACCTTTCCCTGCTCAAGCAAGGAAAGGTGAAGGGTGTCAGGTTCGATACGCTGGAGCGGATCTGCGCCTATCTCAAGTGTCAGCCGGGCGATTTGCTGCGCTATGAAAACGACGAGCCCGCGTAAGGCGGTCTGCAACACCAAGCTTTAACGTTCTGGCGCTATCGCCGTGCCGACAGAGGAGTACCGCGTATGGACATGATGAGCATGGTCTCGGGCATTCTGGCCATGCAGGCCGGCGGCCTGCAGTCGCAGATTCAGACCTCGATCATCAAATCCAATGCGGACGCCGAGAAATCCGCGGTCCAGACGCTCTTGGGTGCTCCGTCCACGGCCAACCTGGCCCCCGGCGTCGGCGGCAATATCAATCTGGTCGCCTAGAGCTTCGGCTCTGATTCAATCAGAACCGAGGCTTTAGATTCTTCTTTTGACGCGTTTTCTTCACGCGAACCGGTATCCACTTCGCTCGAAAACGCTCTAAATCCCCGCCGCGGCCGGCTGCACGGCGGCCGTGATCAGCTTCACCGCATCATCGCTCGCCCATTCGGCCGGCCCCGCGATGGTCGCGATCTCGCAGCCGTTGCCGTCGACCAGCATCGAGGTCGGCATCCCAAGTGCCTTGCCTATGCTCTTAAGATCTTGGAAAACCTTGGCTTTCGCGTCGCTGAAATAGCCGAGCCGGGTCAGATTGGCGTCTTTCAGGAAGTTCTTCGGCTTGTCGAAGTCGCGGGTGTCGATGTTGATCGCCACCACCTCGAAATCCTTGCTGCCGAGCCTGGCCTGCAGCGCGTCCAGCGCCGGCATCTCCTTGCGGCAGGGCACGCACCAGGTGGCCCAGAGGTTCACCAGCACGGTCTTGCCGCGCCAGTCGGACAGCTTCCTCGGCTTGCCCTCGGCGTCCTCGAAGGCGAGGTCCGGCACCCGCAGGGGTTTTGTCGCCATCGTCAGCGCGGCGAGTTGGCCCTGCGCCAGCGGGGTGAGCTTCTTCGCCAGATCGACCGCGCTGCTGCAGGCCGGGTCGCCGGCCGGGCCGCGTCGCATCAGCCCGCCAAATCCGGAGACGCCGGCATAGCCGATCAGCGCGCCGACCAGCACTGCGCCGATTACGAGCGGGATCCGGCGCGCGGCGCCACGGGACGGGGGAGTTTCGGGCATATCGTTTGTCATTCCGCGTCAGATATGGCTAAGCAGGGCCCGCGCCGGTGGCCGGTCGGTTTTGACGGTCGGGCGATCAAGGGCGGGCCTGAAGTTTTAAGAAGTCGTGAGCAAGCAATCATGAGCAACAAGATGTGGGGCGGGCGGTTCTCCGAACGTCCCGACGCGATCATGGAGGAAATCAACGTCTCCATCGACGTCGATCGTCACCTTTATGCCCAGGACATTGCCGCGTCCAAGGCCCACGCCGCGATGCTCGCTGCGCAAGGCATTATCACCGCGTCTGATGCGAAAAATATCGGCAAAGGTCTAGACACGATTTTGTCAGAAATCGACAAGGGGTCGTTCGATTTCAAGCGCGCGCTCGAAGATATCCATATGAACGTCGAGAGCCGGCTGTCGGAGTTGATCGGCCCGGCCGCCGGCCGGCTGCACACCGCGCGCTCCCGCAACGATCAGGTCGCGACCGACTTCCGCCTCTATGTCCGCGACACCATCGACGAGACCGATGCGGCGCTGGCCGCGTTCCAGCAGGCGCTGGTCGAGCGCGCGCTGGAACATGCCGGGACGGTGATGCCGGGCTTCACCCATCTGCAGACCGCCCAGCCCGTGACCTTCGGGCATCATCTGCTCGCCTATGTCGAGATGGCGGCGCGCGACCGCGGCCGCTTCGCTGACGCCCGCAAGCGGCTGAACGAATCGCCGCTCGGCGCCGCCGCACTCGCCGGCACCTCGTTCCCGATCGACCGGGCCGCGACGGCAAAAACGCTCGGCTTCGACCGCCCGATGGCAAATTCGCTCGATGCCGTCTCCGACCGCGATTTTGTCCTGGAAACCTTGTCGGCCGCCGCAATCACGGCCGTGCACCTGTCCCGCTTCGCCGAGGAGATCGTGGTCTGGACCTCGCCGCTGGTTGGCCTGGTCCGGCTCAGCGACAAGTTTACCACCGGCTCCTCGATCATGCCGCAGAAGCGCAATCCGGATGCGGCGGAACTGGTGCGCGCCAAGACCGGCCGGGTGATCGGCGCGCTCACCGCGCTGCTGATCGTGATGAAGGGCCTGCCACTCGCCTATCAGAAGGACATGCAGGAGGACAAGCAGGGCGCGATGGAAGCCTTTGCCGCGCTCTCGCTCGCGATCCGCGCCATGACCGGCATGGTCGAAGACCTCGTGCCCGACGAAGGGCGGATGAAGGCCGCAGCCGGCGAGGGCTATGCCACCGCCACCGACCTCGCCGACTGGCTGGTACGGACCCTGAAAATGCCGTTCCGCGAGGCCCATCACGTCACCGGCCGGATCGTGGCGCTGGCCTCGGAGCGGGGCGTCGCCCTCCACGAGCTGCCGCTGACCGCGATGCAGGAGGTCGAGCCGAAGATCACCGCCGACGCGCTGAAAGTGCTGTCGGTCGAATCATCGGTGAAAAGCCGCACCAGCTACGGCGGCACCGCGCCCAGGAATGTGCTTTCCCAGGCGAAGGCCTGGGCAAAGCGGCTGGAAAAACAGCGAAAATTGGGCTGAACGACAAATTTCGCTGCAATCTCATGGTTATCCGGGGGCTCGCCAGAGCAAATCAATGTTTGTATGGTGCGGCCCGCATTGGGGATTTCGTCGTGACCAGTAACCACCGCCTGACCCGGTCGGGATGGGCTCTCATCTTTGTCGGCGTTGCTGCGCTGACGCTTGGCGGCTGCGGACGCAAGGGACCGCTTGACCTGCCGCCGACCGCGAGCTCGGCGCAGACGCCGGCCGCGCCGGACGGCGATACCGAGACCCGGCGGGCAGCCGAGCCCAGCCTGTTCAATCCGAACTACGGAACGGATGCGCCGCCGGCCGCGGCCAAGGGTCGCCAGCGATCCTTCGTCCTCGATCCGCTTCTCGACTGAGCGCGCCATGAATCATTTCGACTATCGCAACGGCGTGCTGCACGCCGAAGGCGTTGACCTGTCCAAGCTCGCCGAGACCGTGGGCACGCCGTTCTATTGCTATTCGACCGCGACCTTGGAGCGCCATTACCGGGTGTTCACCGAAGCCTTCGCCGGCGAGAAGGTGCTCGTCTGCTACGCCATGAAGGCCAATTCCAACCAATCGGTCCTGCGCACCTTGGCAAAGCTCGGTGCCGGCGCCGACGTGGTCTCGGGCGGCGAATTGAAGCGGGCGCTCGCCGCCGGCATCCCGCCGTCGAAGATCGTCTTCTCCGGCGTCGGCAAGACCGAGGCCGAGCTGCGCGCCGCGCTTGCCACCGACATCCTCTGCATCAACATCGAATCCGAGCCCGAGCTCGAGCTGTTGTCGCGCCTTGCGGCCGAGATGGGCAAGACCGCGCGCATTTCGGTGCGCGTCAATCCCGACGTCGATGCCGGCACGCATGCCAAGATCTCGACCGGCAAGTCCGAGAACAAGTTCGGCATCCCGATCTCCCGTGCGAGAGATGTCTATGCCCGCGCCGCGAAGCTGCCGGGCATCGAGGTGCGAGGGGCCGACATGCATATCGGCAGCCAGATCACCGATCTCAGCAAGATGGAGACCGCGTTCCGGATTCTTGCCGAATTCGTCCAGACCTTGCGCGCCGACGCCCACAACATCTCGCATATCGATTTCGGCGGCGGCCTCGGCATTCCCTATTACATGGACCGCGAGGCGCCGCCGGCGCCGGACGCCTATGCCGCGATGGTCAAGCGCGTGACGCATAACCTCGGCTGCACCTTGATGTTCGAGCCGGGGCGGATGATCGTCGGCAATGCCGGCATCCTGGTCACCCGCGTGATCTATGTGAAGCATGGCGATGCCAAGAACTTCGTCATCATCGATGCCGCGATGAACGATCTGATCCGGCCGACGCTGTACGAAGCGCATCACGACATCCTGCCGGTGCGGCAGGCCAAGAAAGACGCGCCCATGATGGTTGCCGACGTGGTCGGCCCGGTCTGCGAAAGCGGCGACTATCTCGCGCTCGACCGTTCGCTGCCCGAGCCCAAGCCCGGCGATCTGCTGGCGATCATGACCGCCGGCGCCTATGGCGCGGTGCAGTCCGGCAGCTACAACACGAGGCCCCTGGTGCCGGAAGTGCTGGTCAAGGACGATCAGTATGCCGTCGTGCGCCCGCGCGTCGAGGTCGAGGCGCTGATCGCGATGGACAAGCCCGCGCCGTGGCTGTGAGCGGCGATCGGGAATTAATTCATTTAAACGTTCGTCGCGATTTAACAGCTTGTATAATTCAGCTTAACGATCGGAAAATCCGCACGACAGCGGAAATTTTCAATAACCAGGCCTCCCGGACGAATTCCCGGTGGAGTGCGGAAGCTTGGGGAGCCGTTTTGAGCTCCTGACGGACACGCCTGCGCAGCTTTGCCTTAACAGAACGGTGATCACACCATCTCACAGCCGCGGAGCAGCGCCCGCCGTCTCTCGGTGCGACTGATAAGTCTCGGAGACGGCGTAGTATTTTCACTTTTTGCCCCGTACGCCTGCGTCATTTTCGCATGCCTGCCATTTAAATATTAAATGTCCGTTGACAGGTATTTAAATTCGAGTGAGATTAATATTATCAAATACGGCTGTGTGGGTGTAACAATGTCATTGCCAGGCTGGGTTCTCGCGATTTTCCTCTTGATGGCGGCGGCGGTGCCCGCCGGTGTGTACTTCACGGCCACGCTGTTCTTCCCTCCCGACCAGGTCTACACCTATGTCGGCCAGGGAACGTATCGTGGCGCGCCCGGCCCGCTCGCGGGCGCAGGACTTCCCTTCCTCGTCGCTGCAGGCGTCTATTGGTACGTCAGGCGCCGTCGCAACTCGAAATAGCGCTTGCGCTGTTAGGCGCCACAAAAGCGACCGACACAAAACATCTTCGTGGAAATCGCAAAGACCGCCGCGAGGCGGTCTTTCTTTTTGACTATGGCGGTCTTTATTTTTCGATCTGAGCGTCACCTTGCTCAGTGTCGTCCCCGCGAAGGCGGGAGTCCCATAACCACAGGATGGTGTTTTAGTGCGAGCAAGCGGTTGCAGATTCGCACGTCACTAAACCCTGTGGTTATGGGTCCCGGGTCCCGGCTTCGCCAAGAGGCTTCG
This sequence comes from Bradyrhizobium sp. Leo170, assembly GCF_004296405.1. GTDB lineage: Bacteria > Pseudomonadota > Alphaproteobacteria > Rhizobiales > Xanthobacteraceae > Bradyrhizobium. Next base: position 8,427 of record NZ_PSRR01000275.1, read on the forward strand.
CCGCGGCGCGCAAGCCCGGGACGACAGCTACCCCGGGATGACATCTTGCTTCGATGGCTCACTTCGCCGCGTGACTGCCCTTTGCGCCACCGACCACGACGCCCGCCGCTTTCTCAATCGGCTTGATCGCGGAGGTGAAATCGGATTCCGCGCCCGTTTCGCGGATCACGGTTTCCCAGAGGCGGCCGACGGCTTCGGCGACTTCCATCGACAGGCCGAGCGACTTCATCTCTTCCACGCACAGCCGCACGTCCTTCACCATCAAGCCGGTGGCGAAGCCGAAATCGAACGTGCGCGGCAGCACCGAGCGCGGAAACTTGTCGCGGCTCGCCGTATTCATGCCCGAGCCCGCATTGATGACATCGATCATCACGGCCGGATCGAGCCCGGACTTCACGCCCATCACCACCGCTTCCGAGGTCGCAACCATCGCAGTCGCCGACAGGAAATTATTGGCGAGCTTCATCGTCTGCCCCGAGCCCGGCTTTTCGCCGATGAAGAACACCTTGCCGATCACGCCGAGCGCCGGCTTCAGCGCCTCGTAGTCCGCACGCGGACCGGAGACCATCACCGCCAGCGTTCCTTTTTCGGCACCGCCGACGCCGCCGCTGACGGGGCTGTCGATCTGCACGATGTTGCGCTTCGCCAGGAGGCCATGATCTGGGGTTGTGGTGGCAGGACGTTACGGGGTCGCTCACGCGCAGTCACGCCTTCGTGTTATGCGTAATTCCACGTGTGGGTTGCCGGAACGGAACGGGTGCCTCATTGCCGCCCTTGTGGTAAGGTGACCTGTCGGGCAACCCGGAGATTTTTTTGAGCGGCGACCCCACTGAACCCGCGCGCGAGCATAACGCCGTCGCGCGGCTAAAATTGACCGAAGCGCTGCAGCGGGCACAATACGCGATCGCGTGGGAGCGCGCGTGGCCGCATCTGGCCCGGTTTCTGACCGTCATCGGATTGTTCCTGGTGGTTTCCTGGGCCGGACTCTGGCTGGCGCTGCCGCTTGCGGTACGCCTGGCCGGCGTAGGCCTGTTCGCGCTGCTGGCGCTGGCCGCGCTGCTTCCGCTGGTTCGCTTCCGCTGGCCGACACGCGAGGAGGGCTTGAGCCGGCTCGATCGCGGCACCGGCATCCGCCATCGTCCGGCGACCGCGCTGACCGACACGCTCTCGAGCCAGGACCCGGTCTCGCAGGCGCTGTGGCAGGCACAGCGCGAGCGCACGCTGGCCTCGCTCAAGCGCATCCGTGCCGGCCTGCCATCGCCGCGGCTTCCGATCCACGATCCCTGGGCACTGCGGGCGCTGGTGATCGTGATGCTGGTTGCCGCCTATATCGCCGCGGGCGATGAGCGTTCTCTCCGTTTCGCCTCCGCCTTCGATTGGAATGGCGTGCTGGCGCCGACCAATATCCGGGTCGATGCCTGGGTGACGCCGCCGAACTATACCGGCAAGCCGCCGATCATCCTGTCATCGGCGAACCGGGAAGCGGCTGCCGCCGAGAGCGGGCCATTGGCGGTTCCCGCCGGCAGCACGCTTTTGGTGCGTTCCAGCGGCGGCAATATCGATGTCGTGGTCGGTGGCGGCGTGGCCGAGGTCGCTCCGAGCGGGGAGGCGCCGAAGGGCACCAACGAGCGGCATTTCAAGATTGCAGGCGACGGCACCGCGCATGTCCGCGCGCCGGCCGGCCAGCCGCTGTGGCGTTTTACCGCAACGCCTGACCGTCCGCCGTCGATCGCCCTGGCCAAGGATCCGGAGCGCCAGGCGCGCGGCTCGCTGCAATTGTCCTACAGGCTCGAGGACGATTACGGCGTCACCGAAGCGCGCGCGCAATTCGTCGCGCGTCCGGGCGATGCACCGAAGGACCCGAGCCAAGCGGGAACCCAGGCCGGGACCAGGACGGCAGAGGTGCGGCCGCTGTTCGAGCCGCCGCAATTCCCGCTCGTGCTGCCGAACGCGCGCACCCGCAATGGCGTCGGCCAGACCGTCAAGGATCTGAGCGAAGACCCCTATGCCGGCGCCGATGTGACGCTGACGCTGACGGCAAAGGACGAGGCCGGCAATGAGGCCAAGAGCGAACCGTTCAACATGCGCCTGCCGGAGCGGTTGTTCACGAAACCGCTGGCGCGGGCGCTGATCGAGCAGCGCCGCATTCTCGCGCTCAACGCCAACAGGAACGCCGATGTCAACGCCGCGCTGGACGCGCTGTTGATCGCGCCGGAAATGTTCACGCCCGAGGCCGGCACCTATCTCGGCCTGCACAGCGTGGCGCGGCAGCTCGAGGCCGCCCATACCGACAACGCGCTGCGCGAGGTCGTCGCCAGCCTGTGGGCGCTTGCCGTCACCATCGAGGACGGCAACATCACCGACGTCGACAAGGCGCTGCGCGCGGCGCAGGACGCGCTGAAGCAGGCGCTGGAGCGTGGCGCGAGCGACGAGGAGATCAAGAAGCTCACCGACAATCTGCGCGCGGCGCTCGACAATTTCATGCGCCAGCTCGCCGAGCAGTTCCGCAACAACCCGCAGCAATTGGCGCGCCCGCTCGATCCCAACGCCAAGGTCCTGAGCCAGCAGGACCTGAAGAACATGCTCGACCGCATGGAGCGGCTGTCGCGCTCCGGCGACAAGGAGGCGGCAAGGCAGTTGCTCGATCAGCTCCAGCAGATGCTGGAGAACCTGCAGATGGCGCAGCCCGGCCAGAGCGGCGACAACGACATGGAGCAGGCGCTGAACGAGCTTGGCGACATGATCCGCAAGCAGCAGCAGTTGCGCGACAAGACCTTCAAGCAGGGCCAGGATTCGCGACGCGACCGCATGCGGGGCAAGCAGGGCGATCAGTCCATGGGCGACCTGCAGCAGGATCAGCAGGCGCTACGTGACCGGCTGCAGAAGTTGCAGGAAGAGCTCGCCAAGCGCGGCATGGGTCCCGGCCAGCGCGGCGAGAAGGGGCAGCGCGGCCAACAAGGACAGCAGGGCCAGCAAGGTCAGCAAGGTCAGGGCGGCCAGGAGGGCGATCAGGGCGACGGCGAGGACGGGCTCGATCAGGCCGATTCCGCGATGGGCGATGCCAGCGGCCGGCTTGGCGAAGGCAATGCCGACGGTGCGGTGGACTCGCAGGGCCGCGCGCTGGATGCGCTGCGCAAAGGCGCGCAGAGCCTCGCCGAGGCGATGCAGCAGGGTG
>NZ_PSRR01000276.1 GCF_004296405.1 Bradyrhizobium sp. Leo170
CCGCCGCCTCCGGGCGGCATCGCCGGCGCCGGCTCCCTCGGCAGTTCGGCGACCATGGCTTCCGTCGTCACCAGGAGGCCGGCGACCGAGGAGGCGTCCTGCAGCGCCGTGCGCACAACCTTGGCGGGATCGATGATGCCTTCCTCGACCATGTCGACATATTCCTCGGTCTGGGCGTCGAAGCCGAAGGTCTCCGACTTGTTCTCGAGGATCTTGCCGACCACGATCGAGCCTTCGACGCCGGCGTTTTCCGAGATCTGGCGCACCGGCGCTTCGAGGGCCTTCAGCACGATGTTGATGCCGGCCTGGACGTCGGAATTGTCGTTGGAGAGACGACCGACTGCCTTCTTGGCGCGCAGCAGCGCCACGCCGCCGCCGGGCACGATGCCTTCCTGCACCGCGGCGCGGGTTGCGTTCAGCGCGTCCTCGACACGATCCTTCTTCTCCTTGACCTCGACCTCGGTGGCGCCGCCGACGCGGATCACCGCGACGCCGCCGGCAAGCTTGGCCAGCCGCTCCTGCAGCTTCTCGCGGTCGTAGTCGGAGGTGGTCTCCTCGATCTGCGCCTTGATCTGGCCGACGCGGGCTTCGATGTCGGCCTTCTTGCCGGCGCCGCTGACGATCGTGGTGTTCTCCTTGTCGATCACGACCTTGCGGGCGCGGCCGAGCATCTTGATCGTGACGTTCTCGAGCTTGATGCCGAGCTCCTCGGAGATCAGCTGGCCGCCGGTCAGGACCGCGATGTCCTCCAGCATCGCCTTGCGGCGGTCGCCGAAGCCGGGCGCCTTGACGGCGGCGACCTTCAACCCGCCGCGCAGGCGGTTGACCACCAGCGTCGCCAGCGCCTCGCCCTCGACGTCCTCGGCGATGATCAAGAGCGGCCGGCCGGACTGCACGACGGCTTCCAGCACCGGCAGCATTGCCTGCAGGCCGGAGAGCTTCTTCTCGTGCAGGAGGATGTAGGCGTCCTCGAGCTCGGCCGTCATCTTCTCGGCGTTGGTGATGAAATAGGGCGAGAGGTAGCCGCGGTCGAACTTCATGCCTTCGACGATGTCGACCTCGGTCTGCAGCGACTTGTTCTCCTCGACCGTGATCACGCCCTCATTGCCGACCTTCTGCATGGCTTGGGCGATCATCTTGCCGATCGCGGTGTCGCCATTGGCCGAGATGGTGCCGACCTGGGCAACCTCCGAGGAGGCGGCGACCGGCTTGGCGCGCTTCTCGAGGTCCTTGACCACGGCTTGCACCGCGATGTCGATGCCGCGCTTCAGGTCCATCGGGTTCATGCCGGCGGCAACAGCCTTGCCGCCCTCGCGCACGATCGCCTGCGCCAGCACGGTCGCGGTGGTGGTGCCGTCGCCCGCGGTGTCGTTGGTCTTGGAGGCGACTTCGCGCAGCATCTGCGCGCCCATGTTCTCGAACTTGTCCTCGAGCTCGATCTCCTTGGCGACGGTGACGCCGTCCTTGGTGATGCGCGGGGCACCGAAGCTCTTTTCGATGACGACGTTGCGGCCCTTCGGGCCGAGCGTGACCTTCACCGCATTGGCAAGGACATCGACGCCGCGCAGCATGCGCTCGCGGGCTTCTCCGGCAAATTTAACGTCTTTGGCAGCCATATCTTGCTCCTGGATAAATGGGATGGTGCGGCCGCCGCTTCTTACGCGTCATTGCCGGGCTTGACCCGGCAATCCATCACTTCGCCGACTCTTCCGAAGAGAGATGGATGCCCGGGTCAGGCCCGGGCATGACCAGCGGTGCGCGGCGGATTCGGCTCGGCTCAGGTCAGAACGCCCATGATGTCGGACTCCTTCATGATCAGGAGTTCCTCGCCGTCGAGCTTGACCTCGGTGCCCGACCATTTGCCGAACAGCACGCGGTCACCGACCTTGACGTCGATCGGGATCAGCTTGCCGGTCTCGTCGCGGCCGCCCGGCCCGACGGCGGTGACTTCGCCCTGAGAGGGCTTTTCCTTGGCGGTGTCGGGGATGATGATGCCGCCCTTGGACTTCTCTTCGGCTTCGATGCGCTTGACCACGACACGGTCATGCAGCGGGCGGAATTTGGATTTAGCCATGACGTTCCCTCTTGGAGGCTCGGTTTCAGGTCTCATTCATCGAGGCCGGGCTTGAATGCCGGCCGGTCGATGGATCGCGGGCAGGATATCCGGCGCGTTAGCAATCATCGCGCCAGAGTGCTAATTGTGGGGCGGGAAATATGGCTTGGCGCCTTTCCTGTCAAGCAAAGTGGTTAAGGCCTTGGTGAGGCCAATATAGGATGCTGCAACCAAATCAAATCAGAGCCCAGGTTGGAGTTCTCACGTCATCGTTTCGACGTCATTGCTCTGCCTTACGTTTTACGCTTGGCTGCAGGACGGGTGCGGCCCAAGGTGCGGCCCAAGGATATTTCGGGGGAATACGGATGATCGGATCAGGTGACGCGCGCGCGGTTGCGAGGCTCGCGTCCGTCTTAGCGCTGACGCTTCTGTTGGGCGCGTGCAGCAGCTTCAACCTGCCGTCGCTGTCATCCAACCCGGAGCCCGCGCCTGAGCCGGGGGTGGCGCCGGAAATGCCCGCCACCATCCGCTCCGACGAGATCGTCGGCCGCTGGGGCCTGGCCTCCTACCAGAACCCGACCGACCGCGCCCGCACCGAGAAGATGGCGCGCGACCAGTGCAAGCAGCCCTATGTGATTGGCGCCGGCCAGTCCGGTGGCGTGATCATGCATCTCGCCGACCAGGCCACCCCGCAGGAGCTGCGTCTGAAGGGCTCTCCGAGCGGCAAGAACTATATCGGCCCGCCGGGGCCGTCCGGCGGCGAGCAGGACCGCGAGATCGTCTCCTTCGACGGCCGCGTCATGGTCACCCGCTTCGTCGACAAGGACGCGGCCACCCGCTACGGCAACATGGTCTACGTCCGCTGCGCGCCACGGGCGTAGGGACCGGCGCTCTGTCCCCGTCATGCCCCGGGCATCCAGTAGTCACCGCTGTCAGTGCCTGAGCCGTGAGGCCGCCGCCTACTGGATCGTCCGCCTTCGCGGACGATGACGGCGGAGGAGATGGAGGCAAAAACAAAAACGCCGGCATCGCGCCGGCGTTTTGCGTTCTTCTCTGCGACCTGCCCGCTTAGTCGAACATCGCGTCGATATCGTCCTGCGAGGCGTGGCCCACGTCGCCGTCGAGCCTTGGGCCGTTGAGCAGGCGGGCGTCGCCCTCGCGGGTGTCGATGATCGGCGGCGCGTGCGCCTTGATGGCGTCGACACCGCCCCAGATCTCCATCATCGCGTTGATGTGCTGCTCGATGAACTTCATCGTGGTCATCACCTTGCTGATGCGCTGACCGGTGAGGTCCTGGAAGTTGCAGGCCTCGAAGATCGCCACTACGCGCTCCTGGACATCCTCGGCGAGCAGCTTGTGCTGTTCGGGCGAGGCGACCTTGGTCAGCGCGGTGGCGGCCTGGTCGATCGCTTCGGCCGCCTCGAGGATCTGCTGGGTAGCCTCTTCGGTGCCGCCGACGACGGCGCCGAGCTCGCCATTCACCTTGGCCATCTCCTGGCCGTCAAAGCTCTTGCCGTGCAGCACGGCGATCTCGCGCTTGGTGCGGCTGATGGCGTCGTGGATCAGGTCAAGCTCGACCTTCAGCTTCTCGCACTGCTCGACCTGCGCGCGATAGGTCTCGAGCAGCGCATGCGCTTCCGCGACCTCGCGCGCCACGGCCGCCTCGGTGGCTTCGGTTGCGACCGGACGCTGGGCGTGGACGCCGAGCGCCATCTGTGCGCGGATGGAGCGAAGCTCCGCCATGATCTCCCGATGCATTGGACCGATTTCGCCGCCTTCCACCGCAACCGGTGCCGGCATCGGCATGTCGCCCATAATGGCTTGTTCAACACGAAAACGCTTGCGACTAACTGACATGAGACTGTTCCCGCCCCCTTCACTCCCACTGTTCTAGGCAGAAGCGATTTAATAGGGAGTTCACATGGGAAAATTTTGCAGCGTGCGTTTCGCGTCGCGCCGCATACCCGGGATTAACCATGACGCCTGCGAATTTAAGCAAAATAAACGCTAATTTTGAAATCCGCCGCCGATTGCCGACGTGGTGAATCCAAACGCTTGTTACGTTTACCAAACCGATGCGGTTTTGATTTTGATTGGTCGCATGCCACGGCGTCTCGCGCCGAACGAGGCTGACGATTGACAAAACAGTACAGAGTACGTCGATGAAGAAAACATTCTTTGCACTTATTGCCGGCGCGTCCTTCCTGCCTGCCGCTCCGCATCAGGCGTTTGCGATCGATGGTGCGCCGCTCGCCGGGCCGACCGTGATCTATTCCTACCAGGCGCCGCCTCAGCCGGTGCGCAGGGCCTCCACCCTCGGTGGCGGCTTTATCGAATTCCTGTTCGGCGATGGTCCCGACCAGGGCTACCCGCAATCCTACGAGCAGCAGCCGATGTATCAGCAGCAGCCGGGTTATTATGGTGGACGGCGCACGATGCTGCCGCCGATGGATCCACAACAGCCGATGATGCGCGAGGAGCAGGCGGCCGATCCCGCGCAGCGGCCGTTCGATCCGAGATATGAGAAGCAGCTTGTCGATTATGACGGCAAGGAAGCTCCGGGCACGATCGTCGTCGATACCCCGAACAAGTTCCTTTATCTCGTGCAGGCCGACGGCAAGGCACTGCGCTACGGCATCGGCGTCGGCCGCCCCGGCTTCACCTGGTCGGGCGTCAAGACGATCTCCGCCAAGCGCGAATGGCCGGACTGGACGCCGCCGCCGGAAATGCTGGCACGCCGTCCCGATCTGCCGCGGCACATGGTGGGCGGTCCGGAAAATCCGCTCGGCGCGCGCGCGATGTATCTCGGCTCCTCGCTCTACCGCATCCACGGCTCGAACGAACCCTGGACCATCGGCACCAACGTTTCCTCAGGTTGCATCCGGATGCGCAACGAGGACGTCATCGACCTCTACGGCCGCGTCAATGTCGGCACCAGGGTGATTGTGATCTAGCGATGCTGTCGTCCCGGGCAAGCGAAGCGCAGACCCGGGACCCATAACCACGATCGTTCGTGATCTATAAAGCTGTGGCCGCTTGTTCGCGCCACAGCGCAAAGTCGGGGTTAAGGGTCCCGGCCTTCGCCGGGACGACAAAAGAGAAACGGCCGCCCAATCGGGCGGCCGTTCTGTTTTTCAATCCGCATGCGGCTTACGCATAGTCGCTACCGCCGTCGTCGCCGCCGTCATCGAACCCATCGTCGTCATCGTCGGGACCATAGCCATCGTCGTTGTTGTTGTTGTCGTTATTGTTATTGTTGTTGTTGTTCGACGCCTGGTCGTAAAGGCCGGCGCGCGAGTCGTTATCGCGTCCGCCGGAGCCGATATCGTTGACGCCAGCATCGCGCGCAAGATTGCCGCCGGACTGGTCATTGCCCCACGGTTTGTTGTCGCCGAGATTGCCGGAGTCCCCGAACGCCTGGTGACCGCCGCCACCGCCCATCAGCCCGCGGATGCTGTTCATCAAGAGCGAGCCACCGACCACGCCGGCGGCGGCCGCCGCGGCGGTGCCGAGGAACGAGCCGCCGCCACCGCCGAACGGACCCGCTTGCGGCGCGCCATAGGACTGGGGCTGCTGGCCGTAAGGCGGCTGGCCGTAAGATCCTGGACCCTGCGCCTGCTGCATCGCCTGGCCGGTATTCCAAGCGGGGCGGCTGCCACCCTCCGGCGGGCGCACCGGCGGAACCGAGCCGCGCGGCTGATTCTGGTTCTGGCCGAAGATCGCATCGCGCATCGAATCGAGGAAGCCGCCGCCTTGGCCCTGCTGCTGCGGTCCACCGCCGAGTTCTGCTTCCAGTTGCTGGATATGGTCGTTGGCGCGCTTCAGCGCCTCGTCCTGCACCAGCGCGGTCTGCACCAGCGCATAGACGGCGTTGGGCGCCTTGCGCAGCCCTTCCGAGATGGCGGCCAGCGCCTCCGGATCACGCGGGGCGTTCTCCAGCTTGGCGAGCCGGTCGAAGAGATCGTCGATCAATTGGCGTTCTTGCGGGGTCATGGCCTTCTCCATCGCGTCGATTGCGTCGAAGCGCGGAACATGTAGGGCCGCCTTTGTGGCGCAAGGAGTGGGGCCGCGAATTAAATTTGCGTATGCGACAAAAGGACCGGCGCGCCTTCAGGCGAGCGTAACATTGTTCGCCGCCAGCAGTTGCGGGAAGTGCTCGCTGCCGAGGTAGGCATGCTCATTTTCGCGCTGGGTCGTCAGCGGATCGAGCTCCTTCAGCGTCTCGTCGACGAAGCCGGGATGACACATCACGAGTCCGCCGTCGGGCAGCCCCTCGAGAAACTGTCGCATCAGGGGACCGAAATCGGGCGATCTCGAAAAATCATAGGCGCCGGCGAAAGCAGGGTTGAAGGGAATGCCGGCGCGTCGTGCACGCTTCCTGAATTGCGCGCTCAGTGTATCCAGCACCAGCGCTTTCGGCGCTCGCAAGCGTTGCGCCAGAGGATGGTTGCGTCCGCCCTGGCGCACCCAGGCTTCGGGCGCGGCGTCCTTCACGGCGCGCAAAAAGGCGTCGCGCACCTGCGGAAACAATTGCACATGTTGATGGCCGTCAACAAAGTCAGGCGCGCGGCCGAACATGTCCTTGAAGGTTGCAAGCTGCTCGACGAGCTCGGCATGGATCATCTCGCGATCGAGCCGCCGGAGCAGGCCGGCGCGCAGCAGTTTCGGAAAGGGCAGGAACAGCCCGCCATTGACGGGTCGGAAATGCATGGTCAGCGGCCGGAACGGCGCGCTCAGCGTCGCGTGCAACCCGACCGCGCAGCGCGGGCTTTCGGCGGCAACGCTCTTTAGCGCCGCCACTTCGTCGCGGCCGATCGCCGCGCCCACCACCATCACCGAGGTCGCATTCAGACGGCCGCGCGCGATGAGATCGCGAATGGCGCGGTTGACGCCCTCGCTCAATCCGTAATCGTCGGCGCAGAGCCAGATCCGGCGCGGCTGCGCGGCGTCGTTCATTCGGCCGCGGTCCGTTCGCTGCCCGCGGCAGCCGCATCAGGGCCGGCGCGCTTCTCGCTATGCTCGGCGACGAAATAGATCGGCCGCGCCTTCAGCTCGGACAGGATCTTGCCGATATATTCACCGACGATGCCGATCATGATGAGCTGCACGCCGCCGATCGTCATCAACCCGATCACGAGCGAGGGATAGCCGGGCACCTGCTTGCCGGTCGTGAAGACCTCCCACAGGATCGAAAGCCCGAACAGGAACGCCGCGGTCGCCAGCAGCACGCCGAGCAGGCTCGCGAAGCGCAGCGGCGCCACCGAGAACGATGTCACTCCTTCGATCGACAGGCCGATCAGCCGCGTCGCGCTGAAGGTGGTGACGCCATGCGCACGCGGCGCCGGCTCGTAGTCGACCCTGATCTGGCGGAAGCCGATCCAACTCGCCAGCCCCTTGAAGAAGCGGTTGCGCTCGGGCAATTGCCGCAGCGCCGCCACCGCGCGCGGCGACAGCAGGCGGAAGTCGCCGGCATCTTCCGGGATCTTCTGCCGCGCGCCCCAGTTGATCAGCGCGTAGAAGCCGTGCACCGCGAGCCTGCGCAGGAACGGCTCGTTGTCGCGATGCGCCTTCGCGGTATAGACGACATCGTAGCCGTCATCGATCCAGTGCGAGACCAGTTTCTCGACCAGGCTGGGCGGATGCTGGCCATCGCCGTCCATGAACAGCACGGCACCGCGCCGGGCATGGTCGAGGCCCGCCATCAGCGCCGCCTCCTTGCCGAAATTGCGCGACAGCGACACCACCTGGACATCCAGCGTGTCGGCGGAAAGCGAACGCGCGATCGAAAGGGTGTTGTCCTTGCTGCCGTCGTCGACATAGACGACCTCGCAAGCGAGCCCGTAGCGTTCCTTCAGCGTTCGCGCGAGACCGATCAACCGCTCGTGCAGCGGCGCCAGCCCCGCAGCCTCGTTGTAAACGGGAACGACGATCGACAGCCCTTGCGCTGCAGCATTCGCCGCGGTGGTGGTCAGGCCGGAAACGTCAGAGCCCAGCGTCATCGAGCAGGTTCCAGATTCTCAAAAATATATGGTACCGCCCGGTAGCTGTCGCCACGATGAACGAGCGTGCGGCGTCATTGCCGCAGGAAGGCCTCGAGCCTGGCGAACAGCGGGTTCTCGCGGTCGAAGACGTAGTCGAGCGAGACCACCGACACCGTATCGGCGCCATGCGCGCGCAGGAAGCTGCCGAGCGCATAGAGCTGCGCCGGTGGGCAGTGCAGCGTCAACATGCCGGATGAGGTCGGCCCGCCGAACGGGGCGACCACGCCGAAGCGGTTATGGGCTTCCGCGAGCAATGCTGCATCGCATCCTTTGAAGCGGGTGCGGACCTCGCGATACTTGTTCGCCCGGGCGCGCGCGGCAATGTGATCCAGGATGACGCGCGCGGCTTCGCGGGCCCCGGTCGACCAGTCGGCGTCCTTCGAGGCGACGAGGTTGGCCTGGCTGCGCAGGATCACACCGTCGTCGAGGACTTTCAGCCCGTTGGCCGCCAGCGTCGCGCCGGTCGTGGTGATGTCGACGATCAGTTCTGCCGTGCCGACTGCGGGCGCGCCCTCGGTCGCGCCGGCGCTCTCGACGATGCGATAGTCGAGGATGCCGCGGGAGGCGAAGAAGGTTCGCGTCAGGTTGATATACTTGGTCGCGATCCGCATCCGCCGGTGATGCTGCTCGCGGAAACCGGTGGTGACGTCGTCGAGATCGGCCATGGTGCGGACGTCGATCCAGGCCTGCGGCACCGCGACCACCACATTGGCATAGCCGAAACCCAAACCGTCGATCAGGTGCACGCGCTTGTCGGCGTCGGCGATGCTCTCGCGCACGAGGTCCTCGCCGGTGACGCCGAGATGCACCATGCCGCGCGCGAGCTGCGAGGCGATCTCGCTTGCCGACAGATAGGCGATCTCGACATTGTCCAGGCCTGAGATGGTGCCGCGATAATCGCGTGCGCCGCCGGGCTTCGACAGCGTCAATCCGGCGCGGGCGAAAAACGCCTCGGCATTTTCCTGCAGACGTCCTTTCGACGGGACGGCGAGAACGAAGGGCGCGCTCATGCCTTGCCTCCGCGCAGAGGCTTGCCATGTTGCGTCAGCGTCTCGATCCAGACGGAGAAGCCGACCGCCGGGATCGGCTCAGCCGAGCCGAGCTGCGTCATCAGTCCATCATAGCGGCCGCCGGCGACCAGCGGCTCGGCGCCGTTGCCCCTGGCGTGCAATTCGAACTCGAAGCCGGTGTAATAGTCGAGACCGCGCCCGAACGAGGTCGAGAAGCGCGCCTTGCGGGTATCGATGCCGCGCGCGGCCACGAAGCCGACGCGGCGTTCCAATTCGTCGATCGCGCAGGAGAGGTCGAGCCCGGCGTCTTCGGCCAATGCGCGCAGTTGCGCGATGGCGTCGTCCGGCTCGCCCGAGATCGACAGGAAGCGCTTGATGGTCGCAATCGCGTCGCGCGGCAGCGCGCCGGCCTTCAAGGTCGATTGTTCGAGGAAGCGGTCGGCGATCTCGGCGACGGTGCGGCCGCCGACATTGGTGGTGCCGGCGATCGACATCAGGTCGGTGACGAGCGCCAGCGCCGCCTTGCGATCGGAGCCGGCGAGGGCGGCCAGCACGCCCTGATATTCGTTACGGCCAGGACCGCCGGCGAGCGTCAGCCGCTCGATGTCGTCGGTGAGGCTGACCTTGCGGTTGAAATCCTTGACCAGGCGGCGGCGCCACACGGGATAGAGCTCGAGCGCCTCGATCAGCGCATTGAACAGAGCGACGTCGCCGGTGCGGATCTCGACGTCGGTCAGTCCGAACGCCGCCGTCGCCTCCAGCGCCAGCGCCAGCATCTCGGCATCCGCCGCGGCGCGGTCCTGCCGGCCGAATGATTCGATGCCAGCCTGCAGAAACTCGCTCGGCTGGCCGCCGCGATAACGGAATACCGGGCCGAGATAGCTGAAGCCGGCCGGCTTCCCGGCCTCCGGCGAGGCGAGGTAGTCACGCGCCACCGGGATCGTCAGGTCGGGGCGCAGGCACAGATCTTCGCCGCTGGCGTCGGTGGTGAGGTAAAGGCTCTTGCGGATACCCTCGCCGGAGAGGTCCAGGAACGGCTCGGCCGGCTGCAGGATCGCCGGCTCGGACCTGATGTAACCGGCCTGCGCAAATGACAACAGCAGTGCATCCGCCCATGCGGCGGAGGAGGCGGCACCGCGTGTGGTGGCGGTTACGGTCATCTCGACGTCCAAATCGCCCGAAAACGGGTTCCGGAGTGGTCCAAGGGGTGGCCCAAGGGCGACCCAAGGGTTTGCGGGCGAGCCCTTAGCACGGCAAAAGCGCTGTTTCGACCGGCATCGGCCAAATCGCTTAACGAGCGCGTAGCCCGGGTGGAGCGAATGCGCAACCCGGGACACCTGCATCAGCGTTTTCGGGCGGCCCCGGGTTACGCTGGCGCTCCACCCGGGCCACCTAGCCCTTTGGGCGCCAGTCGCCAAGCGCCGCCTGTACCAGGGCCAGCGCCGCGACCCCAGCGGTGTCCGCGCGCAGGATCCGCGGCCCCAGCGACAGCCGGAGGGTCTTGGGCTGGCGCAGCAGCAGCGCGCGCTCCTCCTCGGCGAACCCGCCCTCCGGGCCGATCAAGATGTCGATGCCGTCAGTGCCGGTCCCCAGTTGCAGCGCCTGCAGGGGATCGCCGAGATCGGCGGCCTCGTCGCAAAATACCAGGAGCCGGTCACCCGCGCGCTCGGTCAGGAAGCGCTCGAGCGGGACGGGGTCAGCAACCTCCGCCAGGGCGGTGATCCCGCATTGCTCGGCGGCCTCGATCACATTGGCGCGCATCCGCTCGCCGTTCACCCGCGAAACCTGGGTGAAGCGGGTCAGGACCGGCCGCAGGCGCGAGGCGCCCATTTCGACCGCCTTTTGCACCATGTAGTCGAGCCGGGCGTGCTTTAGGGGCGCGAAGACGTAGGCGATATCGGGCAGGCGGTCCTGCGGCCGGGTCTGGCGGTGGACCGTCAGCGTGTCCGCCCGCTTGCGGCCACTGAGCTCGGCCTGCCATTCGCCGTCGCGGCCATTGAACACCAGGATGGCGTCGCCGGCCTTCAACCGTAATACGTTACCGAGATAATTGCTCTGGTCGCGGTCCAGCGCGACGGTTTCGCCCGCTTGCAGGGGGGCATCAACGAACAGGCGAGGGGCGCGAAAGTCGTAGTCCGGCATCCGTTAATGTTCCGTCGTCACGCAACTCGGCCGCGCTTTTAGCCTAAAGCGCTAGAATCTGTAGCTTATTTTTGATCGATGGCGCGGCGTGACGCCGCGCTGTTGCCCCAATCCACGGGTTGTTAAGGAACGGCTGGAATCGTAAAAAGCCGCATGGAAATTGTGCTTCGTTTGGAAGCCGGCTGCCGGAGAAATATCCCTTGATGACCCGCCTGATGGTGTCGCTGACGGTCGCCGCCGTGGTGCTCCACGCCGGCCAGGCTTTTGCACAGGGCGCGTTTCCCGCGCCGCTGCCCGGTCAGCAGGCCGCAGCGCCTGCCAACGCCTCGCCC
>NZ_PSRR01000277.1 GCF_004296405.1 Bradyrhizobium sp. Leo170
CCAAGCGTGCACAGGCTACCGCGCGGACGCCGGAGGAGAGGGCCGCATTCGGCCAGCAGATTGCCGAGCTGACCAGTCGCATTGCACGGCTGGACAGTTCGCTGGAGCTGATTGAGGGCCGCGCCAAACCGGCGTGGTGGGATGATGCTCAGCGGGACTTCAAGCCGACCGAGCGGCCTGGATGGGGTGATCCGACCAAGCCGACGCCAGTGGTGGATGTCACGGAACGGGGTGAGGCCGAGGCGCCAAGCTGGATCGCCGACATCCTGAAAAATTTCAAGCCGCCGCCGAAGGAGGTCACGGAGCCGCCATCGACAGAAGGGTTCGATGCCATCCTCAGAAGTTTGGCCGAACGTGATCGCGAGATCAGGCTTAAGTCGCCGGAAACCAAGGGACCCGACACGGCTTCGACGATCGATCTTGCAGCTAAGGCAGCCGAGGCTTCTGCCGGCAAGCTGGCAAGCTCAATCGGTCAGGCGCAATTGCTGCCGAGCCAGTTCGACAGCGTGTTTGCAACCGGGGCGACGACGATCAAGGCGGCGGGCGGCGAGGCCGGCACTTCGGCCGTCGGCGCGATGCAGGGTGGCGCGAGCGGCGTTGGCAGCGCGATTGCGTCAGCGTTTGTCGCCGGCGCCAGTGGCCTCAAGATCGGCATCGATCTTTCCGGACTGCCGAAAACCGGTGGCGCCGATACCGGCGGCCAGAAGGCATCCAATCCGGGATCTGGCTAAGGACGCGCGATGTCGAGAACCAACTGCGCGATCGGCAAGGACTACGTCCCGGCGTCGTTCAAGGGTGTGCAGTTCTATTGCACGGAGGCCGATGTTGAAGGCGGCCGGCGCGGGGCCGAAGGCGAGTTTCCGTTCGGCGAGCAAACCGCCTATGCCGACCTCGGCCGCAAGATCCGGGTCTATCACCTCACCGCGGTGTTCCGGGAGGACGATCACGTCTCCGATTCCGGGGCATTGTTCGCCGCCTGCGAGTCGCCCGGCCCTGGCATCCTGGTGCATCCGACCCGCGGCACGGCCATGGTCGCCTGCCGGTCGATCAAGGTTAGCGACAAGATCGAGGACGAGGCCGGACAGTCCTATGCCGAGATGGAGTTTGTCGAAGCCAATTCGATCGGCGGCTTCGGCGGTTCGCTGTTTGGCATCATTTCGTCCGGTCTCAACACCACTTCGCGGGATTCCTTTAGACGTGACTATCGTCCGACGCTGGTCTCGCAGCCATGGCGGACGGACGTTATCAATCGGGCGCAGGCCCTGGTCGACATCGTCGCCAAGACCATGACTCAGACCATGCCGGCGACTGCGTCAGCGCAACAGCGGCGCGAGGTCCTGAGGTTGGAGGAGGTGGCGCAGGACGACGGCCTGGCGGCCTCTGCCAGCAATGTCGACAAGGCGCTGACGACCGGTTTTTCCACCATCGCCGACAACGTCCAGGCCGACCCGGCGAGCCAATTCAAGATCATGAAGCGGCTCGCCAATGCCGCCTCGCACACCTCGAGCTTGCCGGCTGGCGCCGCGGCCGAGAGCGAGGAGGCGGTGTTGAGCCGTCATCGGGTGCTGGCGGCGATCGGCATGGCCGACGCGGCGATGGCGCGAAAATATGCCTATGTCGACGAGGCACTAGCGGCGATGGACGCGGTGCTGGCGGTGCTCGAGGACGAGGCCACCGCTGCACGATCGAGCCCTACAAGTGAGCGGACGAAGCGACCGAAACCCTGGCTCGTCTCCCGCGCTCGCTTGATGTCGCCGGCTTCACCCACACCGGCATCCAGCAACATCTTTTCCAATTCGGCCAAATCGGTCGCGGTGAGCGGCTTTCCCTGCCGCAGTTTATGCAGGACGATGTGATTCTCATGTGCCCTCAGAAAATGCCGCGCCTTTAGCTTGAAGCGCGCGAAATCAGCTTCGCCAAGACGTCCGCACAGCTGCGCCGAACCCTGAAAGCCCTGATTGGCATGACCACCGATCAAACGCGCGAGCAACATCCAACAAAACAACAGGCGCGCCAGCATCGTCGTCGCCCAATCGACGCCACCCGCCATCGTGCAGCACGAGGAATCGTTCGAGAAAAGAACGGCGAGCGCGCGTTCTTCTACTTCGATGAGGTGCTGGGCCGCCGCGCAATCAACGGGCGGCCCTCCAAGGATCGTGCCCGGCACCGACCGGGATGTGTTTCTTGTTCTCGATCAGTCGGCCATCATCTCGGCCGCGCGTGGCGCGAGACCGACGAGGAGGACACCGACCGTGAGACCTTGCTGCGCCAACAGATGGAGGGCCAGTACGCCAACCCGATCCGAATTGTCAGCTTCAACACCGGCGAGGGGTGGTCACGCGACGCCACTGAGGAGGGTGCCGAGGAGTTGCGCCAGCGTTGCGCCAATCGCGGCGAGGTGCCTCCTCCGCTACAGGAATTTCTAGACCGCCACGCGCAGGACGCGGCGATCCAGCTCTCGCTGCTCTAGGCCGCGATAGTAGACACGCTAAGCCCCTTGCCGGATTGTTCCTAGGTCAATTTGGGCGCATGCGACAGTGAGACCCTAGAAACGACAACGCCCGTGACAACCTATGCCTCGTCTCAATCTCTCATGAGGTCAGAGAGCCTGGCTTCGAGCTTCCTGCAAAGCTCTTGCCGCCCTTCTGCATTATTCAGATATCGGACGTAGCGTAGGTGTCGCAGATCAAACGGGACATCGGCCTCGTTCTGCGTAATCAAAATGACCTCGCGTCCCAATGTATGCGCTATTCCTATTTCGTAGAACACATTCGGATTTCTGCCGGAACAATCACAGATGACGACTCGCGACCGATCTATCAGGGACACAATGTCCTGAATAATGGCCGGGTTCTCCCATATGTCGTCGGCACGACGACACCGAAGCCCGACCTTTTCCGCTGTCGCTTTAAGGCCATCATACACAGGCGTGAAGGATGCTTCGAAGGGCATCATAGCGGACACGAGCGCGGGCTCGATTCTTTCGTTATCCGGCAACTGGAACACGGTTGGACGTCGCCGGCGAGGCCTATTACTCCGAAGGAGCACTCGGTAGAGGTCAACGTCTTTCACAGCCCAATGGGTCCGCGTGAACTCGGAATCACGCGTAATATCAAAATCTAGTCTGTTCGAGTAGATCGCGCTGTTCAACAGCGGAGGAATGTCCAACTCGTAAGTGTATTCGATCGCCAAGTCATTACCAACCGGTCGAGCGCGGTAGATCGTCCCAACGTAAGCGAGTTCGTCGTTCACACCTTCTTGCATGAACAAACAGGGATGGCTTATCAGCCTGTCCAGCAGGAGCGTACTGCCATCTTTGAAGGACGCAGCGACGTTGTCGTCCGTAGCTTCGAACAAGCGGTCGATCGGGAAAGCGTCCCTACCATCGCCCCAAGTTTTGTACCTTATAAGTAGATTGTACATCGCTGCGCCCCCAGTGCTGACGGTCATTGGGACTATACATAGCGCATTACATTGGAGGCGCCATTAGGAAGAGAGGCGCGTTAAGCGCGAATCGCGCTTGTGATCAACACCCTTAGGTTTGAATCGGAGATCGAACCTGTGCTTGGGGCGGCATGCTAAGTACCGGGCCTCGTTCTCGGATGGACCCGTGACTCGGTCTGAGGACGGGGATCGGCTTGATCGCTGCGCCTTAGCCTCAGAACATCTTTTTGGTCGGGATGCAGTGTCCAGAATGTACGAGGCTGGCTGCCCTTCAATTGACGACGGAAAGCCTTCCTGTCGATATCGCGTTCTGGCCAGAAGTGGCGGAGGTGAGAGCTAAGTTATCTTAAATCCCTTTACGCCCTTGAAGGCCTCCTTGATCGTTCTATTGACTTCGCTTTTTACCAGATCGACGGCCCGCTTTTTTATGTCACCATAAGGGCCAAAATCCGCGCCGCACTCTTTGCAGGCGGCGTGCGACTCGTCAGTGTGATCATCAGGGAGGCTGATGATTGCGCATCCGCACTTCGGGCACTTGAAGTTCACACTGACGTTTTCGGTCGACATTAGTCGCTCTCCTGGCCGGATTTGTCCGCGTTCGTGCTTTTGACGGGGACGGCGCGTGGGCGGGCTTCTGATGATGCGCTCGCGATCTGTGGCATCACCGAAAGCAGCGCGAGCGACGCGAAAAACATCAAAATCTTTTCAGACCCGCCACATTTTAAACCGCAACCAAAGGGCGAAGGCAAGTTGACCCGCACGGAAAACTGTGGGCGGCTTACTCTAATACCGCTCGCTCGAACGCTCTCCCTGGATTTCTCAGCCTTCCTTAGAGCACTCGGCTGCGTCTCTACGTACCTTCTCGATTTGTGCCAAATAGTCCTGCATCGCGACCGCCGCCGTTGCGGGGGTGATCCCTCGTCCGAGGCGGGAAGTCATATCTCGTTCTGCCCAGCCGTCGTGAGCCCATCTGAAGGAAAGGTTGTCCACGCTTAGAATTTCGAATCCAGTTGGACAACTTCGGCGTGTGGAAGTTATAACTGTGTATGGCGTCGATCGCCTCTCAGCAATATCAGGTAAGAACACGATGAAATGTTGCGGTGTCGAGATTACCGGCAGTGAGGTAATTCTCGTAAGTGTCGAAAAATTAGCAGACGGCAGTTTCAAAATTATTCCATCACGATCAGCAAGAATCGTTCTTCGTGACAGTTCGGATCAGGGCTCCGTCCGTAGCTTTTACGGTGCAATTAGCGCATTCGTTAAAACCCATGGAGTAACGGACTTCGCTGTAAGAGGACGAAACACTAAGGGAGAGTTCGCTGGCGGCGCCATGACCTTTAAGATTGAAGGTCTAATACAAGTTGTTGACGGATGTTCCACTGTGATTTTGCATCCTACGACGATCGCGGCATCGAAAAGGAAGCACGGCTTCGAAGTTCCTAAGGACGCCTTCAAGTATCAGACAAACGCTTTCCAGGCGGCGTGCTGCTTTATGTTGAAGTAATCGGATGACATTTCTCTTAGAAGATCCGGCTGCCCCGGAAGAGATCAATGCAGAACTTCAGAACCTGGCTTCAAAGTACGAAATAAAAGTTCATAATAGGCAGGGCGGTAACGGTCACATATTTTCTGCGATTAACCGGATTCTGCAATCCGAAGTCATCATAAAATTCTACTACTGGGGAGGGCTCAAAAAGCTCCATGCGGAGCCGCAGGCGCTCATGTCGTTACAGTCCCCGTACGTCTTGCAGATACTCGACGCAGGGTTTGCGGGAAATGAATGGGCCTATTTTGTCACACCGCATTGCGCCGAAGGAGATCTTGATACTTTTCTTCAGGCTAACCGAACTTCAAATCTGGCCGCACTCGACAAATGTGCAAATATTCTTATGGGGCTTGCAGAGCTGCACGGTCAACGGCTTGTTCATCGAGACATCAAGCCGGCGAACATTTACCTGCATAACGAGACAGCGATCATTGGGGACTTTGGTTCAATTGCAAAATTACCTGAGGGGAATGATGCCGTCGTAGGGTCGAAACATGCTGTTCTTTACCTTCCTCGACCTCGTACAGGATCATCGGGGTGCCGAGACGCTTCAAGTGCGACAGCACCTCCTCAGCTTCCTCATAAAACTTGACGTCGCCATCTTCGAGCGGATGGTCGACGATTTCGCCCGTCTTGTGATGGTCGATGCAGCCATGTGCAAAGGTGTAGACCTCGTCTCGCGTCACGGCCGGCTTTTTCTTTTTCACACGGGTCTTCATGGTGACGCCGACCCAGGGGTTCGGAACGTCCTTCGGAAATTCGTCCGGGAAGAGGCGGCGGAAGCAGAGCACGCGCGAACTGGACGGCCCCTAGTCAACGAGCCGCCACAGTTTTAGGTGCCGTCGCAGGGAGCAGGTCGGTCACGGCATTAGCGCGCTGACCATGGCCATACCAACGACGGTTGCGGCTTTTTGGCTTGCGGGCGGGCCGGGGTTGGCGCCGGCTTTTGCGCCTGGGCGACATTGGCCGACCGCCGCGGACGCGGCAGTGGTATTCCGGGCATAACCTTTGGCTCTTCGGGGCTCAGCTTTGGCTCTTCAGGCATCACCTTTGGCGCTGAAGCGTTGGCGATCACGCGGGCAAGTTGTTCCTGGCTTGCGTTGAGGCGCTCGGTGAGCGTCTGGCTTTCGCGCGCCATCTGGATCTGGATCGCCTTGATCTCATCGATGACACTGTTGTTACGTGCCATTTCTTCCTGGCTCGCCTTGAGTTGGCTCGCGACATTTTCATTGTCGCGGACCAATTGTTCTTGCCTCTCCTTGAGCTGTTCGACCGCTTGCCTCAAGGCAGCGAGGTCGCGCGTCATCGGCTGGAGCTGCTGCGCCAAGTCGGAAGACAGGGCGACGGCAGACGGCGCGGCGTCTTTCGGCGCGACTGCTTCCGGCGGGGCCTGCGTCAGAGGTGCTGGGCCCGAGGAGGCCATCATCGCCGTATGAGCGGAGGACGACCACCACCAAGCGGCAACACCAATGGATGCTGCCAACAGAGAGCAGACGAAAGCCACATAGCGCCAATTCGCCAATTGATGAATCGTTGCCGGCGGGGCGCGAGACGTCTTCACGCTGGTCGGCGGGGCCGAAGGACTGACTCCCGCTTCGAGCGCCAGGTTCGAAAGCTGCTCCGCGATCTGCCGTTCCGCGAGCCTGTCGTCCAGCGTGGAATCCATTGGTGCTCCGTGTCCAAAATACAATGGCACCCGTGAGAGCGATCCGCGCATCTGCGCTAGCTAACGTTCAACGGGACGCAGACGGTTTTTGATCTACGAAGGTTCCCAGGGATGGGCATGCAGCTGCATGTCACGTTCGTCTTTTTTACCAGCTCGCCCCCGAACTGTACCGGCGTTTTTAACGCAGCCGAGGAGCGGAACTATCTTCACGGCCGGAAATACGGAATGAACCCTGACCCTTCACGACCGTGCCGCGTTTCGTCGCTTAGAACAGCCTAGGAAGGTCAAATATGCTTTATCTTTCAATGGGAGTTGACTGACATTCTCTCCGCGCGGCGTCAACTCGCTGCAGAGCCGGAATGTTCGGGTCGGGGGCGAGTCGCTTCCCCCACGCCTTCCGATTATTTTCCACGCCAGCCTACGATCTTGTGAGATTTCATACGCTTGATGCAGCGCGAGCGGCTGTAGCGCGAAGCAAGCTATTTTCTCGGGTGGTCTATCAAGTTCCGCTGGCTAGTGCGCCGCGTTCCGCACGGCACGCGTCGACTCTGAACACGGCTTGACGCGTCGTAACAAATTAGTCTACTTATGCAAGTGACGGTTGGCCGGGTGGCAACCTGCTTTTGCCGGGGACGCCCCGAGCATTCGGATGATCGAGCGCCAGAGGAGCGACGTTGGAGGCGATCAGGATCGAGCGGCGTGACAACATCGCGCATGTCACATTGAATCGGCCCGCGGTGAAGAACGCCGTGACGCTGGCGATGTGGCGTGACTTGTCCGAAATCTTCGCGCGCTTTGCCGGCGACCGGCACGTCCGCGCGGTCGTGCTCAGGGGTGAAGGCAGGGATTTCTCCGTCGGGGCCGATATCAGCGAGTTTGACACGATCCGGAACGACAGGCGCAAGAGTGCCGACTACGAGGTCGCGGTCGATGCCTGTTCCGGCGCGATCGCAGCGCTGGGAAAGCCTGTCGTCGCAGCCATTTCCGGCTATTGTCTCGGTGGCGGCTGCCATCTCGCGCTGGCCTGCGACTTCCGCTTCGCGGATCTGACCGCAACTATCGGGATCCCGTCCGCCAAGCTCTCCATCATCTACGGCGTTCACAGCGTGCAGCGGCTGCTGGCGCTGACCGGCCTCGCGAACGCCAGACGCGTTCTCTATTCCGGCGATCGCTATCCGGCCGAGCAGGCGATGTCGATGGGACTGATCGACGAGATCCATGACGATGCCGTGCTTGCGGCCGAACGATTTTTGCAGCGCCTCGCCGCCAATGCGCCGCTCTCGATCGCGGGCGCCAAATACATGCTGAACGGGATTTCGATGGGCGCCGGGGCTCTTGATTTGACGAAGGCGCAGCAGCTCATCGATGCTGCATCCGACAGCGAGGACTTCAAAGAAGGCCGAAGAGCCTTCGCGGAAAAAAGGCCTCCGCGGTTTCGCGGCGCATGAGAATGGCCGAGCGGGGAAGGAAACCAGCCTTGGAGGGCGAGCGCGATGAAGCCTGCCAAGTTTGACTATGTCGCGCCGACGACAGTGGATGGCGCGGTCGAAGCGCTGCGTGCGGCCAATGGCGAAGGAAAGGTCCTCGCCGGCGGCCAAAGCCTGCTGCCGCTGCTGAATTTCCGGATGGCGCGGCCGGCAGTGCTTGTCGATCTCAACGGCATCAAGGAGCTGTCGTTCATCGAGCTGCGAGGTGATCGCGTCGCGATCGGCGCGTTGACGCGGCATCGCGAGATCGAGCAGTCGCCGCTGATTGCCTCAAAACTGCCGGTGATGGCAGCGGCCATGCGGCATGTGGCGCACCTTGCGATCCGCAATCGCGGCACCATCGGCGGCAGCCTGTCGCATGCCGATCCCGCGGCCGAGTTGCCGATGCTGTCCCTGTTCTATGGCGCCGAACTCAGCGTTCACGGCCCGTCGGGCCGGCGTGCCATCGCTGCGGAAGACTTCTTCGTCGACGCGCTGACCAATTGCCTGGAGCCGGAGGAGATCGTGGTGGAGATCGAATTTCCGATCCTGCAACACAACGGCTGCGCATTCGAGGAGGCGGCGCGCCGTTTCGGCGATTTCGCGCTTGCAAGCATCGCCGTCTCGGTGCGGCGGAGCGAGGCCAGAATTGACGACGCGCGCGTTGCGGTAATGGGCGTCGCTGATACGCCGCTCCGGCTCAGGGAAGTGGAACGAGAGCTTGGTGCGATCGAGGTCAATGACCAAACACCGGATCGATTTGCGGAACTCGTGACGGCCAGCGTTTCCGCCAATGGCGACCTTCACGCATCGGCCGAGTACCGCCAGCATTTGCTGGGACAGTTGGCAAGGCGCGCCATGCAGACGGCATTGAGTGAGGTGATCCGATGAGCACGAACGTATCGGTGACCGTCAACGGCACGACATACGACATCGCGGACGTCGAGCCGCGCCTGCTGCTGTCGGACTTCCTGCGCGACACACTCGGACTGACGGGGACGCATGTCGGTTGTGAGCACGGGGTTTGCGGTGCCTGCACTGTGCTGATGAATGGCGACAGCGTGCGCTCCTGCCTGACGCTTGCCGTGCAGGCCAATGGCGCCGAGATCACGACGGTGGAGGGGCTCGGAACGCCGGAAATGCTCAATGTGCTGCAGGCCCAGTTTCGTGAGCACCACGGGCTTCAATGCGGCTTCTGCACGCCCGGGATGCTGATGACGGGCGAGGATCTGCTCCGGAAATATCCGCTCGCGACCGACGACGAGATCAGGGAAGGGCTGTCGGGCAATCTCTGCCGCTGCACCGGATATCAGAACATCGTCGCGGCGATCAGGAGTGCGGCTGCGCAGCGCGCGGAGAAAACATCATGAAGCTGAATTTCCTCGCCGCCGGACGTCTTCGCATGAAGAAGAGCATCTATGTCGCCGGCGCCGACCGCAGCGAAATGATCGATCTTCCCGTGAGTAGTGCCTTGATTCGGCACAAGCAGGGCAATGTGCTGTTCGATACCGGCTGTCACCCGTCCGTGGTCGACAATGTGGAGGAGCGCTGGGGTCCGCTCGCCAAGGTCATGAAGCCGCTGATGAGCGCGAACGAGACCTTGCTGCCGAGTCTCGCCTGCGTCGGGCTGGAGCCGGACGACATCGATATCGTCGTCAATTCCCATTTCCATCCTGATCATTGCGGCTGTAATCAGTTCTTCCGCAAGGCGACGATCCTCGCTCACACCAAGGAGATCGAAGCTGCTAAGGCGCCAGGCGCCGAAACCGCGGGCTACCTGCGCGCGGATTGGGACTACGGACAGCCGATCGAGCCGCTGAACGGCGAGAAGGATGTCTTCGGGGATTCCAGCGTCGTGCTGGTGCCGCTACCGGGCCATACGCCTGGCTCGCTCGGCGCGCTGGTGAGCCTCGACCGTGATGGTCAGTTCCTGCTCGCTTCGGATGCGGTCAGCCTGCGCCGAAATCTCGATGCCGATACTCCGCCCCGCAACACCTGGAATGTCGACGAGCAATTGAAGACGTTCGCGGAAGTGCGGCGGATCGAGAAGGCCGGCGCGGCAGTGATTTGCGGCCATGACGACCAGCAATGGCAGGGCCTGCGCAAGGGGAACGATGGCTATGAGTAGCGACAGGCGTGCTCAGCCGTCGGATGTGTTGCGTCCCCGGAACGTCGGCGCGCCCATCAAGCGCACGGAGGACCCACGCCTCTTGACCGGGCGCGGCGAATATTCAGCCGACCGCAAGCCGGACCGGCCGCTTCATGTCGCCTTTCTACGGAGCGGACAGCCGCATGCGCGGATCTCCCGCATCGACGCCACCGTCGCGCAGGCAGCGCCTGGCGTGGTCGCCGTGTTCACGGCGGATGGCATCGCGGGGGACTTCAAGCCGGTGATTCCGGTCTCGCGCATGCCGAATTATTACGCGACGCCGATCCTTCCTCTTGCTTCCGGCAAGGTCCGCTATGTCGGCGAGGCCGTTGCAGCCGTCATCGCCACCTCGCGCTATCTCGCGGAGGATGCGATCGAGTTGATCGAGGTCGACTATGAGCCGCTCGGCGCGATTTCGCGCGCAGAACTCGCGGTTGCCGATGACGCGCCGCTGTTGCACGAGGAGGCGGGCAGCAACGTCCTGATCGCGCGCGAATTCAAGAAGGGCGACGTTGCCGCTGATTTGAAGGCCGCCGCGGTGAAGGTCGGCGGTCGGTTTGAAATGACCCGCAAGGCGCCTCTTGCGATGGAGCCGCGCAGCTATACGGCCGAATACGAGAAGCGACGCGACGCCATCACGCTTTACACGTCGTCGAACATTCCCGGGATCGTCCGTGACGCAATTTCCGAGTCGCTCGGCCTTCCCGGTCATCGCCTGCGCGTGGTGGCGCCCGATGTTGGCGGAAGTTTCGGTTCGAAGGGCTCGCTCTATCCGGAGGAACTCCTGATCTGCATCGCGGCGCGCAAGCTCGGCCGCTCGCTCAAATGGACGGCGGATCGCCTGGAAGATGTCAGCAGCTCCAGCCAGGCCTTTGCCGAGATCGTCGATGCCGAAATGGGATTCGACGCAAACGGCGTTGCGACCTCGCTGCAGGCCGATGTCATCGGCGATGTCGGAGCCTATTCGATCTATCCGTGGACGTGCGGGCTCGAGCCGGTCCAGGTCGTCAGCTTCCTTCCCGGCCCCTACAAGATCGCCTCCTATCGGGGTGTCGTGCGCGGCGTCGCCACCTGCAAGCCGCCGACCGGTCCCTATCGCGGAGTAGGCCGGCCGATCTCCGCCTTCGTCACCGAACGTTTGATGGATCTTGGCGCGAGGGTGCTTGGCCTCGATCCGCTCGAGATCAGGCGCCGCAATCTGGTGCAGCCCGACGAATTCCCGTATCGGATTGCGTCCGGCATCATCTGGGACAAGACGGGTTTCGTCGAATGCCTGGACGCGGCTGCCGAGGGGG
>NZ_PSRR01000278.1 GCF_004296405.1 Bradyrhizobium sp. Leo170
CGAGGCTGCCGGCGGCCACGCCACCCTGATCCGTGCCTCCGAGGAGGTGCGGCGTGCCGTCGACGTGTTCCATCCGCAGCCCCGCGGGCTCGCCGATCTCAGCGAGCGTGTCCGCCAGAGCTTTGACCCCAGGAACATCCTCAACCGCGGCCGGCTGACGCGGGGGACTGCATCATGAAGACCGAATTCTCGCTCGCCCAACTCGCCGATCCCGATATTGCCGAGGCCGACAAGATCCTGCGCGCCTGTGTCCATTGCGGCTTCTGCACCGCGACCTGTCCGACCTATGTGCTGCTCGGCGACGAGCTCGATAGTCCGCGCGGCCGCATCTACCTGATCAAGGAGATGCTGGAAAAGGACAAGCCGCCGACGGCGGAGGTGGTCAAGCATATCGACCGCTGCCTCTCTTGCCTCGCCTGCATGACCACCTGTCCGTCCGGCGTGCATTACATGCACCTCGTCGACCAGGCCCGGGTCAGGATCGAGCGGGACTATCAGAGGCCGTTCACCGAGCGGCTGCTGCGTTCCGTGCTCGGCTTCGTGCTGCCGCGACCCGGCGCCTTCCGCACCAGCATGGTGCTGGCCCGCTTGGCCCGGCCGTTCGCGGCACTGTTGCCGACGCCGAGGGCTGACGCCACTCCAGGCATGCTCCGGCGAATCAAGGCGATGCTGGCGCTGGCGCCATCCCACCTGCCGCCGGCGGGTCCGTCGGCGGGAAGTGTGTTCCCGGCGGTTGGGACACGGCGGGGACGGGTCGCGCTGTTGCAGGGCTGCGCCCAGCAGGTGCTGGCTCCGCGTATCAACAAGGCCGCCATCAACGTGCTGACCCGCCACGGGGTCGAGGTGGTGCTGGTCAAGGATGAGCAATGCTGCGGCGCGTTGACCCATCACCTCGGGCAGGACGGCGATGCGCTCGCCCGCGCCCGCGCCAACGTCACGGCATGGCGGAATGAGGCGGAACAGCGCGGCCTCGACGCCGTCCTGGTGACCACGTCAGGCTGCGGCACCGTGATCAAGGACTATGGTTTCATGCTGCGCGAGGACCGCGAATTCGCTGCTCCCGCCGCAAAGGTCTCCGCGCTGACAAAGGACATCACCGAATATCTGGCCGGCATCGAGCTCGATCCGCCACGCCTCGAAGACGAGATCACCATCGCCTATCACTCTGCTTGTTCGCTGCAGCACGGGCAGAAAATCACAGGCCTTCCGAAAGAATTGCTTTCCAAGAATGGATTCGTGGTGAAAGATGTGCCGGAGAGCCATTTGTGTTGCGGTTCGGCGGGGACCTACAACATTCTCCAGCCCGACATTGCGATGAGGTTGCGCGATCGGAAGCTCGCCAACCTCGCGACAATCAAGCCGGACATGATTGCTGCGGGCAATATTGGCTGCATGGTTCAGATTGCCGGCGGTACGTCAGTTCCTGTGGTGCACACGATTGAGCTTCTCGATTGGGCGACAGGAGGTCCTCGGCCAGGGGTAAATTGATCGATTGCCTATCGCGCATGAACCGGACCCGGGGGCCGTGTTGGGGCGACGTGGGTAGCGGTTTTCTCCACGACAGGCGCACGCGTTTGCGCGGAGGCCATGCGCGACAAAGGACGGGGCGGGAGGTGCTTCGAACAAGCAGGATCCCGATCCGGGCAAGCGGACTATTCGAAGCGCTCGATAGACTGAATCAGCGGCAACAGGAGGATCACGATGGCTAAAGCGAAGAAGGGTAAGAAGGGGAAAAAGGCCAAGAAGGCTAAGAAGGCGGTAGCGGCCAAGAAGAAGTCCGCGAAGAAGGTCGCCAAGAAAACCGCGAAGAAATCTGCCAAGAAGGCTGCCAAGAAATCCGCGAAGAAGTCGGCAAAGAAGGCCGTGAAAAAAGTCGCCAAGAAGGCCGCGCCGAAGAAGGCCGCCAAGAAGAGCGCGGCAAAGAAGGCTGCAGCTCCCAAGCCGGCGGCACCGGTCGCTGCCCCCACTCCCGCGCCGGAGCCCGAACTCGGTCCGAGCTGGGCTACCCCCAGCCCTTCGGAGAGGTCGGAAGGCTCGGAGGACTCCTCTAGTCCTTCCTGACGCCACCAGGCAGCACCTGACGCGAGAGCCGCAGCCTTTCACCGCTGCGGCTCTTTCGCTTTCCGGAGCACTGATTGTGGGGCGACACGGCTCGATGATTCGGCGGCGCTTGGACTCGGACCGTTGCAGCCGAGACTCACTCCGCCACGTAGGAGAGGTGCGGATTTACTTCACAAGGCACGGAAGTCGGTAAAGTTGTTGTGAGATTGCAACACTCGCCAACAACCTCTCTCAAAAAGGACAGAACGCCTAAAAAGTCGGCACATGCTCGTCTTTTTTGCTTCAACACAAGGGGCATCGCGTTCCAGATTGCCTGCGGAATTTGGTCGCAGTCGAAGATCGCTCGCCCCGGGGGGCCGGAGGAGCTGGACTGTTTTCTTGAACGTGTGGGGATTCTTATGAAGAAACTGGCTTTGTTAGCAACGGCGCTGGCAATGTTCTCGAGCTCGGCAATGGCTGCCGACATGGCGGTGAAGGCCGTCAAGGCGCCGCCGCCGCCCGCGTTCGAGCCCTGGGATTTCGCCTTCGGCGCTGCGCTGATGAGCGACTACGTGTTCCGCGGCATCACCCAGTCCAACCACAAGCCCTCGGTGGCCGCCTATTTCGAGCCGCGCTACAACGTGACCAAGGACCTCCAGCTCTATATCGGCGCCGCCGGCGAGAGCATCTCCTTCGCGAACCGCGCCGCGGCCGAGATCGACATCTACGGCGGTATCCGCCCGACCTTCGGCATCTTCGCCTTCGACTTCGGTGTCTGGGGTTACCTGTATCCGGGCGGGCAGTGCTTCGGTTCGCAGTACACCCTGCTGCAGGGAAATTGCGGCAACGACCTCGACTATTCGCAGGGCGCGCTGGGCCTGCCGATCAATGGCAACTTCGCCAAGAGGGACGCGAGCTTCTACGAAGGCTACGCCAAGCTCAACATTGCCATCAACGACCAGTGGGCGGTGGGCTTCAACGAATACTACTCGCCGAACTTCCTGAACCTCGGCGCCTGGGGCAACTACGCCTCGATCACCGCCAAGTGGATCGCGCCGAGCACCACCTTTGGCTCGACCGGTATCGGTATGTATGTTTCCGGTGAGTTCGGCCGTCAGTGGCTTGGAAAGTCTGACGTGTTCTACGGGATTGCCGGCGATCCCCTGTATGCGAACGGTATCCAGGAGCCCAGCTACAACACCTGGAACATCGGCATCGGCTTCACCTACAAGGTGTTCACGCTGGATCTACGCTACTCCGACACCGACATGTCGAGGGGTGATTGCAACGCCTTCACCAGCGACCACACCGCCAAGTTCGACGGCAGCTTCACGCCGATCAATCCCGGTGGCTTCGGCTCGAACTGGTGCGGCGCAGCCGGTATTGCCAAGCTCTCGGCGGACCTGACCGCGATCTCGAACCTGAAGTAAGTTCCACACACGTGGATCAGAGGGCGGCGGAGCGATCCGCCGCCCTTTTCATTGTGTGCCGAGTATGAACGACAGCTTGGAGGTGGAAGTCCTCTATCCAGCCTGATGACGGCGAAGGATTAGCGCCGTAGCCCGGGTGGAGCGCCAGCGTAACCCGGGACCGCCGGTAGACGCTGATGCAGGTGTCCAGGGTTGCGCGTTCCGCTCCACCCGGGCTACGCACGACGTGCGTATCCCGCTTTAAGACGACGCGGCGACTTTGGCGGTATCGCGCAACCCGAACCGGTCGCCATCGCGGACCAGCGCGATCTTGCGCTGATGGAATTCCTCCAGCGTCGAGCGGTGGCCGATCGAGACGATCGTGGTGGCGGGCAATTCCTCCATCAGCAAACGATAGAGGGCAGCTTCCGAAGGCTCGTCGAGCGAGGCCGTCGCCTCGTCGAGGAACAGGTAGTCGGGCGCATGCAAGAGCGCGCGCGCCAGCCCCAGGCGCTGCTGCTCGCCGAGCGACAGCATCCTGTTCCAGTGTCCCTCTTCTTCCAGCCGTGAAGCAAGCTGCGGCAGGCCGATCTGGGCGAGCACTTCTCTGATCCTGTCGGCGCTGAACTTCTCGGCTTCGGCGGGATAGACGATCGCCGCGTGCAGCGAGCCGATCGGGAAATAGGGCCTTTGCGGCAGCATCATCAGCGAGGCGTGCTCGGGAATGATGATCGAGCCGCTGCCGAACGGCCAGATGCCGGCGACCGCCCGGAACAGCGTCGACTTGCCCGCGCCGGACGGCCCGGTGACCAGCGTGCGTTCGCCGGGCCGAAGCTTGAGCCCGGTCGCCGCGACCAGCGGCGCGCCATTGGGCAGTTTCACGAGAAGCTCTTGCAGCGCGATTGCATCGCTCGCCGCAGGCGCCGCTTTGACCGCGTCGGGGTCGGTAGCGAGCCTTCCCGCCTCCGCAATCGATCGCTCGAAGCCATCGAGACGGGCAACCACCGCGCGCCATTCCGCCATGGTGCGATAGACCGATATGAAGAACGACAGCGCATCCTGCACCTTGCCGAACGCTTCCATGATCTGCATCACGGTTCCGAGCTGGATCTTGCTGGCGAAATAGGCCGGCGCGGACAGGATGACGGGAAACACCACCGCGGCCTGCGAGTAGCTCTGCGTGAACGCTGTCAGCCGCTTGGTCCGGCTCATGATGCCGTACCAGTTGGAGACCACGTGGCTGAAGCGTGTCGATAGCTGCTCGCATTCGGCGCGATCGCCCTTGAGCAGCGCGATCTGTTCGGAGTTCTCGCGAACCCGCACCAGGTTGAAACGGAAATCGGCTTCCAGCCGCTGCTGATCGAAATCGAGTCGCACCAGCGGCGAGCCGATCCACTGCGTCAAGGCCGTGCCGAAGATGGCGTAGACCAGCGCCCCCCACACCAGATAGCCGGGGAACGACACGTCGCTGCCGAACAGATGCAACGGCGCCGCCGCAGACAGGCCCCAGAGAATTACGACGAAGGATGCCAGCGTCACGATCGAGCTCAACAGCCCGATACCGAGCCCCAGCGTCTGACTAACGAACATCTTGATGTCGTCGCTGATGCGCTGGTCCGGGTTGTCGGCGGCATCGCCGTGAAGCTGCATGCGGTAGTGGTTGGCATCGTGCAGCCATTCGCCGAGATATTTGCTCGTCATCCAGCGGCGCCAGCGGATCTGAAGCCACTGGTTGAGATAGAGCTGATAGATCGACAGCACGGTGAGGACCGCGGCCAGCACGCAGAACACGATGAGCTCGCGGACGAAGCCGTCCCAGTCCCGCTCCTGCAGCGCGTTGTAGAAACGATTGCGCCACTGGTTCAGCAGCACATCGTTGGCGACCAGCGCCAGCTCGATCGCGATGACCGCGGCAAGCAGGCCGCGGCCGGCCCATTTGTCTTCGGAGTTGAAATAAGGCGCTGCAATGCGCCACACCGTCGCGAGCGTCGAACGAATGTTGTTCACAGATTAGCGTCTCCGGGGGACCGCCTACAAAGGCTTGAAAAAACGGGACAATCAGGGAACCTTCAGACTAAAGTCGTGGGTTCCTCGGTCAGCGTCCACTTGTCGCAGCATGATAGTTAACCCTAGCATGGCAGCGCGACGCGGGGCGGCGGACTTTCTGATTTCGCGAGGTTGTGAGCGTTTCGGCTGTGCCGACTCGATTGCGCCCGGTGCGCCGCGTCCATGCCCGCGGCGAGCCGACGCAAGCCGCCGGCGGGAAGCCGCCACCGGGAACCTTGGGGAGGAACAACAAAAATGTGGAACCAAATCTACAACCCGCTCGGCAACGCCGCGCTGTCGACGATCGCAGCCGCCGTTCCCGTGGTCACGCTGCTGGTCCTGATCGCCAGCGGCAGAGTGAAGGCGCATGTCGCCGCCATCATCGCCGTGATCGTGACCAACCTGATCACGATCTTCATCTTCACCATGCCCGTGAACATGTCGGTCCGCGCCACTTTGCTCGGGGTGGTGACCGGCTTCTTCCCGATCGGCTGGATCGTGCTGAACGTCATCTTCCTCTACCAGATCACGGTGGCGACCGGGAAATTCGAGCTCCTGAAGCGCGCGGTCGGCGGCGTCACCGAGGACCGGCGCTTGCAACTGCTCCTGATCGCGTTTGCCTTCGGCGCGTTCTTCGAAGGCGCCTCCGGTTTCGGCACGCCGGTTGCGATCACGGGCGCGATCCTGATCGGGCTCGGCTTCTCGCCGCTTGCGGCTTCCGGCCTGTCGCTGATCGCTAATACCGCGCCGGTCGCCTATGGCGCGCTGGGCACGCCGATTCTGGGTCTCGCCTCCGTCACCGGGCTTGACCCTTACGTGCTTGGCGCGATGGTCGGACGGCAATTGCCGCTGTTCTCGCTGATCGTGCCGTTCTGGGTGGTGTGCGCGTTCGCCGGCTGGCGGGGCATGAAGGATGTCTGGCCGGCGATCCTGGTCACCGGCGTCTCCTTCGCGGTCCCGCAATTCGTGATCTCGAACTTCATCAATCCCTGGATCGTCGACATCGGCGCCTCGCTGATCTCGATGGGCTGCCTGATCCTGTTCCTGCGCGTCTGGCAGCCGCGGCAGCTCTGGCTGTCGCCGGCGCTGCGCGGCCACGATGAATCGGCCGCGACCATGGCGGCGCCGAAGGCGCTGGACAAGACGCCGCTCACGCAAGGCGAATTGTGGAGCGCGCTTCTGCCGTGGATCATCGTCTGCATCCTGATGCTGATCTGGGGCAACGGCGCGTTCAAGGCCTGGGCGAACGCCAATTTCGTCTGGAACTATCCGGTGCCCGAGCTCGACAAGCTCATCAACAAGGTGCCGCCGATTGTCGCCAAGCCGACGCCGGAAGGCGCCGTGTTCAGCTTCACCTGGCTGTCCTTCACCGGCACGGGCATGCTGATCGCGGCGATCATCTCGGGTCTCTTGATGGGCTTCTCGCCGATGAAACTGATCACCGCATATGGCCGCACCATCCGCCTGTGCGCGATCTCGCTGATCACGATCTCGGCGATGCTCGCGATCGGCACGCTGACGCGGCTGTCCGGTGTCGACGCCACGCTCGGCCTGGCCTTCGCCGCAACCGGCGTGCTCTATCCCTTCTTCGGCACGCTGCTCGGCTGGTTGGGCGTCGCGCTGACCGGATCGGACACCGCCTCCAACGTGCTGTTCGGCAACCTGCAGAGGATCACGTCGGAGCAATTGGGCTTGTCGCCGATCCTGATGGCCGCCGCCAACTCCTCCGGCGGCGTCATGGGCAAGATGATCGACGCACAATCGATCGTGGTCGCCTCGACCGCGACCAACTGGTACGGCCATGAAGGCTCGATCCTGCGCTACGTGTTCCTGCACTCGATCGTGCTGGCCTGCCTCGTCGGCCTGTTCGTGACGCTGCAGGCCTATGTCTACCCGTTCACGGAGATGGTCCTGAAGTAGTCGCTCCGGCTCGTAGCCCGGGTGAAGCGCCAGCGTAATCCGGGTGCGCTCGTAGACACTGACACGGATATCCCGGGTTGCGCGTTCCGCTCCACCCGGGCTACGAACTCGTCTCCGCATGGCCGGCTTGGCCATCGTCAGATGCGTCCAATAGAAGAGCGCATCGCTGATCTCAGAGAGAGTTCATGGTTCCACGGAATTGCACCAGAACAGCCGTCGCCCTGGCGCTGCTCGCGACCGCGGTTGCGGCAGGTCCGGTGCGCGCCGAGGAGGAGTTTCCCTTCGGCTTCGAAATATCGCTCGATGCCGCGCGCATGCCCGGCTCCAAGCGCATCCCTTCGCTCGAGATCGGCGACAATGGCGAGGTGGTGCTGGAACTCTGGTGCAAGGGCGGCAAGGGCCAGTTCTCGGTGGCCGGCAACACCATCATCTTCGTTCCCGGCGCGATGGAAACCCGCAACTGCCCGCCCGACCGGGTGCAGGCCGACGACGATCTGCTTGCGGCGCTCGGTGACGTCGCGACCTGGCGCCGTCAGGGTGACCTCGTCACCTTGACCGGCTCGAAGACGCTGCGCTTCCGGCTCAACACGAATTAGTTTTAGGGCGCCGCAATCAATCCGTTGGCGGTGGCAACGATCCAGCGGTTACCCCAGCGCACGATGGTTTCGACACGCCCGAGCCCGGGAATCGTGTCGCCGCGCGCGGCCATCCGAATGCCGTCGGGCCCGTCGAGAACAGCGGTTCCGTCCCGGACATCGACAACCGTCCAGCCCGATATGGTGGTCGGTCTCGTTTCCGGTGCCGGCGCCAAAGGTGGCCTCGCCATCGCCGCGCCGGAGGGAGCAGCATTTGCCTGGGAGGCGAACGGGTTTGAGGCGCGCGCGGCCAGGTGAGTGCTCGCGGGTAAAGGCTTGGGAATGCTTCCTACGACCACGGGCGCCGCTGTCTGCAGATCTGACGTGGATGTTGTTTTTTGGTGCCTTCGATCTTGCCGCTTGGTCTTGCCTCAGCGGTTCGAGGCGAAGACGTGACTTTCTGGGCAGCCGGGCTGAGCCCGATCGTGCTTGCGAACTCGGGCCAATTCAGACCGCCGGCCCATCCCAACCCAAAGGCTGCCACCAGTGCCATCGCGGGCAGCGCAATGGTGCGCGCCCAATCGCGGTGTGGCCCTCGCACGACCAGAACGTCATCGCGATTTTGGTTCAAGAAATCCGACAGGCGCGCCGGCTGCTCCGGCACCTCGTCGTCGCCACATTCCCCGACCGGGTGTTTCCAAGGGTACTCGGCTCGTGGACTTGCATGGCGTGACCCACGTTCGGCTAAGCGATGATGTTCCCGGAAATTGAATCGAACCTTAACGATCAACCGAATGAACTGCGTCGCGATGCCGCCCCGATCGCGCCCAAGGCAGCCGGCCATCCCCCAAATGGAGCTGCCAAAATTCCATGTCAGGCTGCTGAGCCAACGGCTATCAACCTGCAGGGCTCTCCGTATTGTGATTAGACAGGTGCGAATTTTGGGGCGGACATGCGCGCGCAGTGGGAAAGTCGGTTGGCAGGCACGGAAATCTGCTGGTTCGCCCCGATAATTGTTGCCCGCACCTGACAGCCGGAATCGAAATCTCTGACGTGGGCATGCGACGTGATGATTGTTCAGTCATCCTGTCTCAACCACCTCGCACCGATGGAGAGATCGTCATGGCTGTGAACCTCGTCTCTGTTGTCATGCAATGTCTGACTCCTGACCTGATCGCCAGGATCGCGTCCTCTCTGGGGCTTGATCGAGACATCGTGCAAAAGGCGATAGGAGGTGGCGTCCCCGCGCTGCTTTCGAGCTTGGCCGAGGTGGCCTCCACCCCCGGTGGCGCCCGTCAGTTGTCCAGCGCATTGTCGCAGCAGCAGCCCGGAGCGCTTGAAAGCCTGAAGAATGCGATGGCAGGTCCTGGCCAGGCGGCGCTCGCGGAGAGCGGATCGGCCACGCTGGCCGGCCTGTTTGGCGGCCGGGCGCTGGAAACGGTATCTGAGGCCATCGCCAAATTCGCAGGGATCGGCGAGGGCTCCGCCAAGTTGCTGACCGGCATGCTTGGTCCTGTCGTCCTCGGGGCGTTGGGGCAGCATCAACGCAGCGTCGGTATGGAGGCAAGCCGGCTGACATCGCTCCTCGCCTCGCAAAAGGACCAGATCGCTGCGGCGCTTCCATCGGGTCTCGCCGATCAACTGAGCGCTGCCGGTCTCATCGACAGGGCGGGGGAGAGCGTGCGCAGCGGAGCTTCGGCGGCCGCGAGCCGCGTCGCCGGGGCGTCTACACGCTACACGCCAAGCAACGCGATGTCGCAGTGGCCCTATTGGCTGGCTGGCCTTGTCGTGCTCGGCGGTCTCGTCTGGTACGCAGTCCAACGCCCGGGTGAACAGACTGTCGCCGAGCAACCCGCGGCAACGCGCCCCGCAACCGGGACCGTGGGCGTGGCACCCGCGAATTTGACCGTCGACGGGGTGAACTTGGCCAGCCAGGTCGATTCGTCCGTCAACACCTTGAAGTCCGCGCTATCAGGCGTGACAGACGTGGCTACCGCTCAAGCGGCTCTGCCCAAGATCAACGAGGCGACAGCGCAGTTGAACGATGTCAGCGCGCGAGCTGGCAAGCTTCCCCCGGAAGGACGAAGCGCACTCGCCAAACTGATCGTCGTGGTGACGCCTTCGATCTACCAGATGTGCGACAAGGTGATGGCGATGCCCGGTGTTGGGCCCGTCGCGAAGCCCGCGATTGATGATGTTCGCGCAAGGCTTGACTCGCTCGCGCGGGTCTGAGCTGTGCGCACGGCAAGCTGGCCTACTTCCAGGCCGACTTGTCGGCGTCCCAGCGCTGGCCTTGAATTCCTTCGCCAGCGCCTCGATCGAGCCGTTGTCGTCGGGCGGCTCGCCGCCTTCCTCGTCGCCGACGGAGTCTTCCGAGAGGTTCAGCTTTGGGCCTGGGCCTTCGTCGGCGGTGGTGACCACCGGGCTCGAGACCCACAGCATCAGCCTGTCCGACGCGCCGGGCTTGTCCGAGGACACCAGCGCCGAGATCTCGATGGTCTCGGTGAGGCCGAGCGCGGGATAGACCTGGCTCGGACGCTTGAAGGTCAATTTCAGCTTGCCGGTGTTGGCGTTCCATGACGCCCCCGACGGCTTTGCCGCCAGCGTCTTGCTGAGCACGCCCGATATCGCTGATGCAATCTTGTCCCTGTTGATCTTGTCGCCGCTGAGCCAGTCGGCGGCGGCGAAGCGGATTGTGCGGTCCATCTCGACGCTGCCCGTGGTCCAGCCGGCCGCGACCACGCCCGGCGTCGCCTTGGCCTTGGCGACGAGGGCCGGGGCCTGTTCCGGATCGACGGTAAGGTTGATGGTCTGCTCGCCGGCGCGCAGCGCGTCGCAGGTGATGGCGAGGCTCGAGAGACCGACCTCGACGGCCTGGCCCTTAAGGCTCTTCAGGAAGTCCAGCGCCGCGTCGAGCTTGACGCGCACGCCGACGGATTCGGGAGAAACTTCGGTAAAGTCCTTCGGTGCCGGCGTGATGCCGTCATCGGTGGTCTGGCTCTCCTGAAATTCCCGTTCCGAAAGGTCGGTATTGTCGGAGGAGGCCACTTCCGTCACCGCCTGGCCGATCGTGATCTGGCCGCGGAATTCGAAACTGTCGCCGGTCGGCTTGCGCACGAGCTTCACCGTGACGGGCGATTTGTCATTCAGGCTCTGCGTCGAGCCGCTCAGGTTCTGGCCGTTGACCGCGAGGTTGACGACGAAACGGTCCTTGCGGTCGGAACCTTTTTCCGCGGGGTAGCAGACGTCGAGCACCGCCGCGCTAACGTTCTTGCCCTGGCGGGTTTCCTTCAGCACCGCGTCGGCATTGCCCTCCATCAAGCCGTCGATCGCGGTGAAATAGCGCGTTTCGGTGGTGCCCGGCGCCGTCTTGGACGGCAGCTTCATCTGGGCAAGAGCGAGATCAGAAGAGGCCGTGATGAGGCCCAACAGGCAGAGCAGGAGCACGCGCATAGGAAAATCCTCGGCGATAGAATCAGCGACGTCGTAACTACCAAACCTCGATCCTAGATCATGATCCGATTAGACGAAATCGGATCATGATC
>NZ_PSRR01000279.1 GCF_004296405.1 Bradyrhizobium sp. Leo170
GCCGCAAGAGCGGGGCGAGGTGACTTTTAGTGTCCCTCGAAGGCCATCAGCGTCCGCACAGGGACGTCCATTGCGCGCAGCTTGGCGGCGCCGCCGAGTTCGGGCAGATCGACGATGAAGCAGGCGGCGACGACGTTGGCACCGATCTGGCGCAAGAGCTTGACCGCGCCCTCCGCGGTGCCGCCGGTGGCGATGAGATCATCAACCAGGATCACGCGCTCGCCGGGATGCACGGCATCGGCGTGCATCTCCATCTCGTCGAGGCCGTATTCCAGCGAATAGGCGATCCGCACCGTGGTGTGCGGCAGCTTGCCCTTCTTGCGGATCGGCACGAAACCGGCGGAGACTTGGTGCGCGACCGCGCCGCCGAGGATGAAGCCGCGCGCCTCGACGCCGGCGACCTTGTCGATCTTCGAGCCGGCCCATGGATGCACCAATTCATCCACCGCTCGGCGGAAGGCACGGGCGTCCGCGAGCAGCGTGGTGATGTCGCGGAAGAGGATGCCGGGCTTCGGATAGTCCGGAATGGTACGAATGGCGGCCTTCAGGTCGAGGTCAAACGTCATTGCTGTCTCGCTTTCGTCCTTACGCCCTGGTGTCCAGCCGGAATGCGTTTTCCACGATACGCAGGCCGACTTCGCCGCCGAGCGACATCAGCGATTCCGGGTGGAACTGCACGCCGCCGACCGGCAAGGTCTTGTGCTCGATCGCCATCGCGATGCCGTCCTCCGTGGTCGCCGTCACCGACAATACATCAGGCACGCTCTGGCGCTCGACATAAAGCGAATGGTAGCGGCCGATCACGATCTCATTCGGCAAATTTTGCATTAACCGGCCGCCGCGCACCTGGATGCGCGAGGGACGGCCATGGGCGGGCTGGCCGAGCTGGCCGAGCTGGCCGCCGAAATATTCGCCGATCGCCTGCA
Organism: Bradyrhizobium sp. Leo170; assembly: GCF_004296405.1. Classification (GTDB taxonomy): domain Bacteria; phylum Pseudomonadota; class Alphaproteobacteria; order Rhizobiales; family Xanthobacteraceae; genus Bradyrhizobium. The sequence continues at coordinate 927 of NZ_PSRR01000279.1, forward strand.
CGCCCAGGCACACGCCGAAGATCGGCAGCTTCTTCTCGATCGCGGTGCCGATGGTCTTCGAGATCCCGAAATCCTCCGGCCGCCCCGGACCGGGTGACAGCACCAGGAGATCCCAGCTTTTCTGCTTCAGCATCTCCTGGGCGTGGATGTGCCGGACCACGGTGACGGCGGCGCCGACCTGGCGGAAATAATCCGCCAGCATATGCACGAAGCTGTCGTCGTGGTCGATCAGGAGCACCTTCTTGCCGGAGCCGGTGGCATCGGGGGCAATGGTGGAGAGCCGCTTCGGCGGGTCGCTGCGCAACGCCTGGAACAGGGCTGCGGCCTTCACCTGGCACTCGCGGTCCTCGGCCGCCGGATCCGAGTCGAAGAGACAGGTGGCGCCGACGCGAACCTCGGCGAGCCCATCCTTCATGCGGATGGTGCGGATCGTGAGCCCGGTATTGATGCTGCCGTCGAAATTCACGCAGCCGATGGCGCCGGCATACCAGCGCCGCGGCGAACGCTCGTGGTCTTCCACGAACTGCATCGCCCACAATTTCGGCGCGCCCGTCACGGTCACCGCCCAGGCATGGGTCAGGAAGGCATCGAGCGCATCGAAGCCCGGACGCAACATGCCCTCGACGTGATCGACGGTATGGAACAGTTTTGAGTAGGTTTCGATCTGGCGCCGCGCCAGCACCTTGATGGTGCCGGGCACGCAGATGCGCGCCTTGTCGTTGCGGTCGACATCGGTGCACATGTTGAGCTCGAACTCGTCCTTCTCCGAGTTCAGGAGCTGGCGGATCTGCTCGGCATCGCCGATCGCATCGCTGCCGCGCGCGATCGTGCCCGAGATCGGACAGGTCTCCACGCGCCGGCCATCGGAGCGGACGAACATTTCCGGCGAAGCCGACACCAGGAATTCGCCTTCGCCCAGATTCATCAGCGCGCCATAGGGCGACGGGTTGATGCGGCACAGCCGCTGAAACACTTCCGCCGGGGAACGCTCGCAGGGCTCGGCGAAGAGCTGGCCGGGCACCGCCTCGAACAGATCGCCGCGGGCGAACGCCGCACGCGCGACTTCCACGGTCGCCTGGTATTCGCCGGGCGCGTGATCGGCGAAACCCTGCCGACCCGCCTTGAGATAGCGGCTCTCGGCGGTCTCGCGCGGCAGGCCTTCGGTCGACTTGCCGTTCCAGGCGAAATCGTAAGTCAGCACCACGCCGCGGCCGGTGGCGCGGTCATAGGCGAGCAGCCGGTCGGGCACATAAAGCACGATGTCGCGCTGGTCGGCCTCGCGCGGCCGCTTCTGCACGAGGTCCTCGATCTGGAACACGAGGTCGTAGGCGAAGGCGCCGAACAGGCCGAGCAGCGGATCGGCACTGGACGAGAAGGCCGCCACGAGATCGCGCACCAGCGACATCACGCTGGCGCGCCGGGTGCGCTGGTCTTCCTCGACCGGGGCTTCGCCGCGGATGATATGGCCCACCAGCCGCGCCGCACTCTTCTCGGTGATGACGACGCAGGGCTCGCGCAGGACATCGCCGAGGAAAGCGATCAGCACTTCGCCGCGCTTGTTCAGCGCTGATAGCGAGAAGTTCGTGCCTGATGTCTCCAGCGCCAGCGGCGGATCGGAGAAGCCGAGATCGAAGCTCTCGTAGCGCCCGGGCACGCTCGTGCCCGAGGACAGCACGACGCCGCGGCGGCGGTCGAGCAGATCGATCAGGTCGTCGAGCCGGCCGGCATTGCCGGTGAACTGTTCGACCACACGGGTGACCGCAAGCCCGCCACTGGTGCGGTACTCGCTTTTCGCCGGCAGGGAGAAGACTGTCCTGTTCATGTGTTCCTCTTACGAGACTTAACGAGGGAGCGCCACACAGGACAACCGAAGGGACCGTCGCACTGCGATGGCGACCTTCGACGATATTTTAAATGAAATCGCACCGGCCACCTATGAGAAGGTGGGCCACCAAAGACAGGATGGGCGGGCAACGGTGCTCATACCGCGCTAATCACCACCCGGCGGGGGCGATGTCAAGGGACGGGCACGGCCGCTGGCCTGCCCAAAAATCCGTCTTTGGGGTTTGAAGGCCGCGAATTCGCGTAAGTTTGATCCCAAGGAGTGGCGGACCAACCGCCCCAATGGACAACGGTGGAGGCGCATATGGGGCTATCAGGTCTCGGATATGCCGGGTTTGGCGCGGCCGAACTCGATGACTGGCGGGAATTCGGCACCACCCTCGTCGGCCTGCAGGCGGTCGAGCGCGGCAATTCCCTGCTCACCTTCCGGATGGACGACCGCAAACAACGCATCGTGATCGATCGCGCCGCTCCGGAAGGATCGCGCTTCTTCGGCTGGGAGGTGGCGGATGCGGCGGCACTGGATGAGCTCGCCGCCCGGCTCGAGCAAGCCGGCGTCGCGGTGACCGCGGAGCCGCAAGCGCTCGCCGATGCCAGGCATGTGCGCAGGCTGATCTCCTTCCACGATCCCGAAGGTAACCGGCTGAAAGCGTTTTACGGCGCGGAGATCGATGCCACACCGTTCGAGCCGGGCCGCGCGATCTCGGGCTTCCGCACCGGCCCGCTCGGGCTCGGGCATGCCGTGCTGACGGTCGAGCGCATCGATCCGATGATGGCGTTCTATGTCGAGGTGCTCGGCTTCGGGCTTTCGGACTACATCCTGCAGCCGTTTCGCGCCTATTTCTTCCACGTCAACCCGCGCCATCATAGCCTCGCGTTGATCGAGACCGGGAAGAGCGGCATGCACCATCTGATGGTCGAGATGTTCTCGCTCGACGATGTCGGGCAGGCCTACGACGTGGCGCTGAGCCAGCCCGATCGCATCGGCACCTCGCTCGGCCGCCACACCAATGACTTCATGACCTCGTTCTACGCGAGGACGCCGTCATCCTTCATGATCGAATGCGGCTGGGGCGGCCGCGAGATCGATCCGGCGACGTGGCAGCCATACGAGATGCGGGACGGCCCGAGCCTGTGGGGTCACGAGCGCGTCTGGCTGCCGGCCAAGGACCGCGAACTCGCTCGCGAGATGCGAATGCACGCCGCCGCCCAGGGCCGCCGCGCGCCGGTGCAGGTGATGCAGGGCAATTTCAAGCTGATGTCGGGCACCTGTCCGTGGTGGGACGGGGTGACCGGAAAACCCTAAGGCTGCCACGAGCCGTCAGCGCAAATCCCTCATGGTGAGGAGGCGCTTGCGCCGTCTCGAGACGATGCTGCGCATCGCTCGGAGAACCATGAGGCCCCGCCGTCGGCCTCATCCTTCGAGACGCGGCGAAGACGCCGCTCCTCAGGATGAGGGGATGCACCCATCAGCCCAGATGCTTCTTGAAGAACTCCGTCGCCCTGTCCCAGGCGAGCTCGGCGGCCTGGCGGTCGTGCACCGACATGCGCTGCTCGTTGACGAAGGCGTGCTCGGCGTCATAGCGGAAGAGCTCGAGCGACTTGCCGGCGGCCTTCATGGCCTTCTCGAAGGTGTCGACCAGTTGCGGTGTGCACCAATCATCCTTGTTGGCGAAATGTGCCTGCAGCGGGATCTTGACGTCGGCCGGCTTTGCCGCCTGCTCCGGCGGGATGCCGTAGAACACGACACCGGCGGTCAGTTCCGGAATCTTGGTGGCGCCGATGACGGTCACCGCGCCGCCAAGGCAGAAGCCGGTGAGGCCGACCTTGGCGCCGTTCCGCGCCAGATATTGCGCGGCGCCACGTACGGTCTGCGTGGTGGCGTCCATGAAGTCGAGCGAGTTCATCTCGCGACCCGCGGCATCGGTGTCGTGATACGGCACCACCGTACCCTTGTAGAGATCGGGCGCCAGCGCGTCGAAGCCGGCCCGCGCGAAGCGGTCGCACATACCCTTGATCTGGTCCTGCAAGCCCCACCACTCCTGGATCACGACCACGCCCGGCGCATCGCCGCGCGCCGCGTTGGCGAGATAACCGCCTGCGTCCTTGCCGTCCGGACGCTTGAAGGTGATGGTGGTGCCCATGAATTCCTCCGGAATGTTTCTGAGGGGGTTGCGAGTATCTTGACTACTCAGCGCGCGAGACGCAATCGCGCCAGCAAAAAAGCCCCCGCGGGGGCTTTTTCAAATCACGTTGCCGAAAGCGCGATCAGTGCGCGTTGGCCCAGACCTTCTTCTTGGTGAAGTACATCAGGACCGAGAACAGGATCAGGAACACGAACACCTGAAGCCCGAGCCGCTTGCGCGCTTCCATATGCGGTTCCGCGGTCCACATCAGGAAGGTCGTGACGTCGTGGGCATATTGCGCGACCGTGGTCGGCGAACCATCGCTATAGGCGACCTGACCGTCGCTCAGCGGCTTCGGCATCTTGATGGCGTGGCCCGGGAAGTACTTGTTGTAGTAGGAGCCCTCGGGAATGGTCACGCCGGCCGGCGGGTTCTCCTCGAAACCTTCCAGGATCGCGGTGACGTAATCCGGGCCCTGCTCCTGGTACTGGGTGAAGAAGTCGATGACGAACCAGGGGAAGCCGCGCTTGTAGGAACGGGCCTTGGTGATCAGCGACAGGTCCGGCGGAGCCGCGCCGCCATTGGCCGCACGAGCCGCCTGCTCGTTCGGGAACGGCGACGGGAAGTAGTCAGCGGGCCGGCCCGGACGCTCGAACATCTCGCCCTGGTCGTTCGGGCCATCCTTGATCTTGTAGTCGGAGGCGAATGCGGCGGCCTGGGCCGTCGAATAGCCGGGCCCGCCGGGATCCGCGAGGTTGCGGAACGCGACAAAGGACAGGCTGTGGCAGGTCGCGCAGACCTCCTTGTAGACCTGCAACCCGCGCTGCACCGCGCTGCGGTCAAACTTGCCAAAAGGGCCGGAGAACGACCACTTCTGCGCCGGCGGTGCCACCTCGCCCCCCTCGGCCTTGGCGCTTTGCGCGCCGCCGACCAAGAGCCCGCCCGCAACCATGATCGCGATCACGGCCGAGACCATCGGCGCGGCCTTGCGGCCCGTCTTCGCCAGCACATCGTCGGCGATCGAGTTCGGCACCGGCCTCGGCGTCTCGATCCGGGAGAGCAGCGGCAGCACAATCAGGAAGTACGCGAAGTAGCAGACCGTCAGGATACGGCCGGCGATCACATAGATGCCCTCCGGCGGCTGCGCCCCGAGATAGCCGAGCAGGACGCAGACGACGACGAACATCCAGAAGAACTGCTTGGCCAGCGGGCGATACTTCGACGACCTGGTCTTGGCGCTGTCGAGCCACGGCAGGAACGCCAGCACTAGGATCGCCGAGAACATCGCGACCACGCCCGCAAGCTTGTTCGGGATCGAGCGCAGGATCGCGTAGAACGGCAAGTAGTACCATTCCGGCACGATATGCGCCGGCGTCACGCCCGGATTGGCGGGAATATAGTTGTCCGCCTCCATCAGATAGTTCGGCATGTAAAAGAGGAAGTAGGCGAAGAAGATCAGGAAGCAGGAGACGCCGAACAGATCCTTGATCGTCGCGTAGGGCGTGAAGGCGACCGTGTCCTTCTCGGTCTTGGCCTCGACGCCGGCCGGATTGTTCTGGCCCGCCACATGCAGCGCCCAGACATGCAGCACGACCACGCCGGCGATCACGAAGGGTAACAGATAGTGTAGCGAGAAGAAGCGGTTCAGCGTCGGGTTGCCGACGGCGTAACCGCCCCACAACAGCGTCACGATGCTCTCGCCGAAATAGGGCACGGCGGAGAACAGGTTGGTGATGACGGTGGCGCCCCAGAAACTCATCTGACCCCAAGGCAACGCATAGCCCAGGAAACCAGTTGCCATCATGAGCAGGTAGATGATGACCCCGAGAATCCAGAGTACCTCACGCGGCTCCTTGTACGACCCGTAATACAGGCCGCGGAACATGTGGATGTAGACGGCGATGAAGAACATCGAGGCGCCGCTGGCGTGCATATAGCGCAACATCCAGCCGTAATTGACGTCGCGCATGATGAGTTCAACCGACCTGAAGGCGAGATCAGCATGCGGGGTATAGTGCATCGCCAGGATCACGCCGGTCAGGATCTGCACCGCCAGCATCATCGAGAGGATGGCGCCGAAGGTCCACCAGTAGTTCAGGTTGCGCGGCGTGGGATAGGCCACGAAGGAGGAGTGCATGAGGCCGAAGATCGGCAGTCGCCGCTCGATCCACCTCAAGACGGGATTGGTCGGCTGAAAATCGGATGGTCCGCTCATTGATGCGATCCTGAGAAGTAAAGACGACGCGATCGGTCGAAGCCTCGGGCTGGGCCGAAACTTAGCCGATCTGGATTTTGGTGTCGGAAACGAACTGATAAGGCGGCACGGCCAAATTGGCGGGCGCGGGCCCCTGGCGGATACGACCGGAGGAGTCGTATTGCGAGCCATGGCAGGGGCAGAAAAATCCGTCGTAATTGCCCTCATGGGCGATCGGGATACATCCGAGATGGGTGCAGATGCCGATGACGACCAGCCATTGCTCATGGCCGGACTTGACCCGGGCCTCATCGGTCTGCGGGTCGGGCAGGCTCGAGAGCGGAACGCTGCGCGCCTCGTCGATCTGCTTCTTGGTGCGGTGGCTGATATAGATCGGCTTGCCGCGCCAGAACACCTTGATGTCCTGCCCCTCGGCGACCGGCGCCAGATCGACCTCGATAGGCGCACCGGCGGCGATGGTCGCCGCGTCCGGGTTCATCTGGTCGATGAATGGCCAGACCGTCGCAGCTGCACCCACCGCAGCAGCAGCACCCGTTGCAACAAAAAGGAAATCACGGCGTGTCGGATGGTCCGCCGAAGACGCTGTCGTCACGATTCCAAGCCCTTTCCTTGTCTGCAGCCGGTGGAACCGCCCCGGTGGCGCCCATTGCAACCGGGAGGTCTGCCGGCGCCCGCGGCCCCCCGCGGCGGCAGAAAACCACTATCCCTCCTCCCTACTGGCGGAATAGCAGTCCAGAATCGTTCTATTGGCACCCTTGCCGGACGAGCGCAAGCCCGCTATCGGCTCGCAGGCGTGCAATGCACGAAATGAGCGACGAACGTTGTTTTCTTGAGACATTTCGTCGAGACTTAACCCCGCGCCACGGCCATGCAGATCGCGCTCTTCCAGCCCGATATTCCACAGAACACCGGCACCATCCTGCGGCTCTGCGCCTGCCTGGATGTGGCGGCTCATATCATCGAGCCGGCAGGCTTCCCGACCTCCGACCGGCATTTCCGCCGGGCGGGAATGGACTATCTCGACCACGTCCGTTTGACGCGCCATGATTCCTGGACGAAGTTCGAGCAATGGCGCCGCGAGGCTGGCTATCGGCTGATACTGTTCACAACCAAGGTCGCCGGTTCCTACCTCGATTTTCGCTATGCCGCTTCCGATATACTGCTCTTCGGGCGCGAATCCGCAGGGGTCACCGATGCGGTGGTGGCGGCCGCCGATGCGCGGCTGGTGATCCCGATCAAGCCGCCCATGCGCTCGCTCAATATCGCGATGTCGGCGGCGCTGGCGATCGGCGAGGCCGTGCGGCAGACCCGCAGCCTGAGCTGAAGGAGATTCCGTGAGCTACGCGGTCAAGGAGATTTTTCTTACCCTTCAGGGCGAAGGCGCGCATGCCGGCCGTGCCTCGGTGTTCTGCCGCTTTGCCGGCTGCAACCTGTGGAGCGGCCGCGAGCAGGACCGCGCCAGCGCCACCTGCCAATTCTGCGACACCGATTTTGTCGGCACCGACGGCACGCTCGGCGGCCGCTATGCGAGTGCCGCAGCACTTGCCGATATCATCGGCGCGCAATGGACGGGCGATAATGTCGGCCGCTATGTCGTGCTGACCGGTGGCGAGCCGCTGCTGCAGGTCGACACCGAGCTGATCGACGCGCTGCATGCGCGCGGCTTTGCCATCGGCGTCGAGACCAATGGCACGATCACACCGCCAGACGGGCTGGATTGGGTCTGCGTCAGCCCGAAGGCGGGCGCGGAACTCGTGGTGCGGAAGGGGAACGAGTTGAAGCTCGTCTATCCGCAACAGGACGCCGCGCCGGAACGCTTCGTCGATCTCGATTTCGAGCGCTTCTCGCTGCAGCCGATGGATGGGCCTGATGTAATTCAAAACACCGCGCGCGCGGTCGAGTATTGCTTGCAACACCCTAAATGGCGGCTGAGCGTGCAGACGCACAAGACGCTGGGCATCAGATAGGAGTTGGACTTTCAGGATGTGGGAATTGACGAAATCGTTCCGCTTCGAGGCGGCGCATGCGCTCTCCGGAACGACCCTTGGCGCGAGCAGCCAGGACATCCATGGCCATTCGTTTCGTGCGGAAGTGACGGTGCGCGGAACGCCGGACCCAGCGACCGGCATGGTGCTTGACCTAGGCCTGCTCGAACGCCGCATCGCCGAGGTGCAGAAGACGCTCGACCACAAGTTCCTCAACAAGATCGAGGCGCTTGGACTGCCTACCCTTGAAAACCTGTCGCGATTCATCTTCGAACGGGTGCAGCATGCGGGCAAGGTCAGCCGCGTCAGCGTGCATCGCGACAGTTGCAACGAGAGCTGCACCTATTTCGGACCGGAAGCCTAAGTCATGGAAAAATCCGCGATCGAACAGCGCAAGGCGCGCGCAAAAACCTGGTTCGAAACGCTGCGCGACGATATCTGCGCGGCCTTTGAGCGGCTGGAGGATGACGCGCCTGCTTGGCTCTATCCAGGCGAAGCCGGGCGCTTCGTGCGCACGCCGTGGGAACGCACCGACCATACCGGCAAGCCCGGCGGCGGTGGCGTGATGTCGCTGATGCGCGGGCGCCTGTTCGAAAAGGTCGGCGTGCACTGCTCGACCGTGCATGGCGAGTTCGCCCCCGAATTCCGCGCCCAGATCCCGGGCGCGGCGGATGATCCGCGCTTCTGGGCCTCGGGCATCTCGCTGATCGCGCATCTGCACAACCCGAACGTGCCGGCGGTGCATATGAACACCCGCTTCGTCGTCACCACCAAGGCGTGGTTCGGCGGCGGTGCCGACCTCACGCCGGTCCTGGAGCGGCGGCGCACGCAGGACGATCCGGATACGCTCGCCTTCCATGCCGCGATGCAATCAGCCTGCGATGCGCATGCGCGGATCGCGCCGTATGAGAAATACAAGAAATGGTGCGACGACTATTTCTACCTGCCGCATCGCAAGGAGGCGCGCGGCATCGGCGGCATCTTCTACGATTGGCACGACAGCGGCGACTGGGACGCCGACCTCGCCTTCACCCAGGATGTCGGCCGCGCGTTCCTGAATATCTATCCCGAACTGGTCCGGCGCAATTTTGCGACAGCATGGACCGCTGAGGACCGCGAGGAGCAACTGGTCCGGCGCGGGCGCTATGTCGAGTTCAATCTGCTCTACGACCGCGGCACGATTTTCGGCCTGAAGACCGGCGGCAATGTCGATTCGATCCTGTCGTCGATGCCGCCGTATGCGAAATGGCCGTGAGATCGCCATCGTGACCAAACTCCCCCGCGCCATGCTGATCGACATGGACGACACCATCCTGTCGGCCTATGCCCGGCCCGAGATCGCCTGGAACACGATCGCGGCTGAATTCGCCGATGAATTGACGCCGATGGATCCGCCGGTGGTTGCCGCCGCGATCCTGGCTTTCGCCCGGAAATTCTGGTCCACGGCGGAGCCGATCTGGCGATTGAAGCTCGAGGAAGCGCGCCGCGAAACGGTCAGGGGCGGCTTTGCCGCGCTTCGTGCGAGCGGTCACCCGTCCGTTTCAGACGATCTCGCGGTCCGGATCGCCGACCGCTTCACGACGTTTCGCGAGGAAAGCATCTTCGTCTTTCCCGGCGCGCACGACGCCATAGACGGGTTGCGGGCGCTCGGCATCAAGCTCGCGCTCGTCACCAACGGCGCCGCGTTGATGCAACGCGCCAAGATCGAGCGCTTCGCACTGACTCACCGCTTCGATCACATCCAGATCGAAGGCGAGCATGGCTTCGGCAAGCCCGAAGAGCGCGCCTATCTGCACGCCATGGATGCGCTCGGCGTCAGCGCAGCGGACACCTGGATGGTCGGCGACAATCTGGAATGGGAAGTCGTCGCGCCGCAGCGGCTCGGCATCTACTCGATCTGGATCGACGTGCACGGGGATGGCCTGCCGGCGGGATCGACGATCAGGCCGAATCGCATCATCCGCTCCCTGACGGAACTGCTGCCCGGCGCGAATCGGTAGCGAACCCTGCGCTTCGCCGTAATCCCCATCAAAATCCTGTAGCGGCGATCCCTCGTGATCGGACTGTCATGACAGCTCTGTAACGTGCCCGCGCGTCAATCAAGGCGAAGGGTGGACCATGGAACTAAAACCAGGCGATGTGGTGATGCTGAAATCGGGCGGGCACCCGATTACGGTTGCGGAAGTCAACGAGGATTCCGTCGAGTGCGTATGGATGGGTATCGACGGCGATCTGTTTCGGGAAACGCTTCCCGTTGCCGTCCTCGAAGCCGCCATTCCCGATGACGAGGAAGAGGACGACGACGAGGAAGACGAAGAAGACGACGAAGAAGACGATGAGGACGAAGACGATCGCCGCAAGGACAAGGTCGCTTAAGTCCCTGCCTGCGATGCGGCCTAGC
>NZ_PSRR01000280.1 GCF_004296405.1 Bradyrhizobium sp. Leo170
AGAGCGTTTTCGAGCGAAGTGGATACCGGTTCGCGTGAAGAAAACGCGTCAAAAAACGACAATCTAGAGCTTCGATTCTGATTCAATCAGGACCGGATATGCTCTAGCCGCGTCCCGTACGCGCAGTGCGGCGCCTCCGGGGCATGGGAGTGTCGAGGGGGAACGGATTGCGCCGGCTCATCAAGATCATCGGCAAGGCCCTGCTGCTCCTGGTTGCAGCGGCTCTCGTCCTTGCCGGTGTGCTCGCCTTCAATGTGTTCAGTCGCGGCTCGCGGCAGCTCCAGGTCGCTGCCATCCCGCGCGAAGCCATTGATGCGGAAGCCGCCGCCACCCGGCTGGCCGAGGCGATCCGCTTCAAGACCATCTCGAGCTTCGAAAAGCCCGAACAGCATGCCCAGGCGCTGCGCGGCATGCAGGCGCATATCGAGAAAAGCTTCCCGGCGTTTCATGCCGCCGCCAAGCGCGAGGTCATCGCCGGTCTGAGCCTGCTCTACACCTGGGAAGGCAGCGATCCGCGGGCACAGCCGATCGCCCTGCTCGCGCATCAGGACGTGGTGCCGGTCGCTCCCGGCACCGACAAGGACTGGCAGCAGCCGCCTTATGACGGCGTGATCGCCGACGGCTTCATCTGGGGCCGCGGCTCCTGGGACGACAAGGGCAACCTCTATTCGATGCTGGAGGCTGCGGAGGCGCTCGCAAACGCCGGCTTTCAGCCGAAGCGGACGATCTATTTCGCCTTTGGCCATGATGAGGAGGTCGCGGGCACGCGCGGCGCCAAGGCGATCGCCGCGACGCTCGCCTTGCGCGGGATCAAGCTCGACTTCGTGCTCGACGAGGGCCTGCTCATCACCGACGGCATTATGAAAGGGCTTGCCAAGCCGGCTGCCCTGATCGGCGTCGCGGAAAAAGGCTATGCCACGCTGGTGCTGTCGGCGCAGGCGACGCCCGGCCACTCCTCGATGCCGCCGCGCGAGACCGCGATTGGCATGATGAGCGCGGCGCTCACAAGGCTCGAGGATCACCGCCTGCCGATGCAGATCCGCGCCACGGTGTCGGAGATGTTCGACACGCTGGCGCCCGAGATGAACGGCGTCAACCGCGTGATCCTGTCGAATCTCTGGCTGTTCAAGCCGCTGCTCCTGCGCGAATTCGCGAAGACCGGACCGACGGAAGCGATGGTCCGCACCACTACCGCGCTCACCATCTTCAATGCCGGCGACAAGGACAATGTGCTGCCCGGCCGCGCCGAGGCGACCGTCAATTTCCGCCTGCTTCCCGGCGACACCCAGGCGAGCGTGACCGATCATGTCCGTTCCACCATCGGCAACGATCGCATCTCGATCAAGCCGTTCCCCGGCAACACCGATCCGCCGCCGGTGACCGGCACGGCCGGCGCGTCCTACCAGACGCTCAACCGCACCATCCGCGAGATTTATCCTGACGTCATCGTCGCGCCCGGCCTGATGATCGCCGCGACCGATTCGCGGCACTATGCCGGGATCACCGACAACATCTTCCGCTTCTCCCCGGTACGCGCCAACAGCGAGGACCTGAAGCGCTTCCACGGCACCAACGAACGCCTCAGCATCGAGGGCTATGCCGACATGATCCGGTTCTATCAGCGATTCATCGAGAACAGCGCGGGATAAGCATCCCAGCCGTCATTCCGGGGCGATGCGAAGCATCGAGCCCGGAATCCATCGAGCCGCATGCGCCGGAGGAGAAATGGATTCCGGGCTCGTCCTTCGGACGCCCCGGAATGACGGCGTTTGCCTAAACCCCCGGCGCCGGCAGTTTGGCGATGGCGCAAGCGGCGCGGAGCGTGTTCACCAAAAGGCACGCCACCGTCATCTGCCCGACACCGCCCGGCACCGGCGTGATCGCGCCGGCGACCTTGAGCGCCTCCTGATAGGCGACGTCGCCGACCAGCCGCGGCTTGCCGCCCTCTACCGGAATGCGGTTGATGCCGACATCGATCACGGTCGCGCCCGGCTTGATCCAGTCGCCGCGCACCATCTCGGGCCTGCCGACCGCCGCATAGAGCAGGTCGGCGCCGGCAGCGAGCTTCGGCAGGTCGCGCGAGCGCGAATGCGCGATCGTCACCGTCGCATTCTCGTTCAGGAGCAACTGCACCAGCGGACGCCCGACCAGATTGGAGCGCCCGATCACGAGCGCATTCATGCCTTCGAGCGAGGCATGCACGCTCTTGGTCAGGATGATGCAGCCGAGCGGCGTGCAGGGCGACAGCGCGGCAAAGCCGCCGGCGAGCCGCCCGGCATTGTTCGGATGCAGGCCATCGACGTCCTTGGCCGGATCGATGGCATTGATGATGGTTTCGGTGTGAATCGATTTCGGCAGCGGCAGTTGCACCAGGATGCCGTGCACCGCCGGGTCGCGGTTGAGCTTGCCGATCAGCGCGAGCAGATCGGCCTGCGCGACGTCGGCCGGCAGCTTGTGCTCGAACGAAGCCATGCCGGCAGCCTGCGTCTGCGTGTGCTTGCTGCGGACATAGACCTCGCTCGCGGGATCATTGCCGACCAGGACCACCGCCAGCCCCGGCACCAGCCCCTGCTCGCGCTTGACGCGGGCAACCTCTTCCGCGACGCGTGCGCGGAGGTCGGCTGCAATGGCTTTTCCGTCGATGATGTGAGCCGTCATCTCAGTCCTTCGCGTTGAATGCGGTCAGTTGACGCAAGGTCTCGCCGAGCTGTCGCGGATCGCCCTCGATCGCCACCTGTTTGAGCCGCGACGTGGCGCCCGAGAGGATCTTCACCCGTCCCTTGGGCACGGCCAGCGCCTTGGCGAGCAGTTCCGTCACCGCCCGATTGGCCTCGCCGCCGTCGGCAATGGCGCGGACCCGGACCTTCACCACGCTGCGGCCGTCGGACAGCGTCTCGATGCCATCGATGTCGTCGCGGCCGCCGCGAGGCGTCACGCGCAGTGCGACGCTGATGCCATCGGTGGAATAGCGCCAAGGGAGCTGTGCCAAGGGTCGCTCACCGGCCGAAGGCGCTCAGATCACGTTGGGATAGACGTAGTACATGATCACCCGCTCGATGAACATGATGAGCAGGATCACGATGATCGGCGAGATATCGAGCCCGCCCAGATTCGGCATGATCTTCCGGATCGGCGCCAGCACCGGTTCCGTGATCCGGTACAGGAACTCGGCCACCGCGGATACGAACTGGTTACGCGTGTTCACGACATTGAACGCGACCAGCCACGACAGGATGGCAGCGGCGATCAGGAGCCAGACATAGAGGTCAAGGACAATGATGACGATGTCGAGAATGGCGCGCATGTGGTGGGGGCTCGCGGGTGGGACAGTGAGCTAAATATCGGTTCGCCCCTGTACAAACAAGGGAACTTCCGGACCAAGGTGGCCAAAAACCGGGCGTTTACTGTTCTTGACTTGGGCTTGGGCCGGACGGTAAATGGCGCCGATTGCCGGCCGCATTGCTCAGCACGGACCGGTCTGGACGGGGCCATAGCTCAGCTGGGAGAGCGCATCGTTCGCAATGATGAGGTCGGCGGTTCGATCCCGCCTGGCTCCACCACGCTTCGCCCTTCGGGCTACGCGTGGCGCAGCCGCGCAGAGCCCGAGGGGCGAAGCGTGGTGTCCGGCGAAGCCCAACGGGCGAAGACGGGCTTTTTTGTCCACGAACTAACCTGCCAGCCGGCGCCGTTCGCGCACCCCCTACTCCGCCGCCTCCGACATCACCTCCATCGGCACGCGCGCAAGCCAGTCATTCATGAAATGCTTCAGCCACGCCCGCTCGACCGCGTCATAGACGGCGCGGTCGGCAAAATGCTGATGGCGTGGGCGCGCGCCGGGCGAATCCAGGCGGTCGCCGCCGCGCGTGGTCCAGCAATGCATCATCGCGTAGGTGACGTCAGGATGGAACTGGAAGCCGAAGGCGTGTCCGTACCTGAACGCCTGCACCGGAAAGTCGCCGCCCTCGGCGAGAAGCTCGGCGCCGTCAGGCAGTTCGAATCCCTCGCGGTGCCAGTGGTAGACCTGCTGCGGCCAATAGGGGCAAAGCGCGCGGCCTGCTTCGGTCGGGCGGATCGGATAATAGCCGATCTCGGCGCGGCCTTCCGGATGCGGCGCGACGCTCGCGCCGAGCTGCTTGGCGAGCATCTGGGCCCCCAAGCAGATGCCGAGAAACGGCCGTTGCTCGCGCAGCGGAATCTCGATCCAGTCGATCTCCCGCCGCACAAAATCGTCGCCATCATTGGCGCTCATCGGGCCGCCGAAGATGATGGCGCCCGCGTGCTCGTCAAGCGTCTCGGGAAGCGCATCGCCAAACCGCGGGCGGCGGATATCCAGGGGATGGCCGAGCGCGCACAAGGCGTTGCCGACGCGGCCGGGCTTGGAAGCCTCCTGGTGCAGGACGATCAGGACCGGCAGCAGGGAGGCAGGTCCGGTTGGGGTGACGGCCGCGCGCCTTCCACCGGGGAAAGGCAGCACGACATTGGCTTTTTCAGACCGTGACGACATCGACCTCAAGCGGCATGCAGCAAAGCTGGCAGCATACCTAAGCGATTCTTAATTTCGGGTGAGTTCACGCCAACTCATCGAAAATTTGAAAGCAAATCGCGGGCCAGATTGGAGCGTTTTCGAGCGAAGTGGACACCGGTTCGCATAGCAATCAAGTTTACGCAGATTGCGTAGACTTATCTGCGAAGAAAACGCGTCCAAACAAGAATCTGGCGCCCTCGGTCTGCGTCAGCGCCGGCGCAACTGGAAACCGCCGACTGCCGTCAGGATGAAGGAGCGTGGGAAAAATCGGAGCAGGAGCGGCACGAACTTGATGAGGCCGGGAAGCACCGCGCGCTTGTTCGCCATCAAGCCGCCATAGGCCTGTCGCGCGACCTCCGCCGCCGAGACGTTGAGGATCGCGGAGTCAAATCCCGGCGCGAACCCGGCGCGGGCCTGGAATTCCGTCGGCACCGGCCCCGGACAGACCAGGGTGACACGGACGCCGTGCGGCTCGAGCTCCTTGCGTAGCGCCTCCGTGAACGACAGCACATAGGCCTTGGAAGCGTAATAGACCGCCATGCCCGGCCCCGGCAGGAAGCCCGCGATCGAACCGACATTGAGGATGCCGCCGCGATGGCGGATCAGCGAATCGGCAAATCGCAGCGACAGATCGGTCAGCGCGCGGATGTTGACGTTGATGATGTTGAGCTGGTCGGCCCGGTCGCGCTTGTTCGCGTAGCCGAACACGCCGAAGCCAGCATTGTTGACGACATATTCGACCTCGACGCCGGCCTCGGCCAGCGCGGTGGCGATCTTGTCGCCGGCATCTGACTGCTCGAGGTCGCAGGGAATCACGATCGCCGCCGCGCCGCCCTTGGCGGCGATTTCACTGGCGAGCGCCGTGAGGCGATCGGTGCGGCGCGCCACCAACGCCACACGATGACCGTTGGATGCGAAAACTCGCGCCAGCTCGGCGCCTATACCCGCCGATGCACCGGTAATCAGCGTCACACACTCGGTCACGATCGAATGCTCTTAATGAATCACAGGGCCCGTTACGAACGGCCGGACGAGAGCATAGGCTTGTGGTCGGGCGCAAGCCACCCGCGGGCATATCCGCATGCAGCGCCGGCCGCGTTCGCGATCGGAATGCATCATTTTTGGGGCTTATCGCGCAACCGGCCGGTTTGCGCGATGCACATTAAAGTTTCGTCATCTGCACGCTGAAGCGAACAGCCCGCGAACGCCGTGTCAGATTGCCGCGTCGGCAACGCCCCAGGGACCTCGGGGCACGCTCGCTTGCTTTTCGGCTACGCGGCGCTTCAGATCGATGCGATCGCGCGAGGAAACACCCAGGAGATCCGCCGCGCGCCACACCACGTTGTCCTCGAACTCGCTGACCTGGCCGTCGGCATAAACCAGTTCCCACATCATCTCGACGATGCGCAGGCGGCCCTCTTCGTTGACCTGCCGCATGATGACGCTCGTGAAATGATAGAGATCGACCGCCTCGCCTTCGATCCGCGTTGCGGAAGCGATCAATTTGTCCGCGGTGCCGCGATCGAGTCCAAAGCGGCTTTCGATCAGGCTGTGCAGTTTGCGCTTCTCGTTCGCGCTCGGCTCGCCGTCGATCGAGACGACGTGGACGAGCAGCGCAGTGGCGGCAAGACGATAATCATTGTCATCAAACGCCCGATCCGCTTGTGCATCGGGCGACACAATATCGGCAATGAATTGGCGAAGTCCGTCAAGCATCAACGCCTCTATCGATTGACAGTGGATTGGACCTATATGGCGTGGAAACCTGACCCGCGCAATCGCGCCGGTTCTGCGGCCTGCATTACGTTTAGGCAATCTGGGCGCCGGTAAGGCCAAGTTCGCCGTCATTGCGAGCGGAGCGAAGCAATCCATCTCACCACTTGCGGAGGCATGGATTGCTTCGCTTTGCTCGCAATGACGGTTGAAGTCGGCCGCTCAGGGTATCTCGTACACGACCATCTTGTCAGCGATCCCGCGTAGCGCCGCTTCCTTCTGGATCGGCCGGATCTCCGCGTTCTTCAGAATGGAGAGCACTTCCGGCGAATCGATCACCGGCGCAGTGATATGAATTTCCTGCTGAGTCGACAGGCTCTGCACACGTGCGGCGATGTTGACGGTCTGGCCGAAATAATCCTGGCGCTCGTTGAGCATCACTGCGAGGCACGGGCCTTCGTGAATTCCGATCTTGACGATCAGGTCCTCCTTGCCGCGCTCGTCGTTGAGCCGCTTCATCGCCGCGCGCATGCGCAGGCCGGCGGCGAGCGCATGTTCAGGCTTGATGAAGGTCGCCATCACGGCATCGCCAATGGTCTTCACCACCGCGCCGTGCTCGGAAGCGATGATATCGAGCAGCGCATGGAAATGCGCACGCACGAGATCGAAAGCGGCGAGGTCGCCGACCCGCTCATAAAGCGCGGTCGAGCCCTTGAGATCCGTGAACAAAAAAGTCAGCGAGGTGATCTTCAATCGCTGGTCGACGTTGAGATTGTCAGCCTTGAAGACGTCACGGAAGGTCTGGTTGCTCAGCATCCGCTTCGCAGTGAGGATCGGCTTGCGCCTGCCCAGCATCTTGTGCAGCGCGTCGCCGGCAATCCAGACCGATGGCAGCACGCGGACGCCGGCCTGATTTTCCAGCGAAAGTCGCAATGGCCCTGGTCGCAGCACCGTCGTGCCTGTCGGTGCCTTCAGCTTGTTGTAGACGATTGAAAGCTGCTGGCGATCGGTGGTCGGCTCGCCCTGAATGTCAATGAAGTGGGCCGAATGCGTCACCGGCTCGAACACGATGACGTACTGGTTGGGCAAGTTCAGCGACAGGATCGCCTTCTCGCCGGCCGGCAGTTCGAGCGCCTCGAGCGTCGCTTCGTTGATCAGGCGCGAAAACGATTCGTCGTTGATGTCGACACCCGAACTCCAGAACATCTGCCGCACATATTCCCAGATCGGCAGCGTGTTGGGATCATGCGCGCCGATGCGGCGGACTCGTGGGCTGACGGTGAAGGCGACCTCGACCATTTCGTCGACCGAAGCCTCGTAGCCGGCGGCGCAGAGCGCGCAATTATAATCGTCGTGACGCAGCGATTTCAGCGTCGAGTGCGCATCGAGCACCCCGCCGCAGCCAGGACACAGCACGTTCCAGCTCATGTCGAACAGGCCGAGCCGTGACGAGTGGAGGAAACCGGAAATGACCTTTTCCTCGTCGAGCCCGGTACGCCCGGCGAAGTCCAATAGGTTGATGCGGTTGAGATCGCGGTCATGGCCATCGGCAATCAGCCGCGCGATTTCGTCAACGACGGCCGGATCGGCCGTTTGTTTCAACACTGCGAACTGGGCCTGCGTATCGCTCATGGCGGAACCTTAGATGAGATGACCCGCGCCGGAACGCAAGGTCTGATTATCTCGGCTTGATCGTAAACATCGGCGAGCGGTCGGGCTGGGTCGTCACGACCCCGACCGGCATCACCGGCTGCCGGTCGACCAGCGAGACACGGAACGCGCCGATCAGTTTCGCCAGCGCCAGCGTCGCCTCGACCATTGCGAAATGCGCGCCGATGCAGACCCGTGCACCGACGCCGAACGGCAGATAGGCAAAGCGATCGGGCGGCGTGCCGGCCATGAAGCGCGACGGCACGAACGCCGCCGGATCGTGCCAGAGCTTCTCATGCCGGTGCAGCAGCCACGGCGCGATTAGCACCACGTCGTGCTTTTTCACGGGCATGTCGGCGATCGTATCCGCCCCCGCCGCGGCGCGCGCGATCAGGAAGGCCGGCGGATAGAGCCGCATGGTCTCCTCGATGACGGCGCGGGTGAACTTCAGCCGCTCGATCTCGAGCCCACCGCCTGCGGCGACCGCCTTCACCTCGGCGGCGAGATCCTCCTGCGTCGCCGGATCGAGCGAAAGCAGATAGAGCGCCCAGAACAGCGCAGTTGCCGTCGTCTCATGGCCGGCAAGGATCATGGTCGCGATCTCGTCGCCGAGCTGCGCGTCGGTGAAGGCCTGCCCGGTCTCGGGGTCGCGCGCCGCAACCATGAGGTCGAACAGATCGCACGGCGGCGCATCGCTTGTCTTGCCGGCGGCGCGGCGCTCCGCCATCAGCATGGCGACAAAGCCGGTCCAGCGCTTGCGAAAGCGGGCGCGCGCAAAATCCTGCGGGCTCGGCCAGCTCAATGGCAGCAGCATATCGAGGAAGCGTGGCCGCGCCAGCCGCTCGCCATACTCCATGACGAAATCGCGCAAGGTGCCGCCATGGCGGTCCATGCCGAACGAAAACATGGTGCGGCCCGCGATCTCGAGCGTCATCCGCTGCATCGTCTCGCGAAGGTCCACCGGACCATGGCTGGCGGCCTTGAGCTTTCCGATGGTCTCGTCGGTCACGGCGACCATGTGCGGCACCAGCGTCGTGATCGCGCGCGGCGTGAAGGCCGGCGCGAGCGTGCGGCGCTGGTGTTTCCAGGCGCGGCCTTCGGCGATCAGGAGACCTTCGCCGAGCATCGGGCGCAACACCCGGAAGGCGGTCGGCGTGCGCGTATAATTCTCGTAATTGTCGACCAGCACATGCCTGATCGCATCCGGCGTGTTGAGGATGAAGCTGCTGCGGCCGAAGAAGCGGCCGCGGACGATCTCCTCCTCATAGGCGCGCTGGCTCCAGCTTTCGATCGGGCTGCGGCTGATCAGGGTCATGCGCCTGAAGGCGGACAAGTCGTCCGGCGCGCGCGGGGGACAGGGCGGCACCAGCCGCTTCCGCGCAACCGGCAGGTCGTAGACTTCGGCTATGCTCATGGTGCTGCTCCAGTCTCGATCCACCCAGTCTACGCTCTCCATCCGGGGGTGATGAAGCCGTCTTTGGGGAGAGTTCGCCGAACACGCGCATTTGTTACCTCGCCGCCCGCTCCTCGCTCCCGAGCCGGGTTTTTGCGGAATGGAAATGACAGCATGACGACTGGACAATACGGGCGTTTGACGGGCATCACTCGGCTGCCGGAATCAGGCAGCCAACAGAGGACCACGGAACCACCATGACAGCATCGCCGCGACGCCCGAGCCCTGCCTCCGACGGCATCTTGGGGCCGCTTCGGCATTCAGTGTTCCGGCGCATCTGGCTGGCGAGCCTGCTCTCCAACCTCGGGATCCTGATCCAGGGCGTCGGCGCCGCCTGGGCGATGACGCAGATGACATCTGCGGCCGACAAGGTGGCGCTGGTGCAGACCGCCCTGATGCTGCCGGTCATGCTGATCTCGATGCCGGCCGGCGCCATTGCCGACATGCACGACCGCCGGGTCGTGGCGATGGTGTCGCTTCTGATCGCGCTGGCCGGCGCCACGGTTCTGACCGCGCTGGCGTGGCTCGACCTGGTGACCCCGAATATCCTGCTCGCGCTCTGTTTCATCGTCGGCAGCGGCATGGCGCTGTTCGGTCCGGCCTGGCAGTCCTCGGTCAACGAACAGGTACCGCCCGAAACGCTGCCCGCCGCGGTGGCGCTGAACGGCATCAGCTACAACATCGCCCGCAGCTTCGGGCCGGCGATCGGCGGCATCGTGGTCGCAGCCGCGGGCGCGGTGGCCGCCTTTGCGCTCAACGCCCTGTTCTATCTGCCGCTCCTGATCGTGCTGTTCCTCTGGGACCGCGTCAGCGAGCCGTCGCGGCTGCCGCGCGAGCGGCTCAACCGCGCCATCGTCTCGGGCATGCGCTACATCAACCATTCGCCGTCGATCAAGATCGTGCTGACGCGCACGCTGGTCACCGGCATCATCGGCGGCTCGGTCTCCGCGCTGATGCCGCTGGTGGCGCGCGACCTGTTGCATGGCGGCGCCCAGACCTACGGCATCATGCTCGGCGCCTTCGGGATGGGCGCGGTGCTCGGCGCCCTCAATATCGGCGAGGTGCGCAAGCGGATGAGCGGCGAGGCGGCGGTGCGCGTCTGCGCGATCTCGATGGCGGGTGCGATCGCCGCGGTTGCGATCAGCAAGCTGCCGGTGGTGAGCGCGGCGGCGCTGGTGCTGGCCGGCGCGGTCTGGATGATGGCGATCGCGCTGTTCAATATCGGCGTGCAACTCTCGGCGCCGCGCTGGGTCGCCGGCCGCTCGCTGGCGGCGTTCCAGGCTGCAATCGCGGGCGGAATCGCGATCGGAAGCTGGGGCTGGGGCCGCCTTACCGATGTCGCCGGCGTCGAGATCGCGCTCCTGGTCTCCGCGGGGCTGATGCTGCTGTCACCGCTGCTTGGCCTGTGGCTCCGGATGCCGCCGGTCGGCGCTCGCAACGAGGACGCCACCGAAATGCTCGCGGATCCCGAGGTCCGGATGCTGCTCACGCCGCGCAGCGGGCCGCTAGTGGTCGAGATCGAGTACCGCGTCGCACAAGAGAACGCGCGCGCCTTCCACAACGTGATGCTGGAGGTGCAGCTCAGCCGGCAGCGCAACGGCGCTTATGGCTGGTCGATCGCGCGCGACATCGCCGATCCCGAATTGTGGACCGAGCGCTATCACTGCCCGACCTGGCTCGACTACTTGCGTCAGCGCAACCGCGCCACCCAATCCGAGCGCGAACTGCATCTGAAGGCGATCGCCTTCCATCTCGGCCCCGAACCGATACGGGTGCGCCGCATGCTGGAGCGTCCTTTCGGCTCGGTGCGCTGGAAGGACGAGACGCCCGACCCCGGAGCCACCGAAGTATTGCCCGTCGTCGCGACCGCAGCCGGCAGCAGCACCTGACTGCCCTGGTCCTCGTAGCCCGGGTGAAGCGTCAGCATAACCCGGGACCGCTCGAGCATGATCCGGAAAAGTGGAGACCGGTTTTCCGAAAAAGATCATGCTCAAACAAAGAGCTAGAGCGGGATGACGATTCGAAGAAAAGTCATCCCGCTCTAACTAGGGTCTGTTGGGATTCA
>NZ_PSRR01000281.1 GCF_004296405.1 Bradyrhizobium sp. Leo170
CCTCCGCGAATACAACTGGCAGCAATGTTCGCGGAGGCAGCCCCTCACCCTAACCCTCTCCCCGCGAAGAGCAGGGAGAGGGAATGAAGAGAGATTACGTCGACGTCAGCAGATCCACCTTCGCGTTCGCGACGATCAGCCGGTCGGCGAGCAGTTGCGCGAGGTTGCGCATGATCCGCTCGCCGGCGCGTGGGTGCTGCTTGCGGAATCGTTCGAAGTCGCGCAGCGGAATCTCCCAGGCGGTCGCGGCCTGGTCCGCCAAGACGTCGGCGGAGCGGACCGGCTCGATCAGCGCCATCTCGCCGAATGCCATGCCGGCGGTGAGCGTCGCCAGGCGGACGCCGTCGGGCAGGGTGACGTGTACGACGCCGCTGCGCAGGAAGAACAGCGAGCCTGCGGAATCGCCGGCGGAGATGATCTTCTCGCCGGAGCGGTAGGTGTGGGTCGAAGCGAGCGACGCCAGGTCGGTCAGCTCTTCCACGCTCAATCCGGCCAGCAGCGGCTGCTCGGACAATTCCGTGGTCTCGAAGAAATCGATCGAGCCGCCATAGCGGTAGACGATCTGGTCCTCCGCCCATTCGATCGCGGTATCCAGCAGGTAGAAGTCCCTGATGTTGCCGAGCTTGGCCGTCCATTCGCGCAGCGTCTTCCATTCCGTCGACGTGCGTTTGATTCCGGACAGGATCACGGTGACGCCGAGCGCGGCCAGTTCCTCGAAGGCCTCCGCCACCAGCCGCGCGCCGGCGCGGGTGGTGGAGGTGACCCGGTGCAGGTCGAGCACGACGAATTGCGGCCGCGGCTCCGAGGTCATCCGCCGCGATACGTAATCGACTGCGGAAAGCGACAGCGTGCCGACCAGCTCGATGATCCGCACTTCCTCGTGGTGCGCGGCGAGGATGGCGCGCTCCTGCGGGCGGCGGACGCGGCGGGACGGGCTCTTGCCGATATTGTAGTCGGCGATGATGCTGGTGCGCGCATCGTCGCTGCGGTTGAGCATATGCAGGTCGTAATGCGAGGACAGCGCCTCGCACACCTTGATGCCGCGCACGCTGTTGCCGTGCTTGTCGAGCTTGGGCGAATAGCTGCCGAGCCCGAGCCGCGCCGGCAGCGCGGCCAAAATGCCGCCGCCGACGCCGCTCTTGGCGGGGATGCCGACGCGATAGATCCATTCGCCGGCGAAGTCGTACATGCCCGACGACGTCATCACCGAGAGCGTGCGCGAGATCGCATACGGCGTGATCACCTGCTTGCCGGTCACCGGATTGATGCCGCGATTGGCAAGCGTTGCCGCCATGATCGCGATATCGCGCGCGGTCACCAGCACCGCGCATTGCCGGAAATAGACATCCAGCACGGAGGCGACGTTGTCCTTGATCACGGAATTGGTGCGCAGGAGATAGCCGATCGCCCGATTGCGGTCGCCGGTCGTGCTTTCGGAAAGATAGACGGCCTCGTCGAGCGTGAGCTCGCGTCCGGCAAAGCGGCCGAGCGCCTGCCGGATATAGTCGAAGGCGGCATCGCCCTTGGCCTCATGGATCAACCCGGTGCAGGCGATGGCGCCGGCATTGACCATCGGATTGAACGGATGGTTTTCCGCGTTCAGTCGGATCGAGTTGAAGGGGTCGCCCGATGGCTCGACGCCGATCGCGCTTTCCACCCGCCCTGCGCCCAGCGTGTCCAACGCCAGCGCGAACACGAAGGGTTTGGACATCGACTGGATGGTGAAGGGCACCTTGGTGTCGCCGACCTCGTAGACGTGGCCGTCGAGGGTGGCGAGGCTGATGCCGAAATGGGCAGGGTCTGCCTTGCCGAGCTCGGGAATGTAATCGGCGACGGCGCCGCCGGTCTCAGTGGCGAACTCGTCGTGGCATGACTGCAGGAACCGCAGCAGCGGCGGTCTTGAGCGGGTCCAGGCCGTGGCGCTGGCGGAAGAAGGAGGCGGCTCGGGTTTCATCGCCTCCTTTTGTGCAACGCAATCAGGGAGCGCGCAACTGGTTCGCTAGTAGCGGCTGCCGCCGGACAAGGAGCAGCGCGATCAGGACCGTCGGCACCAGGATGGCAAGGCCGAGCAGCGTCACCTGCATCTGCGACAACGGGTTGATGCCGCCGCCGGGCGTCGCCACCACGAAGCCGCCGATCACGAGCAGCACCCGCAGCGGCCATTCCAGCGCGCCTGCGCGGCTGAGATCGCCGACGAAGGCCTGATACCCCTGGATGCCGCCGCAAATGAACAATGTGCCGAAGGCGGCAAGCGCCATCAGGCCGAGACCGGTGAGATAGGGGCTTGGTCCCTGCAGCACCAGCGCCGGGTTCAACACGAAGAAGAACGGGATGAAATAGATGATGCTGCCGACCCACATCGATTCCCAGCCCGTTTTCATCGCCGGCGATCCCGCGATACCGGCAGCCGCGAAGGAAGCGATCGCAACTGGCGGGGTGATCGACGACAGCATGCCCCAATAGAAGATGAACATGTGCACCGCCATTCGATTCAGCCCGAGCTTCTCCAGCGCCGGCGCCACCAGGATCGCGAGGAAGATGTAGCAGGCCGTGGTCGTCAGTCCGAGCCCCAGGATCAGGCTGGTCAAGGCGCACATCGCCAGCAGCAGGAAGGCGTTGTCGCCTGCGAGCGTCAGCAGGTCGTTGGCGAGGCTCGAGACTACGCCGGTCATCGAGAATGCGCCGATCAAAAGCCCGCAGCCGGCGAGAATGCCGACCAGTTCGACGAAGGTGCGGCCGTTGACCTCGAGGAATTTCGTGATCGTGGCCCAAGTCCAGCGCGTGTCCTTGGAGAAGACCTGGTTCAGCACCAGCAGCAGCGCGGTGGCGTAGAACGGCGCGTGGCTCTCGCGTTTGAAGTAGAGCAGCATCACGATCAGCAGCGCGATGACGAACACGTAGTACCAGCCGGACTTGAGGGTATCGATCACCCGCGGCAGCTCGGCGCGCGGGATGCCCTTCAGGCCATGCCGCGCGGCATAGGAGTCCACCTGCATGAACAGGCCGATATAATAGAGCGCGGCGGGAATGATCGCAGCGACCGCGACCTCGGCGTAGCTGATGTTGAGGAACTGTGCGATCACGAAGGCGGTGGCGCCCATCACCGGCGGCGCCAGCACCGCGCCGGTCGAGGCGCAGGCCTCGATCGCGCCGGCATAGGAGGCGCGGAAGCCGCTACGCTTCATCACCGGGATGGTCATCGTGCCTGCGGTGAGCACGTTGGAGATGATCGAGCCGGACATCATGCCGAGCAGGCCGCTCGCGAAGATGCAGACCTTCGCCGCCCCGCCGCGGAACGTGCCGCACAGCGCAAAGGCGATGTTGATGAAGAATTTTCCGGCGCCCGTCATCATCAGCGCGGTGCCGAACACGAGGAAGCCGATCACGGTATCGGCAAAGGCCTGGATCGGAATCCCGAGCAGGCTCTCGCCCGAGAGCACGTGGTAGCGGTGGCCTGGTCGAAGGTGAGTTCGGAGCCGCGAAACGGCCCGAGCCATTTGGCCTCGGCAAACAGCGGATAGACGGTGAAGGGGAACACGCTGAGCAAGAGGCTCCAGCCGCCGGTGCGGCGCAGCGCCTCCATCAGCATCGCCCACATCACGACGCCCGCAATGAGCACGTTGCGCGGCGCGCCGTCGGATTCCCAGCCGTACTGCGCGGCCTTGCGGATGTTGAGCATCAGCCAGATCGCGGCCGCAAACGTCAGCACGAACAGGAGAAGATCGTACCAGGGAATCCGGTCGAGTGGCGCGGTCCCCGTTCCCGGAAAGATCAGGAAGGTGAACGGCAGCATTAGCGCGATCAGCAGATAGAAATATTCGGTGTTGAGCTGGGTGTAGCCGATCAGGAAGCGCAGCGAGAATTGCTGATTGATGCAGAGCAGGATGGTGGCCGCGGTCGCGACCACCAGCGCCCAGCGCCAGCCGCCGCGCAAGCTGCGAACGCGCGTGACCTCGGCCTCCTGCATGTTGCCCGCGCCGGCATGGGGATCTTCGAACTCGATCCTCTTCGGCGGCGCGGCCATGGCGCTATCGAGCGGAGAAGCTGACATCAGAAGATCCCCACAATGGCGTTAGCTTGCAGTGGAAGCGCGCGGCTTTATTCAAAGCCGTTCGGCATGTTGGCCTTGGCAAGCGCTGCCGCGCGCGCCTTCATCCAGCCTTCCAGGAACGCCTTCTCATCCGAGGGCGGATTTGACTTGCCATATTCCGCCCAGGCGGCGGTGAGCACGTCCTGGCGCTTGAACAGCGCGTTGTTGTGAGCCTCCTGCTGGTCGCTCCATTGGCCGGCTTCCTTCAGCGCCTTCACCGCGCCGGCATGCACCGGTACGACCCAGTTCTTGGTCTGCCGGTCCGCGGCAAGCCCGCTCGCGCCCGGCGCAGACTCCTTGTAGGCGTCGTAGTTGACGATCATCGCCTTGGTGATGGCGTAGACCTGGTCCGCCGGCACCGACGCGTAGGCGACGAAGATCGGGTAGGGATAGGTGCCGAGCTCGATCGGCTTTTCGGGCGAGATGCCGGCGCCGCAGGTCGCGCGATGTGGGAAGAAGAACGAGCCGACCTTCTGCACCCGTTCCCATCCGGCCTTGTCGTCAGGCGGAAGCGGCGGCCAGATCAGTCCGCGCGGCGAGGTCTCGGCTTCCTTCGCGGGTCCGGTGATGGTGGTGCCGAAGGCAGCGTCGGCGTCGTTGTTGATCAGGCCCTTCCACATCGCGCCGTAGCTTGCGAATTCGACGGCCTTGACGTCGGTCTGCTTGAGGCCGCCGAAGGCGAGAATGGCAAGCGAGTTCTGGTTCAGCGCGGGCGAGCCGACCACGAAGCCGACGCGCTTGCCCTTGAGATCCTTGATGTCCTTGACGCCGATATCGGCGGCCACGCCGAGCGAGCCGGCATTGCAGTCGACCGTGGACAACAGGAGTTGCAGCGGCTGCGGTCCCCATTCCTTGGCGCCGAACTCGAACACGCCTTCCTGCGCGAAATAGGTGCCCGATCCCATCGCCGACATCAGCGCGCGCTTGGCGCGCAAGGGCGCCAGCCGCGCCACGTCGTTGCCTGCCGGTAGCACGCGGAGGTCGGTGCCGTACTTGTCCTTCATCATCTTGCCGACGCCGACCGCGATGTTGAATCCCGCGGTTCCCGTGTCGTAGGCGGTCACGCCCATCGTCGGCGGCAGCTTGATGTCTTCGGCGAGTGAAGGTCCGGACGCGAGTAAGGTGACGCCGAGCGCGAGCAGACGAAGGATCATGATTCCTCCCTGATGTTTCGCTACGCGAAACTTGTTGTTTGCGAGGATCATTGCATCGCATTGCGATGATGGCAACGGCGCTCCGTTGGCGCGGCATGCCACCATCGTCGCATCACCGGACAGATTGTCGCGGAGCGAACTTTGAATGTGTGTGCGTCAGGTCTCGACGATGGCGACCGCCTGTCCTTCGGCGATCACGTCGTCGATGCTGACGAGGATCGACTTGACCGTGCCCGCGGCGGTCGACGTTACCGGAATCTCCATCTTCATCGCTTCAACGAGCGCGACCTCGTCGCCGTCGGCGATGCTGGCACCGGCCGCCACTGGTATAGCGCATACACGGCCGGCCACTTCGGTGATGATCTTGATATCTAGCATTCCACGCTCCCCATCCGTTTCGCGAAACGCATAGCGCTCTGCGAACGGCTTTTGTTGTGGCGGCACATTGCCTGAGGTAGCTTGATCTGCAAGTGGAATTTTATTCCGTGTGGCGGAATGGAGCCAATAACAAATGGGAAGACGCTCGGAGCGGCTTAGCCGGCAAGGAATGCTCGCCAGCGATCTCGCAGGCGAGGCCGACGTGATCCAGGTCGTGTCGCGCGCGTTTGATGTCCTCCGATGTTTTGAGGGACATGAGGCGCGGCTCGGCAATCTCGAAATATCGAATCGTTGCGGCCTGCCGCGATCGACAGTGTCGCGGCTCACGCACACGCTGACGCGGATGGGCCAGCTCGTCTATCTGCCGCGCGACCAGAAATATCGGATAGGTCCGAGCGCGGTGGCGATGAGCACCGCGATGATGAAGGGCCTGCAGCTCCGCAACCTGATCCGTCAGCGTCTGCAGGACGTCGCCGATCAATTGCCCGGCACGGTCGGCTTCGTCATCCCCGATCGCTTCCAGCTCGTGTATCTCGAATACGCGCGCTCGGCGAACGCGCTCGGCCTGCATGAGGTCACCGGCAGCCGGATCTCGATGGCGACCACCGCCGCGGGCCATGCCTATACGGCCGCGCTCGAGCCCGAGGTCGGCAACGCCCTGATCGCGGAGATGGAGCGTGAGATTCCCGAAGGCGCGAAGCTGCTCAAGCCGCGCATCGAGGGCAATCGTCGCCACTTGCGCGAGCACGGCTATGTCGTCGCCTGCGGTCTCTGGAGTCCGCACATCAACGGCGTTGCAGTGCCGCTATGGTCGCCGCAATATCAGACCTATGTCGTCGCGACGATCGGCCTGTTGTCGGCGATGTATGACGAGAAGCGGCTGCACAAGGAAGTCGCGCCGCAAATGGTGCAGCTCGGTGCCGCACTCGCCAGCCTGCTCGAAGGCGCCGACAACAGCATCTTCAACAACCGGATCGAGCGAAAATCCATTCCGGCAGCCGTGAACCATAACAAGATCATAAAAGCGGAGGAAAGGAATGAACTGGAAGCCGGAACTCGACGAACTCGCCCGGCGCGAAGCGTTCGCGCGGGAGATGGGAGGCGTTGAGAAGGTCAAACGACAGCGCGATCAAGGCCGGCTTACCGTTCGCGAGCGCATCGACAAGATTGTCGATCAGAAATCCTTCCACGAGATCGGCGCCATTTCCGGGATCGCCGAATATGACGAGAACAACGAGCTCAAGCAGCTAACGCCGGCGAACTGCGTCTTCGGCCGCGCCAAGGTGGACGGCCGTCCGGTGGTCGTGGTCGGCGACGACTTCACCGTGCGCGGCGGCTCGGCCGATGCATCGATTTCCGCCAAGCCGCTGATGGCGGAGGAGATGGCGCATGATTTCCGGTTGCCGATCATCCGCATGATCGAAGGTTCCGGCGGCGGCGGCTCGGTGAAGACGATCGAGACGCGCGGCGCCGCCAACCTGCCGGGTGGCGTCGGCGGCACGCGCTGGTACTGGTACACGACGGCCAACCTCGCGCGCGTGCCGGTCGTCGGTCTCGGGCTTGGCTCGGTCGCGGGTCTTGGCGCGGCACGCCTGGCGGCGACGCATTATTCGGTGATGACGAAGAGCTCCGCGATGTTCGTCGCGGGCCCGCCGGTGGTGAAACGGCTCGGACAGGATCTGACCAAACAGGAGCTCGGCGGCGCCGACATCCAGACCCGCGCCGGCGCGATCGATCAGGCGGTCGACACCGAGGAGGAGGCGTTCGAGTATGCGAGGCGCTTCCTGTCCTATCTGCCGCAATCGGTGTTCGAGCTGCCGCCGACCGTTCCCTGCAGCGACGATCCCGAGCGAGCCGAGGAATCGCTGATGAAGGCGGTGCCGCGCAACCGCCGGCAGGTCTACAAGATGCGCCCGATCATCGAGGCGGTCGTCGACAAGGGCTCGTTCTTCGAGGTGAGTGCCAATTTCGGCAAGCCGATCATCGTCGGCCTGGCGCGCCTTGAGGGCAGGGCGGTGCTGCTGCTGGCGAGCGATCCCTTCCACTATGGCGGCTCGTGGACCGCGGAAGCCTGCCAGAAGGTGGTCCGCTGGGTCGACTTTGCCGAGACCTTCCATCTGCCGGTGGTCTACCTCATGGACTGCCCCGGCTTCATGATCGGCCTGGAGGCGGAGAAGAGCGCGACCATCCGCCATGGCGTGCGCGCGATGGCGGCGGTCAACCAGAGCACCGTGCCCTGGTGCACGATCATCGTACGCAACGCCTTCGGCGTCGCCGGGGTGGTGCACCAGCCCGCCAACCGTTTCTCGATGCGCTACGCCTGGCCGTCGGCCTATTGGGGCTCGCTGCCGCTAGAGGGCGGCATCGAGGCGGCCTATCGCGCCGACATCGAGGCCGCGCCCGATCCGGCGGCGAAGCTGAAGGAGATCGAGGACCGCCTCAACAAGCTGCGCTCGCCGTTCCGCTCGGCCGAGAAGTTCTGGGTCGAGGAGGTGATTGATCCTCGCCGGACGCGATCGCTGCTCTGCGAATTCGCGCGCTTGGCCGAGCCGATCCGTAACGTCGGCCCGCCAAGTAACATGTCGACAAGGCCGTAACTGCCGCTCCGTTTTACACCAGTCTCGTCCCGGCCTTGAGCCGGGACCCATAACCACAGGAAAGTGTTGTGGCGCGAGCAAGCGGTTGCGGCGGAGCAGCCAACAACAGCCTGTGGTTATGGGTCCCGGGTCAAGCCCGGGACGACGGGCGGAGATAGCGTGCGCAAATCTCTCAGCTGTCATTGCGAGGAGCGAAGCGACGAAGCAATCCATCTCTCCGCAAGTGGCGGCATGGATTGCTTCGCTCCGCTCGCAATGACGGGCGGAATTACACCTCGCTTTCGCGGTGTACGTCGTGGACCACGATGCCCATGCCGTTGTCGGGCATCTTGATCCAGTCGCGTCGCATCAGCGTGCGCTTGGTGTCCTCGTATCCGCTCATCCAGTGCTCGCGCATCGAGGTGCCCGAGAATTCGTGATCCTTGGCGTGACCTTCATAGGCCTTCTGCTGATAGATCAGTTGCAGGATCGCGATGCTCGGCAGGGCGCTGTTGGAATCGCGAAGATGGCGCTCTTCTTCCGATAACTGCTCGTTTGGAATCTTCGACAGCGCCTTGTAGAGGCGGGCGCGGAGATTGTGGGTCTTGCGATACATATCGGTGTTGTACCGCGTGCGCGAGGAATACATGATGTCCTTGTGGCGGGCCATCACGTCGTGGATGTCGCGGGGCAGCACGCCGCGGGCCGAGAACAGGTCGACCTGGAACACCAGCGAATTCAGGCTGTCGACCTGGTCGAGCAAATGCTGCAGCGGCGTGTTGGAGACGATGCCGCCATCCCAGAAATGATCGGTGCCGACCTTTACCATCGGCAGCGCCGGCGGCAACGCGCCGCTCGCCATGATGTGCTCGGGAATGATCTCGTCATGCGCGTTATCGAAATAGATGAAGTTGCCCGACAGCACGTTCACCGCGCCGACTGCAAAGCGCATCTTCTTGGAATTGATGCGCTCGAAATCGACCAGCTCGAGCAGCGACTCGCGTAACGGCGCGGTGTCGTAATAGCTCGTCGCCGTCCGCGCACCGGCCGGGCTTAACCAGGGATTGGTGTTGTGGGGTGCGAAGAAACCGGGCTGGCCCAGCACCGTCGTCACGAACGAACTGGTGAAGTTGCGCGCCTTGCGGAAGATGTCGCCATCCGGCGTGTAGTGCCAGATCTTGCGGCTGGTGATGCGGTCCCAGAATGTGTGCAGCCGCTCGAGCCGTCGCTCCGGCGGATTGCCGGCGATGATCGCCGAGTTGATCGCGCCGATTGAGACGCCGCAGATCCAGTCCGGCTCGATACCAACTTCGTGCAGCGCCTGGTAGACGCCGGCCTGGTAGGCGCCGAGCGCACCGCCGCCTTGCAGCACCAGCGCGACACGGTCGCAGCGCTCCGGCCGCCAGCCGCGATGGGAGGTTGCAGTTTCTTGTTCGTCGAAATGTGGGCTACGCGCATCCATGTCCTGACACTCCCTGCGCGCCAACGATTCCGTGTGCCCGTGACGTGCTGATGACAGCCGCCAAGGGGACATTCGGGGTCACGCGGCTGAAGGAAATCCCTCATATCAGTGTCAATGTCCGCCGCTAGCGTTCAGGCCACATATTGCAAACAGGGGGATTTGCGATGCGCAGGGAAGAGCTTTTGAGGCTTCCGTCGATGCCGGCCGCCGGTCCGAGCTATCCCGCAGGACCCTACCGCTTCGTCAATCGCGAATTCCTGGTCATTACCTACGAGACCGATCCCGAGTTGATCCGTGCCGGGTTGCCTGAGCCGCTCGAGCCGATTGATCCGCCGATCGTGCACTACGAATGGATCAAGATGCCTGATAGTTCCGGCTTCGGCAGCTATACCGAGTCCGGTCTGGTGATCCCGGCGCGCTTGCACGGCGAAGAGGTCAATTTTGTTTCGCAGATGTACCTCGACGATGATCCGCCGATTGCGGCGGGCCGGGAGATCTGGGGCTTTCCGAAGAAATACGCGCATCCCAAGCTCGAGATCGTCAAGGACACGCTGACCGGCACGCTCGAATATGCCGGCCAGCTCGTCGCCATGGGCACCATGGGCTACAAGCATGAGAGCATGGCGGGCAATGGCGACATCACCCGCGCGACGCTGTCGAAGACGCAAATTAATCTGAAGATGATCCCGGGCGTCGACGGCCGTCTCGAAGTCTGCCAGCTCGTTGCGATCAACCTGACCGACATCAACGTCAAGGGCTCATGGATCGGCCCCGGCCGGCTGCATCTGGTGCCGCATGTCAATGCGCCGGTTGCGGATTTTCCGGTGCGCCGCGTGGTCGGCGCGCATCATTTCCTCGCCGATCTGACGCTGCCGTTCGGTCGCGTCGTGCACGATTACAACAAGGAAGCCGAGCAGGTTGCCGCGACCGGTCTCGCGGCGGAGTAGGCTGCGACATCAAACTGTAACAAAATCGTAATTGTATCGCGTGCTGACGTACGTGCGGGGTGGATGCTCCGCACGGGTCTTGTGCTGGCTGCAGCAGGGGTTAGCGATGTATCGCGTTGAGCTTCGGGCTGGTCATGTCGGCTGAACCAGCGAAAATCGTCAGCGTGCCCGCGGACGCCACCCCGGTGATCCCAGGTCTGGTGTGGGCATTCCGTCTACATAGCGACGGCAACGCTGAATCCTTAGCCATCGATGCGCCGATCGAGTTCAGCCATGATGGCAGGCTCTGGCTGCATTTCAATCTGGCGGATGGTCGCACGCGGCAATGGCTTGCCGGCCTGCAGATGCCTGCGCTCGCGCGCGATCTCCTATTGTCGCACGACAATTTCCAGCAGCTTCACGTCATCGACAACTGCGTCTACGGCGTGTTCTCCGATCTCATCCGCGAGATCGATTCCCCGACCGAAGAAACCGGCTTCCTTCGCTTCGCGATGACCGAGCGTCTCCTGATCAGCGGCCGCCATCAGGCGCTGTGCGCAGTGGATGCCACGCGCCGCGTGCTCGAGGGCGGCCATCGTGTCGCGACGGTGGCGGCGCTGCTTGAGAAGATCATCGACGAGGTCGCCGACACCATGGACCGGATGGCCGACAAGATCGGCACCGAGATCGACGAAATCGAGGAGCGGGTGCTGTCCGGCGAGACCAAGTCGGAGATGCGCGCTGGGCTCGGCCGTTTGCGGCGGACCTGCCTGAGCTGCACCGTCAGGCT
>NZ_PSRR01000282.1 GCF_004296405.1 Bradyrhizobium sp. Leo170
ACCGCCCGCGCCGGCTCCGCTGCAAACGGTGCCCGAGCCGCCGGCGCAAGATGGCGGACCAGTGGTGCGTCCGCCAATGCCGGTGCGATAGCTTGTCAGCTCTGGTTGGGGCCGCGCATGATCTTCATGGCGGCTTCGATGTGGCGCCATTCGCGGGCCTCGTCGGCCTCGCCCTGGCTCTCGCAGGCTTGCGCCTTCTGCGCCGCACGGGCGATCGCCTCAAAGCCGTGCTGCTCCAACATCTGCCGCGCGATCACGTGAATCTGCGTCTCTGGCATCATGTCGCTCTCCCGATGTTGCCTGCGCCGGTCGTCACACCGTTCTGGTTAGGCCGCAGTTCGTTCTAAACCGCCGAACGACAGCGACGTTCCCCGGGCCTGGGCTCATCGGTCGTTTTCCGATTGTTAAGCAAAGTCCGGCGCATCGGGCCGTTCGGCAAAAATTTTCCACAATTGCTTCTAGAAAAGTCTGCATCGAAAGGAGAACCTCCGATGCGGATTGCAGCAGTGATCTTCGCCGGTTCGGTGGCCGCGCTCGCGCATTTTGCGACGCCGGTCCTCGCGAAGAACTCGGAAACCCAGCCGGACGCCCAGAAGGCCGACGACAAGCAGGCGACATCGCCCTGCCGTGCCTATCAAAAAGCAGCCGACGGTTCATGGCAGCAGATGCCCTGCCAGGAGATGGGCGCGCCTGCCGAAACCAAGCGCAAATCAGCCACGGGAAATTCGGATCAGCGAACGCGTTAGTTAGGGGCCCTCGCCTCAACTCAGTAAGGCGGCTGCTTGCGCGCCCGCTGCTCCTTGGCGGCTTCGACCCACCAGATGAGGTCATCGGCGAAGCGCGGAAAGGCCCGCTCCAGCGCCTTGCCGCCCTCGCCGATCGGTTTTCCATCCGCCGACAGCGTCTGCGCGATCGGTCCAACGCCGATCGTGCTTGAAATCACCACCATGCCCATCTCAGAGAGCGTGCCGTGCCAGGCGGTCGCGGCGCGCGCGCCGGAGAGGCGGCCGGCGGAATAGCTTGCGATCGCGGCAGGCCGCCAGAACCACTCCTCCAGGAAATGATCGGTGAGGTTCTTCAGCCCCGGCTGGATGCCCCAATTGTATTCGCCGGTGATGAACACGAAGCCGTCGGCTTCGCGGATCTGGCCCGCAAGCTTCTCCAGCGCAGCAGGCGCCGCGCCCTTCGGATATTCCTTGTACATGCGGTCGAGCATGGGCAATCCGACCTCCTTGGCGTCGATGAATTCGACGTCCTCGCCGCGGGCGCGCAGACCCTCGACCACGAAGCTCGCAAGCCGAATGCCCATGCGGTCGGAGCGATAGGAGCCGTAGAAGACGAGGATGCGATGAGCCATGCCGGCCACTCCGATCGGAAAGCGTAAACGCGGATTTAATCCGCGCTGGTTACCATGGAACCGAATGCTCCTCTATCGTCCAGAATGGCACCAGTCAGATGAAAATCGGAACCCTCCTGACCACCGCTATCGTCTCGCTGTCCGCCGTGGGCGGCGGACTCGCCGTCTATGTCGCGGTCTCGAAATACCAGACCATGGAGAACGTGTCGGTAGCGCAGGAGCGACTCGCAATCGTGCGCGCGATCAGTGACATCCCGCGCTATCTTAATTCGGAGCGTGGCTTCGCCACCAACATCCTGTTTGGGCCGCCGACGGTCGATCCGAAGCAGCGGGCCGATCTGAACGAGAAGGTGCGCACAGCGACCGATCGCGCCCGCGACAAGATGATGGCGCTGCGCAAAGCGCTGCCCGGTTCGCTCGAGGACGGCCAAGCGATCGGCGCCGGCATCGATGGAGTGAACGCACAATTCAACGCGCTGCGCGAGGCGATGGACAAGGCGATCGACGGCCCAGCGGAAGCGCGCAAGGACGGCGCCAAGAAGATCGTCGCCGACAATGCGGTGCTCAACAATGCCGCAGCGTCCCTGCTCGACGGCCAGGTGCGCAAGATGGCCCTGATCGACGGCGACGCCTATCGGCAGGCGGTCTACGCCAATATCGCCTGGTCGCTGCGCGACGTCGGCGGCTTCAATGCGAG
The DNA here is from genome assembly GCF_004296405.1 of Bradyrhizobium sp. Leo170. Lineage (GTDB taxonomy): Bacteria > Pseudomonadota > Alphaproteobacteria > Rhizobiales > Xanthobacteraceae > Bradyrhizobium. Next base: position 2,055 of record NZ_PSRR01000282.1, read on the forward strand.
CCAGCACAAGAACCTCGTCGGCGCCAGGCGTGCGGCGACCGAGACCGAGAAGGTCGATCTCGCCCGCGCCCAGGGCCGCGCGGACCAGGTGCTGATGTCACTGCAGGAACTGCGCGGCAATCCCAACCTGCCCGCCAATGTCGCAGCCGCACTCGACCGCATGAACGAGGCCTATGTCGAGCGGTTCGGCAAGGAGCTGAAGCTCGTGAAGGAAGGCGCGGCCAGCGGCAAGTACGAGCACGACGTCGATGCCTTCTACGTGGAATCGCAGCATGGGCTCAATTCGATCATCGGGGTGCGCGACGCCTTCTATGACAATGCCGAGCAGGTGCTCTCGTCCGCTTACTCCTCTGCACGTGTCAGCTTCCTGGTCGCGCTCGCCGGCCTCATCGCCGTGCTCGCGGCGAGCGTTGCGCTGGTCATGATGGTGCGCCGCCGGATCTGCAGGCCGATCGTGGAGTTGACCGCCAGGATGTCGCGGCTTGCCGCTGGCGACGTTGCGGACGAGATCGTCGGCGCCGAACGCAGCAATGAGATCGGCGCGATGGCGCAGGCCGTGCGCGTCTTCAAGGATAACATGATCAAGGCCGATCGCCTCGCGGCCGAGAAGGAAGCCGAGAACCAGGTCAAGATGCGCCGCGCGCAAGTGCTCGACAACCTGACCCACACGTTTGAGGAGAAGGTCAGCGAGCTCGTCGGCGGGCTCTCAGCCGCCTCTGCCACCATGGAGGAGACCGCGCAGTCGATGTCCTCGACGGCGTCAGCCACCAACCGGCAGGCGGCTGTCGTGGCGGCGGCCTCCGACCAGACCTCGACCAATGTGCAGACGGTCGCGAGCGCGACCGAAGAGCTGACGTCCTCGATCTCGGAAATCGGCCGCCAGGTCACCCAGTCGACCGAGATCGCGGCGCGCGCTGTGGACAACGCCCGCCGCACCGGTGATACCGCCCGCTCGCTCGCCGAAGGTGCACAGAAGATCGGCGATGTCGTCACGCTGATCCAGAACATCGCAGCGCAGACCAACCTGTTGGCGCTGAATGCGACGATCGAGGCCGCGCGCGCCGGCGATGCCGGACGCGGCTTTGCCGTGGTCGCCTCGGAGGTGAAGTCGCTGGCCGGCCAGACCGCGAAGGCGACCACCGAAATTTCCGAGCAGATTGCCACCATTCAGGCCGCGAGCGACGAGACGGTGAAGGCGATCCAGAACGTCGTCGACGTGATCACTGAGATCGACCAGATCGGCACCGCGATCGCCGCCGCGATCGAGGAACAGGGCTCGGCCACCAAGGAGATCTCGCGCAGCGTCCAGGAAGCGGCGCGCGGCACGCAGGAAGTCAATTCGAACATTTCCGGCGTGCAGCGTGCCGCCGACGACACCGGATCCGCCGCCAGCCAGGTACTCGGCGCCGCCGAACAGCTTTCCGCGCAGTCGCGCGATCTCGCCGGCCAAGTCAACCGCTTCCTGGCGGAAGTCCGGGCGGCGTAGTCGCGGGTATGGGTTGTCGATTTGGCGGAGGAATCCGCGCGCTACCAACTTGATTGGCGCAAGATTCCGATATCCAATCCGCCCCGCTATTTTGGCAAACAGGGAGAGAAGCCCATGCTCAAACGGATATTGTTGGTAGCGGTCGTCACCACCTTTGCGATCGGCTCGGCATTCGCGCAGGAGTCCTGCGAGACCAAGGCCGTCGGCAAGGACGGCAAACCGCTGTCGGGCGCGGCAAAGACCTCGTTCATGAAGAAATGCACTACCGAGTCCTGCGAGGCCAAAGCGGTCGGGTCCGATGGCAAGAAGCTCGCCGGCGCCGCCAAGACCAGCTTCATGAAGAAGTGCCAGAGCGGCGCATAACCGCGCGGCCCAGCTATTCAGGATCGCCGCGACTTCGAAAGTGTCTCGGACGGCGATTCGCCGAAATGCGACCGGTATATCCTGGAGAAGTCGCTGAGGTGCCAAAAGCCACAGGCGAGCGCACAGGCCTTGACGCTGTGGGCGCCGGCCAAGAGGTTTTGGCGAACGGGCCACAGCCGCCGCAGGCGGAGATATCGGTGCAGGCTCATCCCCCGATAGCGCTGCACCGCATCGTGCATGGTACGCACTGATACGCCGATCTCCCTGGCAAGGTCGCCGCTATAGATCGGCCGTGCGAGATCGCTGGACAGGACAGCCTGCACATCCTTGAAAACCTTGAACTGCCGGGCAGCGTTCGCCCGCGCCGTCCACTTTGCCGGCACGACCTCGGCGAACGCATGGTCGATCGCAGCCATCAGGGATTCGCGGATCGCAACCGCTACTCCGGGAACCTCAGGCGCTTCAGCTAGGTGCGGCGCGATCGCCAGGATCTCCCGCACCAGTTGGCGCAGCCGCCGTTTCGCCGTCTCGCTGGTTTCATAGAGATTGAAGCTCAGCCCAGTCTTCGGCCACCCGCGATCCTCGACCTTAGGCTTGAAAACGATCGAGGCATACTGCCGGGGGGTTCTCTCAAGGGCGCTATAGGCAGCCCCACCGCTGCCGATCACCAGCAACGACCGATCGTGCTCGATACCATTGAAGCGAATGGCAGCGCCCTCATCCATCGGGAACCCGACGGCGGTCGTGTTCGGCGCAAGCTGCACGTCGATGACCCGTGGAAACGCCTTGGTGTAGTTAAGGTCGCAACCCGGCAAGTTCAGGATGGTTTGCTCGGCCGAAATCTCCCGGGCAAGCGGAATGCACTCCACCTGCACGTTTCGAATAAAGCTCCGAAACGTGTCGATATCATCGAATCGAAATATCTTCGGCACCAGCGTTAGCGCCGGTGAATGATCGTTCATTTAAAATAGTTCTTGTAAGAGCAACACCAGTCGGTGGCACGGCAATTACGCCGCACCGCAAAAAAAGCGGGCGATCTTCGCTCGACGACTCGTCTCGTACTCTTCTTCTATTCCCCCTAGTTGGAGCGCAGTGACCGCGAAAGACAACGCGGCAAAATACCATTGCCTAATTTCGATACTGTTTTCTGGTAGAATCTTAAAGGAGACACAACCCTAGAAGACCAATTTACAGTGGTAATTAACAATCTAGGCGCGAAATCGGCTCAGGGACAGCGACGTCCTGCAGCGGATTATTGGTGCCGCCATGACTGCCATTGCCTCGACTGAGCTTATTGCGGAACTCGAAGATGTTGTCAGAGCCGGTTCCCCCGAACGCCGCATCCGGATATTGCGGCAGGTGGCGAGCCTGTTCCTCGCGGACGCCGACCGGCTCAGCGAGCACCAGATCGAAATATTCGACGACGTCCTGGTCCGTCTGATCGGGGCCGTCGAAGCGCGCACGCTGACCAAGCTCAGCGCCCCCCTTGCCGATCTGAGGTCGGCCCCGAGGGAGGCGGTGCGCCGTCTCGCCCAGCACGAGGACGCGGCAGTCGCCGTCCCGATCCTTCGCAAGTGCGAATGCCTTTCCGAAGACGACCTCATCGAGGTCATCAGGACCCGCGGCGAAAAGCACCTCGGCGCCATCGCCGAACGCAGCGCGGTGAGCCGCAGGCTCACAGATGCCCTGCTGATGCGCGGCGACGCCGCCATCTGCGGCATCCTCGCAAGGAATCCCAGCGCGCAGTTCTCTGTTGTGGGCTTTGCGACCCTGGTCGATATGGCCCTGCGCGACGATGATATCGCCGACGCGCTGGTGCAGCGGCCGGATCTGCCGCGCGATGTGCTTTGCGAGTTGGTGGCGAAATGCAGCCCCTCCGCGCAGGCCCGCCTGCTCAAGACCGCGCCGCCCGAGCGGCATGTCGCGATCAGAACGCTGATCGAAGAGACCGCCGCGCGCGGGCGCGCTCGCAAGCCTGTCGCCGTGGACTATTCCGAGGCAAAGGCGACGGTGCTCGCGCTCAACAATGCCGGCCAGTTGAACGATTCCATCGTCAACCGTTTTGCGATCCGGCGCGACCATCCCAGTGTCATCGCCGCGCTGTCGCTGCTGGCAACCGTCCCGATCGAAACCATCGAGCCGCTGATGGAGACGCAGGATTGCTACGGCCTGGTCCTCGCCTGCCGGGCGTCGCGGCTCGATTGGCAGACCGCGGTCGCCATCATCAGGAGCCGCAAGGGCGTCAAGCCGGTTTCGCCGCAACAACTCGAACAGGCCAAGGAGGCCTTTGACACGCTTTCGCTTTCCACCGCGCAGCGCGCCATCCGCTTCGGATCCGTAAGCGACATCGGCGCCAGGCCCTTGTCCACCGATACGCCTTCAGTTGGGGGAGTGCATTGATGGCTTACGGAAGCCGAAAAGCGGAGCGCGTTCACTTCGAGCACCGCTATCCGGTCAACCTGATGGGCGTTGACGGCACCTGGCAACGAAGCTGCGTTCTTCTCGACGTGTCGCAGACCGGCGCCAAGCTCGAGGTCGAGGGCGCGCTCGACGTGCTGCGGGCGCAGGAATTCTTCCTGATCCTGTCATCCAGAGGACTTGCGTTCCGGCGATGCGAACTGGTCCGGGTCGACGGGATGCAGATCGGTGTGAAGTTTGTCGCCGAACGAAAGAAGAAAGGGCGCGCCATCATTCCAAAATGATCATGCGCGCGACGCAACTTTTTCAGGGAGGAACCACCGATGGCCGTCCACAAGATCGCAGCCTTTTCCGTCACCACGAATTGCGCGGAGCCGCTGCGCGGAATCGTCGAGATCGACATGGCCGGAAAGACGCTGCGATTCGAACTCAACGAGGATGTCGCGCACAGTCTCTGCAGCGACCTCGATCATTTTCTCACCCAGGCCCAACAGCGCGCCTTCGACAACATCTGAAGCAAATGCCGGCACCACCATCTCGATGTCTGTTTACGTTGTAGCCGATACGCAAGCCGGGCTTTCGTCCTTGTGCGCCATGCTGGAGCCGAAGCATCCCGTCACAGGGGACCTGCTTGGAGCGGCCAGCATTCGCGGCAATGACATCGCGGCCGTTATCGTCAACGCCGACCTGCGTGTCGTCGACAACATCACGGCGCTGAAAGCCATGTCGGGCGCGTTCTCGCGAATCCCAAAACGCATTTTCGTCGTCAATGAGCGGACCCGGCTCGCGGTGGTTCAAGCCTACGCGCTCGGCGCGACGCATGCGTTGCTCGGTCCGGTCAAGCCGGCCCAGTTACTGGCAAAGCTCGCACAGGGCGAGACCCCATCGATCGTTCCGAGCGAACCCGCCTCGAGCGCCCGGGAGGCGGCGTCGGTCGGAGCGGCCAGCTTCGCCTCGATGTTCTCGGCGGTCACCTGCGGCTGGGCCGTCAACGTCGCGGAGGCCAAGGACGCCGGCAACGTGATCGCAGAGACGATCGCCGAGCATGGGCTGTCCGACTGGCTGGCGACGGTTCGCCGTCACCACGAGGGGACCTACCAGCACTGCCTGCTGGTGACCGGCATCGCCGTCGATTTCGGCCTGAGCCTTCGCATGGCGAAGGCCGATATCGAGCGGCTCTACGCAGCGGCGATGTTTCACGATCTCGGCAAGGCAAGGATTCCGCTCGCCGTCCTGGACAAACCCGGCAAGCTCGATGCCGAAGAACGTGCGCTGATAGAAACGCATCCTGCGGCCGGGCACGCCGCGCTGAAGGGAACGCCCGGCGTCTCGGCCGAAATCCTCGATGCCGTACGGCACCATCACGAGTTTCTTGACGGCAGCGGCTATCCGGACGGGCTTTGCGCCGAAAGCATCTCCGACATCGTGCGCATCCTGACCATCTCCGACATCTTCTCCGCATTGATCGAGCGGCGGACCTACAAACAGGCGATGTCGCGGGCGGCGGCTTACGAGGTCCTGCAGGGCATGAAGGGCAAGCTCGAGCGGCCGCTGGTCGAGGCGTTCAGGGACGTCGCCCTGAACCGTTGACCCGCCCTCCTGGTCGTCGCCGACGGCCGAAAGCTAGCTCCGCAGCCCCGGTGCTTCCTGACCGGTGCGAGCGACGTACTCCGTATAGCCCCCGCCAAATTGGTGGATACCGTCCGGTGTCAGCTCCAGAACACGGTTGGAGAGCGCGGCGAGAAAATGCCGGTCGTGCGAGACGAACAACATCGTGCCTTCAAACTCCGACAGCGCGTTGATCAGCATCTCCTTGGTCGCGAGATCGAGGTGGTTGGTCGGCTCGTCCAGCACCAGGAAGTTCGGGGGATCGAAGAGCATCTTCGCCATCACCAGCCGCGCCTTCTCGCCGCCAGACAGTACCCGGCACCTCTTCTCGACATCGTCGCCGGAGAATCCGAAGCAGCCGGCAAGCGCGCGCAACGAGCCCTGCCCTGCTTGCGGGAACGCGTCTTCGAGCGACTGAAACACGGTGCGTTCGCCGTCGAGCAGATCCATCGCGTGCTGCGCGAAGTACCCCATCTTGACGCTGCCGCCGAGCACGACCGTGCCGTTGTCCGGCTCGGTCGAGCCGGTTACCAGCTTCAACAAAGTCGACTTTCCGGCGCCATTGACGCCCATCACGCACCAGCGCTCGCGCCGGCGGATCATGAAGTCCAGTCCTTCATAGATTCGCTTGCTGCCATAGCCCTTGTGGACGTTCTTCAGCGCGACCACGTCTTCGCCGGAGCGCGGCGCCTGCTGGAATTCGAACGCCACGGTTTGGCGGCGTCTCGGAGGCTCGACCCGCTCGATCTTGTCGAGCTTCTTGACACGGCTTTGCACCTGGGCCGCATGAGAGGCGCGCGCCTTGAAGCGCTCGATGAACTTGATCTCCTTCGCCAGCATCGCCTGCTGGCGCTCGAACTGAGCCTGCTGCTGCTTGTCGGCCATCGCGCGCTGCTGCTCATAGAACTCATAGTCGCCGGAGTAAGTGGTGAGCGCGCCGCCGTCGATCTCGATCACCTTGCCGATCACGCGATTGATGAACGCGCGGTCGTGCGACGTCATCAATAACGCGCCCTCGTACCCTCTGAGGAACTGCTCAAGCCAGATCAGGCTTTCGAGATCGAGATGGTTGCTCGGCTCGTCCAGCAGCATGACATCCGGACGCATCAAGAGGATGCGCGCCAGCGCGACGCGCATCTTCCAGCCGCCCGAGAGCGCGCCGACGTCGCCGTCCATCATCTCCTGGCTGAAGCCAAGGCCGGCCAGCGCCTCGCGCGCCCGCCCCTCGAGCGCGTAGCCGTCAAGCTCCTCGAACCGTCCCTGCACCTCGCCATAGCGCGCGATGATGTCGTCCATCTCGTCGGCGCGATCAGAATCGGCCATCGCGGCCTCGAGCTCCTTCAGCTCGGCCGCAACGATGCTGACGGGGCCCGCGCCATCCATCACCTCGGCGACCGCGCTGCGGCCGGACATCTCGCCGACATCCTGGCTGAAATAGCCGATCGTGATACCGCGATCGACCGCGACCTGCCCTTCGTCGGGCACGTCCTGGCCTGCGATCATGCGGAACAGCGTCGACTTGCCGGCGCCGTTCGGCCCGACGAGGCCGATCTTTTCACCCCGGTTGAGCGCTGCGGAAGCTTCGATGAAGAGGATTTGGTGGCCGGCCTGCTTGCTGACGTTATCGAGACGGATCATTGCGCTATCTGGTGGGACATCTGTGCGGGGCGCTCTTAGTCGATTTCGCCCGCCAGCGCGAGCGGAGATATCGGGCCAGCCGCCGAAAACACGGACTCGGCGCCTCGCCCGTCATTGCGAGCGCAGCGAAGCAATCCATAGCGCGGCAAGTGGGGGCATGGATTGCTTCGCTACGCTCGCAATGACGAGGAGAGAGGCGACGTCGCGCAGGACAGTCTCGACTAGTGGCGCTTGAAATATTGCACGTCACGCTCGTGCTTTTCGGCCGCGGCCCGGGTCTTGAAGGTGCCGAGATTGCGGCGTTTACCGGTCTTCGGATTGACCTTCCGCGAATAGAGGCGGTATTCGCCGGATCGTAGCTTGCGGATCATGGTCGGGTCTCCTTTTGCCCGATCAACCGCGCCCCACCCTCTCGGTTCCATTAGGGCTTGCGCTGAGGTGGAAATAGCTGATTGCCAAATGGCTGCGGTCCAGTGGGAACGCGGATGGCGATGAAGCTTCGGCCCATCGACGTGTGGCAGGAATTGCAGCCTTCGGTCAGATTTCCAAAGGCCTTCGCAAATTTGCGGCCATCCTTCGCGGCGATCGCGTCGGAAACCGACTGCAACGGATCCTTCAGCGTGGTGACATTGCTGACGGGGATACCGGAATACAGCATGGCTGCTTCCGCAAGGCTGGATTCGAGCTGGCTCAGTTCGTAGGCCGCGAGCTCCCAATTCTGGGCCGTGGCGGCAAAGCGGCTTACGGAATTCGAACAAGCCGCACCACAGACGTCATTGCGAGCGTAGCGAAGCAATCCATTGTCACCGCAAGCTTTGAGAGATGGATTGCTTCGCTACGCTCGCAATGACGGCTGGGCTACCATTGATCGCGCTAGAAGCAAAGGTTCGTCACGACGTTGCCGCGCTTGTCCTTGATCGTCATCGGACATCGCGCCCGCTCCAGCGCCTTCTTGGCGTCCTCGTCGCCGAGGGCTGCGGCGCGCTCGTAATAGGCTTTCGCGGCATCCGAATCCTTCGGACCGCCGCGGCCGGATTGCGCGAAGGCGCCCATCCGCTCCAGCGCGCCCGGATGATTTTGCGCCGCCGCCTTCTCGAACAGCGCGCGCGCCGCGACATCATCCTTCTCACCGCCGGTGCCTTCGGAAAGCATCAGGCCGAGCTGATATTGCGCCTCGGGGTTGGTCTCGGCGGCCTTCGCGAGCAATTCGCGGGCGCGCGCCGGGTCGGCCGCCGAGGAGCCGCCCAGCGCGGCGAGATTGGTGACGCCGCGCGGATTTCCGGCCTGCGCCGCGCGCTCGAACAGTTTGCGCGCCTGCGCCTCATCTTTCGCGACGCCCGCGCCGGTCCCATAGAGCACGCCGAGTTCGACCATCGCCGAGGTCGAGCCCTTGTCCGCCGCCTTGCGCCAGGCCGCGACCGCTTCCGCCGTTTGCCGATTGGCCGCATAGGCGCGGCCGAGCTGATACATCGCCCGGCGCGAGGATTTCGTGGCAGTCGCGCAGTATTTGATCGCGGTCGCGATGTCGGCCGAGGCGACCTCCGGCACGCCCTTGACGTCGGCGGGCTTGTCGGGATCGGAGGGATCGGCCGCGAGGCGGTCGCACAGCACGAGGTCGGCAGATTGCGCATGGGCATGGCCCGGCGCCACGCCAACCATGAGCGCAGCAAACAGGCAGCAGGAAAGTCGTTTCTTCATGCCGCTACGTTGCTTCGACGGCCCGGCAAATTCAAGGCTGCCGATGGCGGCAAAGCCGGCATTCGACAGCCTTGAAAAGGGATCTAGTGGTCTATCACA
>NZ_PSRR01000283.1 GCF_004296405.1 Bradyrhizobium sp. Leo170
CAATCCATGCCGCGAGAATGCGGTCTCACATCCTCTCACCACTACTCCACCGTCATGCCCGCGAAGGCGGGCATCCAGTATCCGGCAGCCTCTCGGCTCAAGCACTGCTGTCTCTGGAATACTGGATCGTCCGCCTTCGCGGACGATGACAGCGGAAGGCTGTTTGACAATTGAATCAGAACTCGGCCCGTCATTGCGAGAGCGGCCACTCCAATCCATCTCCTCACCCTGAGGAGACCGCGCAGCGGTCGTCTCGAAGGGCGAGGCCACCGGCGGGGCCTCATCCTTCGCCCGGCGATGCGTAGCATCGTCCGGAGACGCGCGCTCCGCGCTCTTCAGGATGAGGGTCCAGCAAAACCGCGCTCTACGCCACCGCGCGGATGATCTTGCCGACCTTGTCGACGATCTCGCCGATCTGGTCCTCGCTGACGATCAAGGGCGGCGTCAGGCACAGCGAGTCGCCGGCGATCCGCAGCATCAGGTCGTTGTCGTGGAAGGCGCTGTTGAGAGCGGCGAAGCCGCGCTTGCCGGGGCCATCCGCGATCGGGGCGAGATCGATGCCGGCGGTCAGTCCTACGGTGCGGATATCGACCACGTTCGGCTGGTCGCGCAGCGACATCACCGCGTCGGCGAATTTCGGCTCGAGCTTGCTCGCGCGTTCGAACAGCTTCTCCTCGCGGTAGATGTCGAGCGTCGCAAGGCCGGCAGCGCAGGCCAGCGGATGCGCCGAATAGGTGTAGCCATGGGTCAGCTCGACCACATGCTCAGGGCCGTTCATGAAGGCGTCGTGGATGGCGCCGCGCACGATCACGCCGCCCATTGGAGCAGCGCCATTGGTGATGCCCTTGGCGAAGGTGATCATGTCGGGCGTCACGCCATAGCGCTCCGCGGCGAAGGCAAAGCCGAGCCGGCCATAGCCGGTGATGACCTCGTCGAAGATCAGGAGGATGCCATGCTTCTCGGTGATCTCGCGCAGCCGCTTCAGATAGCCCTTCGGCGCCGGCAGCACGCCGGTCGAGCCGGCCATCGGCTCGACGATCACGGCAGCAATCGTGTTGGCGCCGTGCAGGTTGACGAGGCGCTCGAGCTCGTCGGCGAAATGCACGCCATAGTCCGGCTCGCCCTTGGTGAAGGCCTGCTTCTCGCGGTCATAGGTCGCCGACAGATGATCGACGCCGGTGAGCAGCGAGCCGAACAGCTTGCGGTTGCCGACGATGCCGCCGACCGAGGTGCCGCCGAAGCCGACGCCGTGATAGCCGCGCTCGCGGCCGATCAGGCGGATGCGGCTGCCCTGGCCGCTGATCTGGTGATAGGCGAGCGCAATCTTCAGCGCTGTGTCGGCCGCTTCCGAGCCCGAATTGCAGAAGAACACGTTGTCGAGTCCCTCGGGCGCCAGATCGGCGATGCGGCTGGCGAGCTCGAAGGATTGCGGGATGCCGAACTGGAACGGCGGCGCGTAGTCCATCGCCGCCGCCTGTTTGGCGATCGCTTCCGAAATCTGGGTGCGGCCGTGGCCGGCATTGCAGCACCACATGCCGGCGGCGGCGTCGATGATCTGGCGGCCATCGACGGTGAAATAGTGCATGTCCTTGGAGCCGGCGAGCAGCCGCGGCTGCTTCTTGAAGGCGCGGTTGGCGGTGAACGGCATCCAATGCGCGGCGAGGTCGTTGGGAACATTGACGGCGGCGGGGCGGGGGCTCTTGTCCAGCATGGGGGCCTCGTTGATGGCGGTGAGCTGATTTGCCTTGAAAGTATCAGCTTCGCTGCCCCACGTGAACGGCGTGAGCTGCGATATTTCCGCCGCGTTGCACTGCGTCACACGGCATCTTCGAGCGTAGCGGGCACCAGCTCGCGTGAAAGAGCGTCAAGCCGACGAGAGATCGGTTGCGCCAATCCAGAACACTTCGCCCTCGGAATCCTCGGTATCGAGCCAGAGCAACGGCAATTGCGGATAGGCGGCTTCCAGGACCTCGCGCCGCGGCCGATCTCGCAGAGCAGCCCGCCCTCCGCACTCAGATGCTGAGGGGCCTCGTCGAGGATGCGCCTGACAATGTCGAGCCCGTCGGCGCCGCCGTCGAAGGCGAGCTTCGGCTCGGCGCGGCATTCCCGCGGCAGCGAGGCCATGCCGAGCGCATCGACATAGGGCGGATTGGAGATGATGAGGTCGTAACGCCTGCCTTCGAGCGGTTCGAACAGGTCGCCCTGGTGCAGCGTGAGCCGATCCTCGAGTCCGTAATCCCTGATATTGCGCGCGGCGACCGCCAGCGCGTCCTTCGAGAGGTCGACCGCGTCGATGTCGGCATTCGGGAAGCTGCGGCTGGCGAGAATCGCAAGGCATCCGGAGCCGGTGCAGAGGTCGAGCACCGTCACGACGGACAAGGGATCGTCGATCAGCGAGCCGCCCTCCGCCTCGTCGCCGCCGAAATGCGAATCCAGGAGTTCGCCGATGAAGGAGCGCGGCACGATGGTGCGCTCGTCGACATAGAAGGGCAGGCCGCGCATGTAGATCTTGTTGACGAGATAGGCGGCCGGCTTCCGCGTCGCGATGCGGCGCTCGATCAGATCGAGGATCTGGCTGCCCTCATGCGCGGTGACGCGCGCGCCGGCAAACTGATCGAACTGGTCGGGATGCAGGTGCAGGGTTTCGCAGACCAGGAAAGCAGCCTCCGCCACCGGATCGGTGGTGCCGTGCGCGAACACGAGCTTTGCCTCGGTGAAGCGGCTCACCGCATAGCGGACGAAATCGAGCAGGGTCTTGAGCTCGCCCGCTGCGACTTTCGGGGATTTCGGTACAGATCGGCCGCGCTTGGCGGCGGCCGGCGTGGTACGCTTGGCCATCAGGATTTGGTCCAGCGCGCGGCCGCCGCGTCATCATGGTCGCGCGCCTCGATCCAGCTCGATCCCCGCGCGCTTTCCTCGCGCTTCCAGAATGGCGCGCTGGATTTGAGGTAGTCCATCAGGAATTCGGCGGCCTGGAACGCGGCCTGCCGGTGCTGCGATGCCGTCACCACCAGCACGATGTTCTCGCCCGGCGTGATGCGGCCGACGCGGTGAATGACGGTAAGACCTGATAGCGGCCAGCGCGACATCGCTTCCTCGGCATGGCGCCTGATTTCGGCTTCCGCCATGCCGGGATAGTGCTCCAGCGTCAGCGCCGCGATCGGCTCGCCATTCTCGCTGCCACGGCAGATGCCACTGAAGCTGACGACGGCGCCGATATCGGTGCGGCCCTTGCCGATCGCGGCAATCTCCTGCGCGATGTCGAAATCGGCGTCCTGGATGCGGATGGTCGCAATCGCGGTCATGTGGTGGCTCAGCCGCCCGTCATCGGCGGAAAGAATGCGATCTCGCGCGCGCCCGATATCACGGCATCCTGCTTGACATGGGCATGGTCGATCGCGGCACGGATCACCTTCGGCTTCTCAAAGGCATAGGCGGAGGCCTCGTCGCGCCCGGCGAGCCAGTCGATCAGCTCACCGACGGTACGGATATCGGCCGGCGGCTCGATGGTCTCCTCGGCCCTGCCGATGCGTTCGCGGACCCAGGCGAAATACTTCACCTTCATCCCTCATCCTCCTTGATGAGATGGTGGATGCCGGCGCGGAAATAATCGTAGCCGGTATAGATCGTGACGATCGCGGAGATCCACAGCAAGGCCAGCCCGATCAGGGTGACCACCGGGACCACCTGGTCGCCGGCCTCGCCCGCCAGCAGGAAGCCGATCGCGACAAGCTGCACCGTGGTCTTCCATTTGGCGAGCTTGGTCACGGGGACGCTGACGCGCAGGCCAGCCAGATATTCACGCAGGCCCGACACCAGGATCTCGCGGCAGAGGATCACGATCGCGGCCCATAGCGACCAGCCGTGGATGATGCCGTCCGCGGCCAGCATCAGCAGGCAGGAGGCCACCAAAAGCTTGTCGGCGATCGGGTCCAGCATCCGGCCGAACGCCGATTGCTGGTTCCAGATCCGGGCATAATAGCCGTCGAGGTAATCGGTGATGCCGGCGGCAATGAAGATCGCGACCGCCACCCAGCGCAGCCAGAGCGGGCCGTCCATGATCGCCTGCACATAGATGCAGCCGACCACCACCGGGATGGCGGCGATGCGGGCGTAGGTCAGGATATTCGGGAGGGACAGGGTCTTGGGCTGCCCCCTTGTGGTCGCCATGTTCATCCGTCTTACCAATACCGCTGAAGCGTCGAGGTCAACCGTGGGCGCATAAGATGGTCCGCTGCAGGCGACGCCTTGATGACTCCATCTCTTTAGCCCCCCGGCTGGGCGTGGAAAAACTCGAAGATCTTCCGCGCGCTCTCGGCGCTGACGCCGGGAACCTTGCCGAGGTCGGCGATCGAGGCGCGCTCGATCTCCTTCAACGTTCCGAAATGATGCAGCAGCGCGCGTTTGCGTGAGGGGCCGATACCGGGAATTTCCTGCAAGCCGGCCTCGCGGATGTCCTTCTTGCGCAGCTTGCGATGCGAGCCGATCACGAAACGGTGCGCCTCGTCGCGCAGCCGCTGGATGAAATACAGCACGGGATCGCGGGGCTCTAGCTTGATGGCCTCGCGGCCGGGCATGAACAGCGTTTCGCGGCCGGCATCGCGGTCCGGCCCCTTGGCCACCGCCATCAGGGATACCTGGGTCAGTCCGAGCTGGTCGAAAATCTCGGTCGCCGCGTTCAACTGGCCCCGGCCGCCGTCGATGATGACGAGGTCGGGCCATTGCGGGAAGGAATCGTCGTCAGCCTTGACCTTGGGCGCTTCGCCCTCGGCAGGCTTCAGCAGCCGCTTGAACCGCCGTTCCAGCACCTCGCGCATCATCGCGTAGTCGTCGCCCGGGGTCAGCCCCTCGGACTTGATGTTGAACTTGCGGTACTGGTTCTTCATGAACCCGTCGGGACCCGCCACGATCATGGCGCCGACCGCGTTGGTGCCCTGGATGTGGCTGTTGTCGTAGACCTCGATGCGCTTCGGCGCCTGCGGCAGGCCAAGCGTCGTGGCCATGCCTTCGAGCAGCCGGCCTTGGGTCGCGGTGTCCGCAAGCTTGCGGCCGAGCGCCTCGCGCGCATTGGTCAGCGCATGGGTGACCAGCTCTTTCTTCTCACCGCGCTTGGGGACTGAAACCTCGACCTTGCGCCCCGCCTTTACGGATAGCGCGTCGGCGAGCAGTGCGGCGTCCTCGACCTCGTGCGAGAGCAGGATGAGCTTCGGCGGCGGCTTGTCGTCGTAGAACTGCGCGAGGAACGAGGAGAGCACCTCCTCTGATGTGAACGACTTCTCCGCGCGCGGGAAATAGGCGCGGTTGCCCCAGTTCTGGCCGGTGCGGAAGAAGAACACCTCGACGCAGGAATAGCCGCCGTCCTGGTGGATGGCGAACACGTCGGCTTCTTCCACCGTGCGCGGGTTGATGCCCTGCTGCGACTGGATCGCGGACAGCGCGGCGAGGCGGTCGCGGTAGAGCGCGGCGGTCTCGAATTCGAGCTCGCCGGAAGCCTTCTCCATCTCAGTGGCAAGCTCCTGCTTCACCGCATGGCTGCGGCCCGACAGAAACTCGGTCGCCTCGCGCACCAATTCGCCATAGCCGGGGAAATCGATCTCGCCGGTGCAGGGGCCGGAGCAGCGGCGGATCTGGTAGAGCAGGCAGGGCCGGGTGCGGCTTTCGAAGAAGCCGTCGGTGCAGGAGCGGATCAGGAACGCGCGCTGCAGCGCCGTGATGGTGCGGTTGACGGCGCCGGCGGAGGCGAACGGGCCGAAATAGCGCCCGGGCCGCGTCTGCGCGCCGCGATGCTTGAGGATCTGCGGCGCCCAATGGTCGCCGGTGATCAGGATGTAGGGAAACGACTTGTCGTCGCGGAGCTGCACATTGAAGCGCGGCCGGAGCTGCTTGATGAGGTTGGCCTCCAGCAGCAGCGCCTCGGTCTCGGTGGTGGTCGAGACGATCTCGACATTCACCGTCGCCGCGATCATGCGCAGGATGCGCGCCGGCAGCGGCGCGTTGGGCCGGGCATAGGATGAAAGCCGTTTGCGGACATTCTTCGCCTTGCCGACATAGAGCACGTCGTTGGCCGCATTGAGCATGCGGTAGACGCCCGGCGAGGTCGGGGCGAGCCGCACCGCATTCTCGATCGCGGCATGGCCGACCGCGAGCGTACCCTCGGCGACCGCCTCCGCTGGTTCCTCGGGAACCTCGGGCAGCCGCGCGTCCTCGTCCTCCTCCGTGGCCGACGTCGCCGGATCGACGTCGCCGGTGACGAGCGCGAGGTCCTGCGGCGGCAAATCGGGCTTCTGGCCGTGGCGCGTTCCCTTGGGCACGGACGCCTTCGGATGGTCGGTAGAATCGTGATCCATGGGCCTAAACTAGGCGCTGCCGGACGGCATCGCCAGCATCGGGCTTCGAGGGAAAGCCCCGCGCCGGTAACGCTCCATTAAGACTGATGGATGGGCGGCAACCGCTGTTAACAGGCCTTTAACGTAAAACTTTCGATAAATCTTCCCGAAAAACCAGTGAATTCCGTAACCATGCCGGCCTTCGCAACCGGCGGGTCACGGCTGTTGCGTTCTGGAGTGGTTGCGATGAAGCGGTTTGTCGTCTTGCGCCTGCTGGCGCTGTTGGTCGGGGGCTGGACGACGTCGTCAGCAGCGGCCGATTATCGCGGGCCCTATACCGTCAACCAGCCGCTCAACGCCTTGAGCTGGGCAGGGCCCTATCTCGGCGGCAATTTCGGCTATGCTTGGGGCGGCGTGAACAACAACCCGGCCAAGCCGTCGGGTTTCGCGGGCGGCGCGCAGATCGGCTACAACTGGACCAACGGCCCGTGGGTGTTCGGTGCCGAAGGCGACATCCAGGCCACCGGCGCGGAAGAAACCTTTGCGCCCTGGAAATTCTCCAATCCATGGTTCGGCACCATCCGCGGCCGCGGCGGCTACGCGTTCCAGAACGTGCTGTTCTACGCGACCGCCGGCCTTGCCTTCGGCGAATTGCGGGCCGAGACCTTCGGCCTGTCGGAGTCCCAGACCAATGTCGGCTGGACCGCCGGCCTCGGCGCCGAAATGGCCTTTGCGCCGAACTGGAGCGCCAAGCTCGAATATCTCTATGTCGATCTCGCCAGCAGCAACTTCATCATCACCGGCGCATCGAACAGCTACCATTTCGGCGTCATCCGCGCCGGCGTGAACTATCACTTCTAAAGCGTGATGACTTTTCTTCGAATCATCATCCCGCTTTAGCTCTTTGTTTGAGCATGATCTTTTTCGGAAAACCGGTGCCCACTTTTCCGGATCATGCTCTAGCCAATCACTTCGAAGAATAAGAAAACGATTGACAACAACCTTCCGGCCGTCGCAGGCGGCCGGAATTTTTTATGCCGAGCCGACGCGCAAGATCACGCGCATGCCTATGCGAGCGGGACGCCGCCCGGCAAATCCTTACCCGAGACTTCAGTCCGCTTCAGCGTGAGCGCGAAAGCTCACGATGAAATCACCAGATTGACCGCCTTGGGGCCTTTGCCCTTCTTGTCTGGTTCGACGTCGAACGTAATACGCTGTCCTTCGGTCAAATCCTTTAGTCCTGCGCGCTCGACAGCGGTGATGTGAACGAACACATCGCGGCCGCCGTCGTCAGGCTTGATGAAGCCGTAGCCGCGCTCTCCATTGAAGAATTTGACTGTCCCAGTCATGGCCATCGGGAAACTCCTCCCCCGCATTGCACCGCCGCTACGCGTAACTCACATAGCGGGTGACCGGACATTCGCTGCCGGAAGCTTGGCCACCTCAGCGGACCCGTGTCACGCCACCGACCCGCCTGGATTTTTCTTCGGCCTTGTCACTCCGCCGCAACCATTCGCGGAAGCGGAACGTAAAGCCAGTCCTAACGTGACAAGCATAATACGGTTCCGGGCGAGTTGCCTATGGTCGAGTGGGAGTTTTCAGCAACGGCTTTGGTTAAGGTTTGGGCGTCTCCAGCCTGAATCGGCCCGCACCGCCTTGGCCCAAGGGCTTTTCCAGCTCGGGCAGGATGATTCTGAGTTCGCCGGCAAGCGTCCAGGGCGGATTGACGATCAAAAGCCCGGTCGAGACCAGGCCGCTATCGGCTTCGCGAGGCGCGACGCTGAATTCGAGTCGCAGGCATTTGCCGGCCGGCGTGCTCTTACCTGTCTCGGACGCGACATGCCGTGCGAGATCGTCGGTCACGCGACGGCTCTTCGCGGGGTACCACAGCAGATAGCTGCCGGTCGGCCATTTGGCGAACGCCTCGGAAAAGCCTTGCGCCAGCCGCTCGAACTCGTCCTTGGCCTCAAAAGGCGGGTCGATCAGGACCAGGCCGCGCCTTTCTTTCGGCGGGACGAAGGCCGGCAGCGCGGTCCAGCCATCGAGGTCGACCACCCGCGCCTGGGCGTCGCGGCGCAGCGCGTCGATCAGGCGTTTGCGCGCCTCAGGCGCGAGCTCACAGGCGGTGAGGCGATCCTGCGGCCTGAGCAGCGCCCGCGCGATCAGGGGCGAGCCCGGATAGGCCTTCAGTTCGCCCGGCGGGCTGAAAGCTCTCACAATGTCGAGATAAGGCAGTACCAGCGGCAGCGCTTCGTTCGAGAATCGCGCCTGCATCACCCGCGCGATTCCGGTCAGCCATTCGCCGCCGCGCCGCGCCTCGTCGGAGGTGAGATCATAGAGGCCGGCGCCGGCATGGGTGTCGATGACGCGGAGCGCCGCCGGCTTTTCCTGCAGATAGAGCAGGATTCGCACCAGCACGATGTGCTTGATGACGTCGGCGAAGCCGCCGGCGTGAAAGGCGTGACGGTAGTTCATGCCTGACGGTTACGACATCGCGCAGATGAAAGTAACCCAGCTCATGTCGGGCAAGTTGAAAGCACCGAACTTGGATGCGCAGCTTCACGTCGGAGATTCTCGAAATTCCCGATGCACAAACTGCATATTTGAGGTCTGGTCCTCCGGACTATCCCGGAATGACGAAGCCTAGCCACCCCGGATCGGCGGCATCACCACCTGGTCTCGGCGGCAGGCGCGGCGGTCGGTTTCCTCGCAGGCGCGGAACTGCATGTCCTTGCTCATGCAGATTCTGACCTCGCTGAGCCGCTTGCTATCGCAGGTCACGGAGATTGCCGAACTGCTGAGGCCCGGATTGGACTTGATGAAGGCCTCTTCGATCTCGCCGGGTGCGACCGTCTTCGGCTCCGATAGTTGCAGGAATTCCTCAGGAATCTTCACCGCGGCGCGGGCCTTGCGGATGCTCTCGAAATAGGCGCGTGCCGAGAGGCCGGAGCAGGTGCCGTGCTTGTCCCATTCGTTGTAGATCAGCCCGGGCGCCGGCATCAGGTCGAGCATCGAGGTCATGACGTTGCGGGCGAGGCGTGGAGCGGGCCGCTGGCAATATTCCGGAAAGCCGCGCTCATATTGCGGCCAGAGGCCATGCACGACGAAGGAGTAGGGGCGTCCGCCGCATTGGACCTGCGCCCGCCTGCCATCGCCGCGCTCGGAGGCGGCTTCGCAGAACGACGGCGACCAGGACAGGGCAAGCACGTAGAAATCGAACTCGCCCGGCGCGTTTTGCCGGCGGTCCTGGGCACCGACCGGGCCGGTCACGGTTAAAAACGCAAGGACGGAAATCAGCAGCCGGGAAACCAAGGCCAATCGAAACATCAAGCACCCCTCACACTCGACCGCTGGCGAGCCTAGCAGGGAGATGGAACATTTCAAGAACAAAGTGTGGTGCGACGCATTGCTTGATTAACAAGCGCCGCCACGCCAGCCCTAAGGATCAGGGCCGGGCCGACTTGCAGGCGGGATTATAGGCCCAGTTGCGGTCCAGTCCGACCACGCACCATTCGACGCCCTGGCCGATGCTAGCAAAGCCGCCGTCCTCGATGATCGAGAAATGCACGGTGCGCACCTTGCCGTCGCTCAACATCGCGTCGCCCGAGCAGTAGCGGCGCGGGATGTTGTCGGACTGCCAGGGACGGAAAGCAGTCTCATGGATCCGCGAATAGCCGGTGATCACCAGCGGGGAATTCCAGAACTGGCCCTCTTTTTCCTGGAACTGAGACGCAATGGTCGGCAGCGCTGCCTCGCAGGGGGCCACCCGTCCTTCATAGCTCGGCCCGAACAGCCAGAAGTTCAGCTCGAGCGGATTGGCGGCGTGCGCGGTCTGGGCGGACGCCAACAGGCCAAACAGCAGGCCGAATGCGGCGCAGAGGCCAGTTTTGGTCAAGGAACGAACAGAGTTGCACATGAGAATCCGCCGGATATCCAACGCGCGGGACGGTGCCGCGAAGCCCGGGCAAGGTCAAGTGCAACGCGGCAACACTGGCGGAGAACTCCGCAAATCTCCGGCCCACGATTCTTTTCACCGTCGCCGGCGCACTTTATGGTGTCGCCCAAGGATTTAAGGAGAGGTCTGCGATGCGAAGGATTCTGGCCGCTGGCATGGTTGCCGCAGGTGCAATGCTGGCCGTTGCACCGGCCCAGGCCGACTGGGTGCCCCCGTTCAAGGGCAACGATACCGGCGGCATTATCGCCTATTCGCTGGCAAGGCAGGCCGATGCCCGCCAGCTCGCGGTCGATCACTGCGCTTCCTACGGCAAGGTGGTGAAATTCCTCGCGGTGCAGCCCTATGAGGGTGGCTACGTCTCCTTCTCCTGCCGCTGGGTGCCTTGGAGCGCCGCCGAGCGGCCGCTGCGCACGCTTTATTGATCGCCGCCCGTTACCGGCATCGCCGCATGACACGACATTTCGTTCTGCTCGGATCGGCCATAGGCCTGGCTGCGCTGCTGCCGGGCGTGGCCGGCGCCGTCGATCTCCCTGTTCGCAAAGCGGGCCTGTGGGAGATGAAGATCGTGCGTACGGGCTCGACCATGCCCGAAATGACGATGCAGCATTGCACCGACGAGACCACCGACAAAGACATGAGCACGGCGGTCTCGCCGATGGCGAAGGATATCTGCTCCAAGCAGGATATCCAGAGGACGGCGACCGGCTATGTCAGCGATTCCGTGTGCGGCGTCGCCGGCGTCACGGTGACCTCGCATGCCGAGATCGCCGGCGACTTCAACTCCGCCTACACCGTGAAGACGACCTCGCACGCCGATCGCGGCTCCGCCGGTGCGGCGCGCGATACCACCGGCACCATCGAGGCCAAGTGGCTCGGTCCCTGCAAGGCGGATCAGAAGCCCGGCGACATCATCATGGCCGGCGGCATGAAGATGAACATCAAGGATATGGAAAAGCTGAAGGGCATGATCCCCAAGCTGCCGAAGTAGTTCTTCTCGTAGCCCGGATGGAGCGCAGCGCGCATCCGACTTCAGCTCGGACTCAAGGTGCCAATTG
>NZ_PSRR01000284.1 GCF_004296405.1 Bradyrhizobium sp. Leo170
CCACTAGCCCGTAGCCCGGGTGGAGCGCCAGCGTAACCCGGGACCTCTGGGTCAGCGTTGCGCGCGACCCCGGGTTACGCGTTCCGCTTCACCTGGGCTACAGGCCATCCCGTGGAAGATGTGGGATGCTCCGCTTCAACGTCTCTTCCGGCGTTCCCGACGCATCCACGATCGCCCAATCGACAGCGCCGGTGTCGATGCTTTCCTGGAATAGCGCTACGTCTTGGGTTGCGTCGGATGCGTCGTTCCGGCGCGCGCCGATGCGCGCGAGGCGGACGGAAGTCTCGGCAACAAGGAATATCCCAAAGAAATCGACGCCGAGGGAAGCCGCGAGCGGGCGAAGCTGGTTTCGCTCGTCTTGCTTCAGGAACGCGGCGTCGACCACTGCGGAAAGCCCCTGAGCCAGCACAGCTCGCGCGCGGTCCAGCATCGCGTCGTAGACGCGTTCGGACGTTCCGGGCGCGTAAGCCGACTCGGGCAGCTTGACCAGCGGACCGACGCCAAAGATCTCCTTGCGGATCACGTCCGAGCGCAACAGCACCGCGCCCGGTGCGGGCTGGACCAGTCCGGCGATGGCGCGCGCCAGTACGCTCTTGCCGGTGCCGGAGCGGCCGCCGACCGCGATCAGCGACGGTTTTCCCGGCGCGATCAGTTCGAGTGCGAGTTCGAAATACGACTGCGCGTCCGACAGCACGGCGGCGCCGCCGCCCTGCGCATGCTTGGTCAGGAGCACATTGGCCCTGATCGCGGCGCGGATGGACAGGAACAGCGGCAGCAAGGCAAGCGCGCCGGCGTTCTGCCGCCATGTGGCCTGCAGATAGGAGTTCAACAGCCGGTTGGCGGCAGCGCGGTTGCCGAAATGCAAGAGGTCCATCAGCGGAAAGGCGAGGTCGTAGAGAACATCCGTGGTGGCGATGACGGGATCGAATTCGATCGCATCGAACAGGCGCGGCTTGCCGTCGATCAGCACGATGTTGCCGAGATGCGCGTCGCCATGGCATCGTCGCACCATTCTGGCGGCGGCGCGCTGCTTCAGAAGCGGTTGGCCCTTGGCGAGCAGATTGCAGCTCAGGACATGCAGCCGCTCGACCTCGGCGCCGGCAAGCGCGGGATGGCCGCGAAACGCGATCGTGTTGCGCTCGATGATGCCGGGGAGCGAGGTGAGCCAGGTCTCGCCATCTGAAACCGGCGCGCTGTCGTGGGATGCCACGATCGCCTCGGCCAGCGGCTCGGCCAGTTCCGGCGTGATCTCGCCTCGTGCCGCCAGATGGTCGAACGTCCTGTTCTCGTCGAACCGCGCCATCTCGACCGTCCACTCGATGACGTCTCCCTTGCCGTCGATTTCAGGGCCGGCTTCGCCTTCCGTGATCGGCACGACGCCGCGATAGATTTCCGGCGCGAAACGCCGGTTGACGGCGATCTCCTCCTCGCAGGCGTGCTTGCGCTTGTCGAGCGAGGAGTAATCCAGATAGGGCAGCCTCACCGCGCGCTTGACCTTGTAGACACGGTCGGGCTTCAGGAACACGATCGAGCCGTGCGTGTCGACGCGCCGGTTACCATGCCTGCCGGACGGCTTGCCGAGAAAATCCAGCACGCGGTCCTGGTCGGTCGCGCCTCGATGCAGGGACGGTGGCGTCATGGCTGCAACACCGCAGCGCCGACCAGATTGCCGCTGCGCAAGCGCGTCAACGCCTCATTGGCCTGATCCAGCGGAAAGGTGGTCGTCGTCGTCTCGATGCCGGCCTCGCGCGCCACCTTCAGAAAATCCCTGCCGTCCTGCCGTGTCAGATTGGCGACCGAGACGATCTGCCGCTCCTCCCAGAGAATATCGTAAGGGAAGGACGGAATGTCCGACATGTGGATGCCGGCGCAGACCACGCGGCCGCCTTTGCGTAAAGCGCGCAACGCCTGCGGCACCAAGGCACCAACCGGCGCATAGATGATGGCGGCGTCCAGCTCGGCCGGCGGCTTGTCGCCGGAAGCGCCCACCCAGTCGGCGCCAAGCGACAGAGCGAGTTGTTGCGCCTCGCTGTCGCCGTCGCGCGTGAAAGCGTAGATCTCGCGGCCTTGCCAGCGCGCGACCTGCGCGATGATGTGGCCGGCAGCACCGAAGCCATAGATGCCGAGGCGCTTGCCGTCGCCGGCCATCACCAGCGAGCGCCAGCCGATCAAGCCGGCGCAGTGCAGCGGCGCCAGCGCGACATCGTCGCCGTCCTCGCCGAGCGGAAAGCAATAGCGCGCATCGGCGATCAGGTGGCTCGCAAACCCGCCATCGCGCGTGTAGCCGGTGAAGCGTGGATGGTCGCAGAGGTTCTCCTTGCCTTCGCGGCAATAGGGGCAGGTGCCGCAGGTGAAGCCGAGCCAGGGCACGCCGACGCGCATGCCGGGCGCAAGGCCGTCGACAGCCTCGCCAAGCGCATCGACGCGGCCGACGACCTCGTGACCGGGAACGATTGGATAGCGGATGTCGGGCAATTCGCCGTCGACGACATGCAGGTCGGTGCGGCAGACGCCGCAGGCGGAGACCTTGATGCGCACCTCGCTCGGTCCGGGCGACGGATCGGGGCGCTGCTCGCGCACGAGCGGCGTGTTAGGTGCCTGAAGAACCATGGCGTACATCAGCAACACCTCTCTGAGGCCACAGGCGAAACTTGCGGTCTTTTTTTTGCGTTGGTTCCAGTCTGCCGCGCATGCTCTGGGTCTCACTTGATTTCGCTCAACGCCCGTCCTTCGACAGGCCGTAGACAAGCATCTTGGTCATTCCGGGGCGATGCGCAGCATCGAACCCGGAATCCATTTCACCGCTTGCATATGTCGCAAGATGGATTCTCTGATGTGCGCTTGCACATCATAGTTCGCGCGTTGCGCGCCCCGGAATGACAGAAGGGATGCCGTAGCGCGGGTTCGACCTTCTCGGTGTGAAACTATGATCGGCAGCGCGGCACTCTTCGCCGTTCTCGCGCGTTATACGTTTGCGGGCGGGCCGAAGAGCGATACGGAGCAAGCATGGCTGTCGAGACGGAACTGAAATTTCGCGTCGCCGCGCGCAACCTCAAATCTCTCGCCGGCTGGCGCATTCCCGGCGGAAAAATGGGTGAACGGTCGGAGAGCGATCTGCTCTCGACCTATTTCGATACCGGGAAACACAAGCTGAAGCGCCACGGCCTGACGCTTCGCGTGCGGCAAAACGGCAGTACGAACATCCAGACGATCAAGTCGGCGAATGGCGCGCAGTTTGGCCGAGGCGAATGGGAAGCCGAGATCAAGAACGGCACGCCGGACCTTCGTGAGGCCGACAACACTCCGCTCGAGCCGCTCGCCTCGAGGAAGCTGCAACGCAAGCTGAAGCCCGTGTTCAAGACGGCGATTCATCGCACCACCGTTCCGCTCCGGACCAGGAGAAGCGAGATCGAACTCGCCATCGATCGGGGAAGGATCGTCGCGGGTCACCGAGCGAGCCCTGTCGAGGAACTCGAACTTGAGCTGAAACGCGGGCGGCTGGCCGATCTGTTCCGCGTTGCCAGAGCGATCGAGCAACGGTCGGGAGCCGAGCTCGACTTGCGGTCAAAATCGGACCGCGGCTATGGCCTCATGCGCGGTAGCGAGGAACCGGTCGTTTTCGCCGAGCCGATCGAGTTGGAAGCCGATATGACAGCGGGCGAGGCGTTCCACGTCATCGCGCGCGCGACGGTTCGTCATTTCTCTGGAAACGCGGATACCGTCCGCAATCTTGATGCGGAAGGCGTTCACCAGATGCGGGTAGGACTCCGGCGGCTGCGCGCGGCGATCTCGCTGTTCTCCAAGGTGCTGCCTCGTGCCAGGACGGGGGCCCTTAAGCGCGAGCTGAAGTGGCTCACGGCTGAGCTCGCGCCTGCGCGCGAAATCGACGTGTTCATCAAGGAGCAGGTCGAGCCGGTCACGCATGACCGCGCGCTGAGCCGTGGCGGCAAGGCCATCAAGGAGGAGTTCGGCGAGAAGCGCGCCAATGCCCTTGCGCGAGCGAAGAGGGTGGTGAGCTCGGAACGGTTCCGCAGGCTGCTGGTCGACACGCTGGAGTGGATCGAGTCGAAGCCGAACTCGCCAAACGCGCACGGGGACGTCCCGATCGAAAAATTCGCGACCGACGTTTTGCACCGCCGTACCAGGAAGGCGCGCAAGCAAGGCCAGCATCTTGATCGGCTGTCGCCGCGCGCGCGGCACAAGCTCCGGATCAGGATCAAGAAGATCAGGTATGCGGTTGACTTCTTTGAGACGCTTTTTCCGGCCAAGCGCGACCGAAAGCGGCTCAAGCGCCTGTCCAGCCATCTCAAGAAGATCCAGGATGCGCTCGGCGCGTTGAACGACTTTGTTGCGCATCGGAAGATGGCCATGGCGGCGGCGCTGCAGGCGCCGCGCGAGAACAGGCGGGCGCGTGCGCTTGCGGCCGGCGTGGTGGTTGGCCGCGAGGACAAGGCGATCAGGCCGCTGATCAAGTCCGCCCTCAAGGAGGCGCGACAGCTACAAGTGGTGTGAATTCGCGCTACTTCGATTTGTCCGATGTCGCGCGCTTGCTGCCGGCGACATCCGCCTCCCATCCGAACACGGAGCGGCCGCCGAGCGCGGGCGATCGGTTGCGTTCCTGCGCGACGAACGCATCGAAGGATGGGCCGGTCGCGGTTCGCTCCAAGAGGCGCGCCTGATTGTCGAGGCGCTTTAGCGCCTGTATCTCTTCGTCGCGGCCGAGGCTCGCGTGCTGCACGGCCGATTTCAGCACGCGGATGGTTTCGTCGTAGACCTTGATCGGCACCGGATAGGGATGGCGGTCCTTGCCGCCATGGGCGAGCGAGAACCGCGCGGGATCCTTGAACCGGTAGGGCGCGCCATGGACGACTTCGGCGACCATCGCGAGCGACTGCACGGTGCGCGCGCCGACGCCTGATGTCAGCAGCAGTTCGGGAAAATCGCGCGGGCCGCATTCGGCGGCTGCCGCCAGCGTGCCGTGCAAGCGGCGCGTGAACACGTCGCTGGCGCGCACGTCGTGATGCGCGGGCATGATCAGATGCGGCAGCTCCGGCTGCGGATCGGGCTGCTTCGAAAGCGCGGCATATTCGCGTGCGATACCGTCGGGGCCGAGCGCGCCGAGCAGATCGAGCTGTGCCGAGCGCGAGCGTTCGGCGCGGTGGTCGGTCAGGTTGATGATCTCGCCCTGCGTGGGACCGTCAATGGCGCTGTGCGGTTCGTCGACGAAGCTGCGCAGATTTTCGGAATGCCAGTGATAGCGGCGCGCCTGCCGCTTGTCGCCGTTCATGCCTTGCTGCACCACGGTCCACTTGCCGTCCTCGGTGACGAAGAAGCCGTGCAGATAGAGCTCGAAGCCGTCCTGGACGGCGGCGCTGTCGACCTTGGCCACCAGCCGGCTGGCGCGTGTCAGCGCCGCGCCATCGAAGCCGGTACGTTCGCCGAGCGCGGTCAATTCGTCCGGCGTGCGGCGTGAGTTGCTGCCGCGGCCGCCGCAGACATAGATGCCGAGCTCGCCTTGCAGCGGCACGAGCCCGCGCTTCAATGCGCCGATCACGGATGTGGTGATTCCAGAGGAATGCCAGTCCATACCCATGACCGCGCCGAAGGATTGGAACCAGAACGGATGGGCGAGGCGCTGCAGGAACTCCTCGCGCCCGTAGTGGTGGACGATCGCCTGCGTGATGATCGCGCCGAGTGCCGACATGCGCTGGCCGAGCCACGCGGGCACGCGCCCGTTATGGAGCGGAAGATCGGCGCTGCCGGTTCGTCGTGCCATGGGGGTCCCGATGCGGAATCAGACGGAGTGTAGCAGTTCTTGCTGCGCCATAGGAGCGAGGTCGCGCCGAGTTTCGTAGCCCGGGTGGAGCGCAGCGCAACCCGGGACTTCTTAAGACTGCGTTGAGAGCGGCCCCGGGTTACGCTGACGCTCACCCGGGCTACGGCACCGGTGCGCCGCTCAGTCCCGCATCGTGCGCAAGGTGATGGAGTAGCGGGGTGCTTCGACAGCGGGGATGCTATGCTCCCAGATTTGTCTGGCCTCACCCGAGAGCAGGTAGATCGACCGGGGTTGCGCCTCCAGGGTGAAGCGCTCCCACTTGTCGCCGGCCGGGCGGCGGAAGCGGAACTTGCACGGCGATCCCAGCGACAGGCCGAAGATCCGGTCGAATTGCGGCTTGTCGCGGTGCCAGCCGATGCCGACGCCGGTCTCGTATTCGGTGCAGAGCGCCTGGGCGATCTCGGTCCCTGATCCGCCAAAGGCCTCGACCTGCTCGATCACGGGGCCAAGCCAGTCGGGGATGAAATCGGCCTCGCGTAGCCGGCGCTCCGTATAGTCGTAGCGGAAGCCGAACGAGGCCACCCGCCGCTTGCCCTGATATTGGCCGAACTCGAACGGCTGCAGCGGAAGCGCCGCGATGCGCGCGATCAGTTCCCGTTCGATGTCGGGCGAAAGGAAATCGGCGGCATAGCGCAGTCCCTCCGGCGCTGAAAACGCGGAGGAATTGTCGGCAAAAAGGGCGAGCTGCTCGGTCAAGCCGGCGGTCCTTATCTCGGCATGGCAGGATCGGCCCTTAATATAGGGCGGAACAGCGCGGCATGAAGGGGCCGTCGATCGCATCGCCGGACCAGGTGCGGCGGCCCTTCACGCGCGCGTGCGTCACTCCGCGGCCATCTCCTGCGCGCCGCCGAGCAATTTCACATTGAGGCGGCCGCCGGCGAACAGCATGTCGTCGAGCGCCTCGTCGATGTCGGCTGATATCACCGACTTGCCGCCGTCGCGCGCGATGCTGGCCTGTGCGAGGCGCCGCATCAGCTCCTTGATGAAGGCGGCGCTGGCGCCATCCGTGCGCCGCACCGCTTCATCGACGGTGCTCTCCTCAAGCGGCAGGTTCTTGCCATAGAGCCGCACGAGCTTGCCGCGGCCGATCGCATCCGGCAGCGGCACCTCGATCGCTTGGTCGATGCGGCCGGGCCGGCCGGCCAGCGCGCTTTCGAGCTCTTCGGGGCGATTGGTGGTGAGCACGAACAGGATGTCGGCATCCTCCTTCAACCCGTCCATCTCGTTGAGCAATTTGTTGAGCAGCGATTCCTCGCACGGGCCCATCAGTTCGCGGTCGCTGGCAATCAGGTCTACGTCTTCGATGACGACCATCGTCGGCTGCAGCAGCCGCGCCAGATTCATGTAGGCTTCGAGCAGCCCGATCTGTTCGGCGGTGATGATCAGCGTCGTATGTCCCGGCAGGTTGGTCGCGAGATAGCGGATGGTGTGAGTTTTGCCGGTGCCCGGCGGGCCATAGAGCAGGATGCCCTTGCGCGTCGACTGACCCAGTCGGCGCAGCGCGTCGCGGCTACCGACAAAGTTCAGAACATTGCGCTCAAGCAGTCTTAGGGTCGGTTCGGGCAGGATAACGGCCTCGCGATCGATCGGCGGCAACCGGTGCACCGTTACTCCCCTTGAGCGTCCGCGATATTCGGCTCCGCCGTCGAGCGAAAGAATCTTGCCGCGATAGGAGCGTGCTGCCTGCACCGCTTGCTCGAGTTCCGAAAAACAGCGCTGCACGAAGGTGTCGCCGGTTGCGCCGGTCGGCACCGCGATCTCGATCCGGATCGCGTCCTCGTTGCGGGATTCGCGATAAATTGATAGCAGCACCGCGTAGCGAAGCTCGCCAGCGCGGCACAGCCACAATCCGTTGTTAAGACATTTCACCGCCGCCGGCTCGCCGACGTCGACTTCATAATACTGCGGCGGAGCGATCACCGGCGCATTGCGCCCGTCGTTCATCAATCCCGCAAAAGTCAGCGTCTCGTAGCGATATTCTTCGTGGACGCCGAAGAAGTGGATCGGTGAGGCGAGCAATCGGTCCAGCGCGACTTGAACGTCCGCACGCATATGACCCGGAAAGCCGCGCGCCCGCGTCACGAGCTGGTTGCGCGGAATGCCGGCAAAATGCCAATCAATCGCGACGTATGTGTATCTGAATTCTTCGCCCTGCAATTTTTCGGATGCATCCCTTGCCGCGAGCAGGCAATCGCTGCAGAGGCAGGCGATCTTGTCGCCGAGCTGCACCTCCTGCACCGGCGGCGGCGCGCCGCACAAATCGCATGGGCCGCTGGTCCTTACTGCCTCGCTGGTAATCTGAAGACGATGCCCGGCCGCGCTGATGCGCTGTTGCGCGGTTTTCCAAAGCGCCGCCGCGACCCGGGACGGATAAGGGCCGCAGGTGGCATTGCCTTGCTGGTCGATCTCGGCCGCGAACAGGATCGCCTCCCGTTCCGACTTGCCGAACACGGCGCGCAAGAGCTCCCTGACGAACTCCCGTGGCGTCTCGTCATCATTGTGGAAGACAAACTGAAACGATTCGGCGCCGGTATACCCGTCGTCCATGAAATCCCTCTTGCACGCAACTTAAGATCGGAGGAACAAAAAAAGAACATCACGAAACCTGCCCTTCGTCAAGCAGGCCAAACTAGAAAATGTCGGAGAGCTTTGCCGGAGGACGATTCGACACATCTTCGGCAGATTGACAGCGCACAGACCGCGATACCGATTCGCCGCTCGCGCGGGCCGCGCTTGTGAACTGCCTGTCGCTGCGACTTGATCAAATCGGCGGGCATGGTCCATAAGCGGCGTCCTCGCGACCGGTGGTTCGGTTGCTTCGAAGTGGTGCAGAGGGAATTGCGTGGCAAAGATTCATCAGCAGATTGCGCAAGAGCTTGGCGTGCGCGAACAGCAGGTCGAGGCGGCCGTCACGTTGCTCGACGGGGGCGCCACGGTGCCGTTCATTGCCCGCTATCGCAAGGAATTGACCGGCGCGCTCGATGACGCGCAATTGCGCACGCTGGAAGAACGGCTCACCTATCTGCGCGAGCTCGAGGAGCGCCGCACCGCGATCCTCAATTCGATTCGCGAGCAGGGCAAGCTCGATGCCGCGCTCGAAGCGCAGATCATGGCCGCCGACAACAAGGCGCGTCTGGAGGACATCTATCTTCCCTACAAGCCGAAACGTCGCACCAAGGCCGAGATCGCCAAGGAGGCCGGGCTCGAACCTTTGTCCGAGCTGTTGATGACGCAGCCGCAGCATGATCCGAAAGCGCAGGCGGCAGGTTTCGTCGATGCGGAGAAGGGCGTGGCCGATGCCGCCGCGGCGCTGGAAGGCGCGCGCGCGATCCTGGTCGAGCGCTTCGACGAGGACGCCGATCTGATCGGCGCGCTGCGCGAGGAGGTGTGGACGAATGCGCGCATGGTCTCAGCCGTGCGCAAGGGCAAGAAGACCGAGGGCGAAAAGTTCAAGGACTATTTCGACTT
This sequence comes from Bradyrhizobium sp. Leo170, assembly GCF_004296405.1. Taxonomy (GTDB): domain Bacteria; phylum Pseudomonadota; class Alphaproteobacteria; order Rhizobiales; family Xanthobacteraceae; genus Bradyrhizobium. The sequence continues at coordinate 9,305 of NZ_PSRR01000284.1, forward strand.
CAGCGAGCCGCTGCACAAGCTGCCGTCGCACCGCATCCTGGCGCTGTTCCGCGGCGAAAAGGAGGAGATTCTTGACCTGCAGATGCAGCCGGAGGCAGAGCCGCCGGTTGCCGGCGTGCCGAGTGCCTATGAATTGAAGATCATGAAACGTTTCGGCATTTCCGATCTCGGCCGTCCCGGCGACAAATGGCTTATCGAAACCGTGCGCTGGGCGTGGCGCACCAAGATCCAGGTGCATCTCAACATCGACCTGCGCATGCGGCTGTGGACGGCGGCGGAAACCGAAGGCGTGCGGGTGTTCGCCTCCAACCTGCGCGACCTCTTGCTGGCGGCGCCCGCCGGTGCGCGTGTCACCATGGGGCTCGATCCCGGCTATCGCACCGGCGTCAAGGTCGCCGTCGTCGATGCGACCGGCAAGGTGCTGGCGACGACAGCGGTCTATCCGCACGAGCCGCAGCGGCAATGGGAGGAGGCGCTCGCGATCCTCGGTAAGCTCGCCATTCAGCATCGCGTCAACCTGATCGCGATCGGCAACGGCACGGCCTCGCGCGAGACCGATAAGCTCGCCACCGAACTGGTGAAGCGGCTGCCGGACTTGAAGATGACGAAGATCGTCGTCTCGGAGGCCGGCGCTTCCGTTTATTCGGCCTCTGCCTACGCGTCGGAGGAACTGCCCGGGCTGGACGTCACCCTGCGCGGCGCGGTGTCGATCGCCCGCCGCCTGCAGGATCCGCTCGCCGAGCTGGTGAAGATCGATCCCAAGGCGATCGGCGTCGGCCAGTATCAGCACGATCTCGGCGAAAGCAAGCTGGCGCGCTCGCTCGATGCCGTGGTGGAAGACTGCGTCAACGCCGTCGGCGTCGACGTCAACACCGCCTCCGTCCCGCTGCTGTCGCGGGTGTCGGGCATCGGGCCCGGCTTAGCGCAAAGCATCGTGCAGCACCGCGACTCGAACGGCCCGTTCAAGTCGCGCAAGGCGCTGAAGGAGGTGCCGCGGCTGGGGCCGAAGGCGTTCGAGCAATGCGCCGGCTTCCTGCGCATCAATGATGGCGAGGACCCGCTCGATACGTCCGGCGTGCATCCCGAAGCCTATCCGGTGGTGCGCCGAATTCTCGCAGCGACCAAGAGCGACATCAAGGCGCTGATCGGCAACAGCGAGATCGTGCGCCAGTTGAAGCCGCAATCGTTCGTCGACGAGACCTTTGGCCTTCCGACGGTCACCGACATCCTGCGCGAACTGGAAAAGCCCGGCCGCGATCCCCGTCCGGCGTTCAAGGCCGCGGTGTTCAAGGAAGGCGTCGAGGAGATCAAGGACCTCCGGGTCGGCATGATCCTCGAGGGCACCGTCACCAATGTCGCTGCCTTCGGCGCCTTCGTCGACATCGGGGTGCATCAGGACGGGCTGGTGCACATCTCGGCGATGTCCAGGACCTTCATCAAGGATCCGCGCGAGGTCGTCAAACCCGGCGACATCGTCAAGGTGAAGGTGCTGGACGTCGAAGTCGCCCGCAAGCGCATCGCGCTGACGCTGCGGCTCGACGACGAGACCGGCAAGAAGGATTCGAAGGGCTCATCGCGCGACGGTGCTCGCGGGCCGATGACGTCCTCTGCCCCGCGCAAGCAAGAACAGCCCGGCAACGCCTTCGCCGACGCCTTCCGTCGCGCCAACGAGAAGAACGGCAAACCGTTGCGCTGAGCGGAGGCAGCCTCCGCGGGCTGATCTCTCATCGTGCTCGCGGACGCAGCCACTCACTCCAAACCTCTTCCCGTCAAGGACGGGAGACGTGCCATCGCTCGCCTTTATCAGGATCAAGCACGGAAGATAACTTTCGTGTCAGAATCTGTCACCTTTGTCAGTTGAAGTCGAAGGAAGATTTGGCTCTCCTGATCCTTCTCTTGTCGCGACGTGATGCGTCGCTGCAATTCAACCAGGAGGAATCGGGATGAAGAGCAAGCTCGTCAATTCCCTTATCGCGGGTGCGCTCACGAGCGCGCTTGCGCTGGCATCGCCGGCCTTCGCTCGCGGAGGC